>NZ_CP094380.1:3259300-3609901 GCF_022809775.1 Pseudodesulfovibrio tunisiensis
TCGCGAGTCAGTTCGTCGCGCCAGCGGTCGCGTTCCCGATCCGCTTCGGTTCTGGTTGCGGCAAGGGCCTGTTCGCGCCAAGCCTCGGCCTCGGTTCTGGCCTGTTCCAGCACCTGTTCGCGCCGGGCGCGCGTCTGCTCGGTCTGGTCGGCGAGTTCGCGCGCCCGTTCGTCCGCCTCCTGTCGCGCATGACGCGCCTGTTCCTGTTCCCGGGCCAGATTCTGCCTGCGTTCGTTCATGGCCGTGATGATCGGGCCATAGAGAAAACGCTTGAGCAGCAGGACGAGGATCAGGAAGTTGACGGCCTGCGCTGCAACCGTGAACCAGTCGATAAGCATTCGGTTATTGCCCCGCCTTTTCCAGAAAGTAGTTCCAGAAGGGGTTGGCGAAGAGCAGGATCATGGCGAGCACGAAGCTGTAGATGGCTGTGGATTCCACCATGGCCATGCCCACGAACATGAATTTCACGATGGTATTGGTTTCGTCCGGCTGCTGGGCCATGGACGAGAGGCCGCGGGCAAGGGCCATGCCTTCGCCGATGGCCGGGCCGATGGCGCCGAGGCCCATGCAGATTCCGGCGGCCACGACCGAACCGATGGCAACGAGTGCGAGAGAATCCATGCGTCACTCCTTGGCCGGGACAGACCCGGCATTTTGCGTTTCCTGTTGTGCGGTTGTGTGCGATTCCAGTCCGGCCGCAATGAACACCCCGGCCAGAACCGCGAAAATGTATGCCTGAACCACGCCGATGAGCAGCCCGAGCAGTTGCATGACCACGGGAAGGAAGAGCGGGGCCAGCACGAGCAGGATCGCGCCCATCATGGTGCCGCTCATGATGTTGCCGAACAGGCGCACGGCAAGGGCGAAGGTGCGCGTGATCTCGCCCATCACGTTGAAGGGCAGCATCAGGGGCGAGGGCTGGATGTAGCCTCGGAGATAGTTGGCGAGCCCGTGTTCGCGGATGCCGTACCAGGGCACGGCGAAGAACACGATCAGGGCAAGGGCCGTGGTGGTGGACAGGGAGCCTGTGGGCGGTTGGAATCCCGGAATCATGGACAGGATGTTGCTGGTGAAGATGAAGATGAACAGGGTGCCGAGCAGGGGCAGGAACCGTTCCGGATCATGGCCTGTGGCGTCCCGAATCTGGGAGAGCAGGCCGTCCACGAGAATCTCCAGCAGGTTCTGGCGCTGGTTCATGTCCACGGATGCGGTCAGGTTGCGGGTGACGAATCCGGCAAAGCCCGTGAGCAGCAGCATCACTCCCCATGTGAACACGAGGGTGGCGTTGACCTTGAAAGCGCCCCATTGCGCGTAGATGATCACGTCCGGCGTGATTTCCATGCGTCCTTCCCGTTACGAAACCGTTTTTTCGAACCGCTTGACGACCCGGGGCACGAACACGGAGCGCGCGAGCCAGAATCCGGCGCAGGCCGCGACCAGCGGAGCCACGCCCCATTGCATGAGCAGCCACATGCCGCCCAGTGTCAGGCCGTAGCGCGTGAGTGCACTGCCCATGAACCATAGGCGGGGCCGGGCCACGCGCGGCAGGGCGCGCAGGGTGATCCACAGTCCGCCGAAGTGGAGCAGGGAGAGCGCACCGCCAGCAGCAAGCCCTCCGAGAATTCGCGTTGCCTCAGTCATGCCGGGTGTCGTCACGGTCCCGTTCCTCCAGAATGCTTTTGCGCTGCCGGTTCAGCCAGAACCAGGCATTGGCGCATCCGAGACCGATGCCGAGGACCAGCAGCATCAGGGTCCACGAGCGCGGTCCGGGCCATGTCAGGTCGATCCAGACTCCGACGAACACGCCCATGAGCGTGGGCACGGCCACGGCCCAGCCCACCACGCCGAACATGGTCATGCCGTACCACGCGCCGATGTCCGGGGCCTTCTTCGCCTTGAGGCTTCGGCGTTCCCGTTCACCCACATGGTCGGGAAAGCCCTTTTTGCGTTTTGTGCTCATGTCTTGCCGAACTCCAGAAAACGTCTGACGAAATCCGCTTCCAGCCGGGCCACGGCGCCCTGTGCGCCGCGTTCGCGTTCCCGCGCCGCATCCTGCATGCGCCGCACTTCCTCTTCCAGATGGCCCATTTCTCCACGCACGGCCATGCGCGAGGCAACCGTGACCGAGTTGCCCTGCTTGCCGACAATGCCCTGATCCATGGCCAGATGATGGTCGCGGCCGTCCGGGGTGCGAAAGGTCAGGATGCCCGCCACCAGCGACGAGGCCATGTCGATGTGCCGGGGGCGGAGCGTGAACATGCCGTTCGGGCCTTCGGCCCGTACCTGAACGACCTCTTCGTCCAGAAGCACGCGTGAGGGCAGGAGTACCTTGAACCTCACGACTTTGCCTCGTCTGCGGACCCGATCATGTACAGGGCGCTTTCCGGCCTGTCCGCGAATTCGTCATTCAGGATGCGTTCGCACCCCTCGATGGTCTGTTCCAGCGACACGGATTTGCCGTCCATGCCCGTGAAATGGTGCGTGGTGAAAAAAGGCTGGGTCAGGAACCGCTCCAGACGGCGTGCGCGATTCACGGTGCGTCGGTCCTCGCGGGAAAGCTCCTCCAGACCGAGCATGGCGATGATATCCTTGAGTTCCTCGTATTCTGCCAGTATTCGTTGGGCTTCGCGGGCCACGTCGTAGTGTTTCTGACCCACTACGGCCGGAGAGAGCATGGATGATTTGGATTCCAGCAGGTCCACGGCCGGGTAGAACCCTTCGCCCGCGCGCTTGCGGGAGAGCACGATGGACGCGGACAGGTGCGCGAAGGTGTGCGTGGCCGAGAGGGTCGGTCAGATCATCCGCAGGCACGTATACGGCCTGAATCGAGGTGATGGCCCCCTTGCGGCTGGACGCGATGCGCTCCTCGATTTCGGCCAGCTCCGGCCCGAGCGTGGGTTGGTACCCCATGCGCGAGGGCAGGCGGCCAAGCAGGCCGGACAGTTCCATGCCCGCCTGAATGAAGCGGAAGATGTTGTCGATGAGCAGGAGCACATCCTGTTCGCGTTCATCCCGGAAATATTCGGCCATGGTCAGGGCCGCGTGGCCCACGCGGAAGCGCGCGCCCGGCGGTTCGTTCATCTGGCCGAAGAGCATGACCGTGTTGCCCAGCACGCCCGCATCCGCCATTTCCCGGTGCAGCTCCTCGCCCTCGCGGCACCGTTCGCCGATGCCGCAGAAGATGGAGACCCCGGAATGGCGGCCCACCATGTTGTGGATGAGTTCGGTGATGAGCACGGTCTTGCCCACGCCTGCGCCGCCGAACAGGCCCGCCTTGCCGCCTTTTTCCAGAGGCGAAAGCAGGTCCACGACCTTGATCCCGGTTTCGAAGATTTCCTCGGCAGTCATGCGGTCGGCCAGTTCGATGGGCCGGGCGTGAATGGGGCGCATTTCCACGTCGGTCGGCGCGTCAAGACCGTCGGCAGGTTCGCCGAACACATTGAGCAGCCGTCCGAGAAGCCCTTTGCCCACGGGAGCAAGCAGGGGAGAGCCGTCGCCAATCACGTCATCGCCGCGCGCCAGACCTCCCGTGGGAGTCAGGGCGATGCATCGGGCAATGCCTGCGCCCGGGTGGTCGGCCACCTCGACAACGACGCGGCCTTCGGGACCGGCTTTGAGCATGGAGCGCAAAGGCGGGGCCGCGCCTTCGAACGACGCGTCAACAACGCTTCCACGGATTGCGGACACCTTTCCCATGAATTCCGACATGGAGCACTCCTAGAAGCAGACCCAGAGCGAGGCTCCGCGCAGTTCCTTGAATATTTTCCGGGCCACGGATCCCACAAGCAGCTTGTCCAGCAACCCGCGGTCCGAGCCTGCGCTGCCGATGGCGACCGCCGCGTATTTTCCGGCGTGGATTTCCTGAAGAATGCTGCGCGCCGGGTTGGAGGCGTGCAGGATGTGCCGGGTGATGCGGTCCTCGGGCATGCCTGCGGTGGTCATGATGTCCACGGCCTTGGCCATGGTGGCTTCGGATTCGGCCAGCGTGCGTTTGCCCGAGTCGTGCACATGCAGCACGGTCACGTCCTGCCCGGGTTCGTCCGCCAGAATGAAGCCCACATGGTCGGCCATGCGTTCCGATGGTGCGGAATCGTCCACGCAGAGCAGCACGTTCCTGCGCCCGTGTTCGGGCGGGCGGCATATCCAGAAGGGAAAGCTGATGCGGTCGGACAGGCTTTCCAGAAGTTCGCGGGACACGGACTTGTCCATGAGTTCCTCGATCTTCATCTGGGTGCGTCTGCCCAGCACCACGGCGTCGTACTGGCCGGAGCGGCCTTCGCGCACGATGTGGTGCCCCTTGCTCATCTGGGATGGCGTGATCTTGATTTCGATGTTTTCGGCAGGAAATCCGGCAGCGGTGAACCCCCGTTTTGCATCGTCCAGTACCTTGTGGGCCTTGCGTTCCCCGGCTTCGGTTCGGCTTTCCATGAGCTCCAGACTTTCGAAGTCCTTTTCCTCGTCCCAGACAACGCCCTGGGCCGGAAGCACATTCATCAGGGTCAGGCGGACCTGGTCCTTGTTCGTGAAGAACGAGGACACGAATTCCAGCCCGGCCCGGGCCTTGGCAATGGGGCTGACTGCAAGCAGCAGGTGCCTGTTCAGGGTGTCCAGCTCGGCCTTTTCCTCGCCCTGATCTGCGGCGTAGCCCGAGGCCTCCAGCACTTTCTTCAGAATATCGCCTTTCCGATCCATGATAGGCTCCCTTGAGTTGGGTATACGCTACCTTAATGAATGGGAAACGCAAAACATATTTTCCGCGAAAAGGAAGGCTCGGAAAAAGGCGGTGCTGGTGGGCGGCTGCTTGGGGAAGGGAAATGCGACTGCCTGCGGCAGGGATTCGGAAATGACCGGTCAGTTCTGATTCACGAAATAGCTGATGCGGGAACGGGGTGAGAGGTACTGGAATATTTCCGGGGGCAGGTGCTTGGGGCGGATGGATTTTTCCACTCGCAGATCGTCACCGTCGGCAAGGTCCACGATCAGCGCTTCCTTTTTGGGAACTTCGGAATCGTAGAGCACCACGCTGGGCCGGAGCTGATTCTGCGGATTCACGGCCATGACCATGCCGATGGCTCCGTTGGACAGCTGGACCACGGTGCCGGGTGGATACACGCCGAGGCAGCGGATGAACAGGGCGAGCAACTCCACGTCGAACAGGTGCTTCTGCTGGCCGAACATGTAGGACAGGGCCAGATAGGGCGTCAGGGAATCATCCGGGTCCGGCGAGTTGCACAGGTTGTCGTAGGCATCGGCAATAGCCGTGATGCGAGCCAGCCTGTCGATGCCATCGGCCTTGAGGCCCATTGGATATCCCGAACCGTCCATGCGTTCGTGATGCTGGGCCACGGCCGGAAGTGCCTGTTCGGGAAATGCCGGAATGGCGCGCATCATGTCGGCTCCGTATTCCGGATGCCTTTCAACGAGATCCTGTTCGGGGCGGGTCAGGGGGCCGCGTTTCCTGAGCAGTTTCCTTTCCAGCCGCTCCTTGCCGATGTCGTGGAACAGAGCCCCCATGCCCAGACAGACGAGCTCATCCCTGTCCAGACCGGCGAGTCGTCCGGTCATCATGGAGAGCACGGCCACATTCAGCGGGTGGGAATAGACCCGTTCCCCGGGGTCCATCACGTTCATCAGATGCAGGGTGGATTCCGTGTCATGCAGAAAATTGTCCGTCAGCCGGTCCACAAAGGCCAGCGCCTGATCCACGGAGTGCGCGTCGCCCCGGACCAGCCCCTTGAGAATCGAGGAGAACGCGGCAAGGCATTCGGCGTATCTGCCCTCGCATTCGGCTATGCGCTGCTTTTTTTCCTGAAGGCGGCGCGTGCGTTCCCGTTTTTCGTCCCACAGTGCTTCGATGTCCTGGTCGGAAATCGGCGGAGTTGTCGGTGCCGGTTTTCGTTCCTTGGGGGCAAGGGGCAGCACGTCGCTTTTTTCCGGAATGCAGATGAGTTCCGTGACGCCGAGCTGGCGCAGTAGCGCGATCTGTTTGTCGTCGCGAATCTTGAAGCTGTTGAACAGGAAGGGATGATCGAACCAGCGCGCCCGTTCCAGGCGAATGAAGACGCCGGGTCGGAGCTGATCCACGCTGATGCGGTATTCGGGCATGTCCGGGCTGACCATGCCTCTGTATACGGAATCGCTTTTTAATGTACAAGTATAGAGAGCACTTGTCCGAGAGTAGGAAAAAGTTTCGTTTTTGCGTATTGTCAGAGTGAAATAATTCCTTTACCCAGATCGTTCGTGCAAATGATAATCGAATGACGGAAAGCCGTCTTGATACTGATGGAGAAGCATGAGCAAATCTCGCAACAGACCAATACTCAAGACAATCGTCCTCAGCGGTATCTTTGTCATCGCCGCCCTGGCCGCTGGGCTGGGTGGCGGCTATCTCCAGCATGTGGTGCTGGATGCGCCGGACAGGGTGCCCCTTGCCGAGAACATCCGCATCAAGGGAGATGTGTCGATCAGGGAGCTTGACCTGTCCAGAGCCGAGGTTGTCCAGCTGAATTCCTGCATCCGGTCGCACAGGGGCATTTTCGATAGCGTGGATATTTATCTGGACTCGGTCGAGGATGTTCGCGTGTTCGACAAGTCGTCCCGGCTCAGTTGGGCCATGGTGCTCGATGCCGGAGAGGATTGCGAGGTGCGGTCGTGGGTCCGCAAGGTGGAACGCGGACGGCTGGTGGCCCATGTGGTCTCCTACATGAACAAGGCTGCCGGCGAGTACCGCCATTTCCGTAAGTTCGAGGATGTGCGCCGGGAATTTCGGTGCATCTACATCTGATTTCCCTTTTTCCCCTCCATGTCCCCCGATCCTGTTGACCCCCCTTGCGCGCGGGCGTAAGGCAGTGGCATGTTGGACATCATCCTTGCCATCACCCCGATCTTCGGACTGATTCTGTTCGGTTGCGTGCTTCGGCGCATGGATTTTCCCGGACCGGACTTCTGGCCGGTTTCCGAGCGCCTTACCTATTATGTATTGTTTCCGGCCATGCTCATGCACGGCCTGTCCGGCAGGCAGATTCAGGCTGGCGGTTTTCCCATTGCCGGAGCCATTGCCGGGTCCGTGGTTCTGGTCTTTCTCGGCCTGCGCTGGCTGCGCCCCCGGCTGGGCATGTCCGGTCCGGCCTACACTTCGGTGCTTCAGGGCAGCATTCGGCCCAATACCTATGTCGCCATGTCCGTGGCCGCCGGCCTGCTGGGACCGGACTGGATGGCTTTGTCCGCCGTGGCTCTGCTTACCATCATCCCCCTTGTCAACGTGCTTTGCGTGCTGGCGCTGGCCCGACACGGGAACAACGCCGGTGGCGGGCTGCTCAAGGTGCTCAAGGAACTGGCCAGGAATCCCCTGATTCTGTCCTGCGTGGTTGGTCTCGCCATGAATTGGGGCGGCTGGTCCCTGCCGCCGGTGGTGGACAATCTGTTCGCCATTCTGGGAACTGCGGCCCTGCCCATGGGTCTGCTTGCCGTGGGCGCGGGATTCCGTTTCGATGGAGTCATGGACGGCGGCGCGCGGGCTGGCGGTTTCCTCGGCAGCGCATCTCGTGGCTCTGCCCGTGCTGGCCGCGATCATCGCCCGGGGGCTGGCCGGGGATGTGCTGGCCGTGCGCACGGCCGTGATTTACACCGCCATACCCGTTGCCGTGTCCGCGTTCATTCTGGCCCGGCAGATGGGCGGGGACCATCGGCTCATGGCCCAGATCATCACGTTTCAGACCCTTCTTTCCGCCGCGACCCTGCCCGTGGCTCTCATGGTGCTGGCCTGATTTGGCGGTGGGAGCTGTCCTTGTTTTCGGAAAAACCCCTTGTGTTCGGGTAGAATATGAGCAAGTATGCCGCTACTTGTTGTAACTGCATTCTCTGTGAGGAGTGACGAATATGGCGAAAGATTTTCGGGACCATCTGGTCGAGGCCATGCGGCATGAGGAGTTCGGGCGCACGTTCAAGGAAATCCGGTTCGGCATGAAGTTGGTGCTGTCGTTTCAGGCCAGTGCGCTGCACGCGTGCGAACCCGCGGAAACCCTTGATGACCCTCATGCCTACACCCAGTGGGAAGTGACTGTCCGTCAGATCAACAAGCCCGTGGACACACCCGGGATCGGGGCATGGGATTCCTTCAAGGAAAAGGAGTGGGCCAAGCCGTTCGACCGCCCGGAATTCCAGCGCGACATGATCGGGGAATTCATTCCCACCGAGCATTGTCAGCAGTTGTATGAGGACGTGCTGGCCTATGCTCTGGAAAAGGGCCACATGGAATCCGAGGATGACATTACCATTCTCGAGGCCGACGAAAATCTCAAGATGAAGCATATCAAGGCCTGTCGCGGCTGTGCAGGGGCCAAGGCCGGGAAGCCCGCGCCTGCTCCGGCAAAATAGTCCGAATTCGCGAATGCGACATGCACGCGTCCGTCACTTCAGGGTGGCGGACGTTTTTTTTGCTTTTTTTTCAAAAAAATTTTGAAGGCCTCCTAACCCGTTTTGTCTCGGTCGATTCGGAAAGACGCGGTCAGGGAAGTGGTGCAGGGCTTGTCCCGCATCACGTCTGAATCCGGAAATGCTGAAAGGATAACGGGTTGCGTTCGTCTTCGGGAATGTGATTTCGAGTACATGCACGTCTTTCGGGCCTCTTTTGGGGGGAATCGCAAGCTGGATTTCCGGACAAAACCGTCCCGGAAAAGGGTAAAATACCTGTGCATGTGAAAAAAATCATAATCAACGTACCGAAATATTGTACTTTTTTTTCGAGGGGTCGGACTTGCAAACTGATCAGGAGAGGCGTACACCTCGCGCTCCGAACGATCAGGAGGCAAGGAATTTCATGGCTGGTTTCACAGCGGCACATTTGGTGCCGGAAAGCATATTGACGTTGAGAAAGGGGTATTCCCTGGAAAAGCTGGGCCAGGACGTGTTGGCCGGGATAACCGTCGGCATCGTGGCCCTGCCCTTGGCCATGGCGTTTGCCATCGCCTCGGGCGTGACCCCAGACCGGGGCATTTTCACGGCCATTGTCGCGGGCGTGTTCATTTCCCTGTTCGGCGGCTCCCGCTACCAGATCGGCGGACCCACCGGCGCATTCGTGGTGATCCTGTTCAACATCATCCAGAAGCATGGTTACGACGGACTCGTGGTCTGCGTGCTCATGGCCGGCGTGCTGCTCATTCTCATGGGATTCTGCCGTCTCGGCACCCTGATCAAGTACATTCCGTATCCCGTGACCACCGGATTCACCGCCGGTATCGCCGTTCTGATCTTTTCGGGACAGGTCAAGGATTTTCTCGGCATGCAGGGCGCGGACCTGCCCCCGGATTTTCTGGGCAAATGGAGCTATTATCTCGGGCATCTGGATCAGATAGACTTCGGCACTCTCGGGGTGTCGGCAATCGCGCTGGCCGTGATCATTCTTGTCCGCCGTTTCATCCCGCGCATTCCCGCACCGATTGTGGGCGTGGTTGCCGCATCCTGTCTGGCTCTGCTTCTCGGAGCCGGTGCCGAGACCATTGGCGACAGGTTCGGCGGCATTCCGGACCACATGCCCGCGCTGTCGTTTCCGGACGTGAGCCTTGCCCAGATGCGGCTTCTGTTCCCGGATGCGTTGGCCATCGCGCTGCTGGCGGGCATCGAATCCCTGCTTTCCTGCGCTGTTGCCGACGGCATGACCGGTGAACAGCACAATTCCGATATGGAACTGGTCGCGCAGGGCGTGGCCAATCTCGGTGCAGTTGCGTTCGGCGGCATTGCCGCTACCGGCGCCATTGCCCGTACCGCGACCAACATCAAGGCCGGTGCATATTCGCCCGTGGCTGGCATCGTGCATTCCCTGACCCTGCTCTGCTTCATCCTGCTGCTGTCGGACATGGCGTCCTACATCGCCCTTGGCAGTCTTGCCGCAGTGCTGATGGTCGTGGCCTGGGACATGAGCGAGGTCCAGAAGTTCATTCGGCTCATGCATGCGCCCAAGACCGATATTTTCGTGCTTCTTCTGACCTTTGCGGTCACCGTGATGGTGGACCTGACCACGGCCGTGCTGACCGGCGTGGTGCTGGCCGCCATGCTGTTCATGCGCCGCATGAGCGAGGCCACCGAGGTCCTGCCGGTTCGCAGCGAAAAGGGAGAGAATTTCTACAGTGGCGAGTACATGGGCAAGGAAATTCAGTCCTACGAGATCGACGGCCCGTTCTTTTTCGGCGTGGCCTCCCGATTTCGCAGCACCATGAACGCCATGCAGCAGCAGCCCAAGGTCTACATTCTGCGCATGGATCATGTGCCCTTTGTGGACTCCACCGGCATGTTCGCTCTGGAAACCTTCATCAGCCAGTGCCGCAGGGGCGGTTCCATCGTGCTGATTTCCGGGGTTCGGGAAAATGTGCTGGAACGGATGCGGAATCTGGGCGTGCTGGATTCCGTGGGCGCGGGCAACGTGTTTGCCGAATACGAAGACTCACTGCGCTACGCTTTCGAGCTTGTCTGGGAAGGGTAGCGATACGACCCACTAGGGGGGCTCCCGGTCTGTGCAGCGACAATGGACCGGGATGCAAAAAGCCGAAGCCGGGCGCAAGGGGAACGCGCCGGGCTTCGGCTCTTTTTTTGTCAGGAAAAGATCAGGAAAAGATCAGGGAAAGCGCGACTACGTAGACCAGCGAGGGCAGCAGGCTCAACAGCTTGATTTCCTTGATCTCCAGCAGGGTGATGCCGATGCCGAGAATGAGCAGGCCGCCGCAGGCCGTTGCCTGGTCGATGAGCAGGGGAGTGCAGTAGCTTTGCAGCACGCCAGCGCCCAGAGTCATGCCGCCCTGATAGATCAGCACGGGCAGAAAGGAGAACAGCACGCCCGACCCGTAGGTTGCTGACAGGGCAATGGCTGCAAAACCATCGAGAATGGATTTGGTGAACAGGATGGTGGTGTCGCCCCGCAGACCTTCCTCCAGCGAGCCCAGAATGGCCATGGCGCCGATGCAGAAGATGAGCGACGACGTGACCAGCCCGTCCGTGAACCGTTCGTTGGATGAGCCGATCATGGTCTTGACGCGTTCGGCCAGCCGTTCGAACAGGGAGTCCAGTCGGAGCAGCTCCCCGGTAATTCCCCCCAGAAGTATGGCAAAGATCACAATGAGGATGTTCTGGACCTTGAAGGCCATCTGCAGGCCGATGAGGATGGTGCAGAGTCCCAGTCCCTGAAATACGATGGTGCGGATGCGGTCGGGAAATCGGCTTTGCAGCATGCAGCCGAGCACGCTGCCGCAGATGATGGCCAGGGCATTGACAAGGGAGCCGACGGGGATCATGGCAAGCCTACCGAAAAAAGGTTGATTGGAAAGGCCAGAGCTAGCAGGTCGTCGATGCCAAGGCAACAATCTTCTTGTTTGCGACACCTCGAAAATATTGACACAGCCCCCACTCTTCCCCTATGAAGAACCTCTCCCGCGCCGGGGTGGCGGAATTGGTAGACGCAGCGGACTCAAAATCCGCCGGGGTTCGCCCCTTGAGAGTTCGAGTCTCTCCCTCGGTACCAAGGAAAAACAGGCACTTGCAGGATATTTCTGCGAGTGCCTTTTCTTGTTCCCATAATCTTTCCGCAATTCTTCCGGGTGGCTTGCTGTGGTGTACAGTGGCGAGGCCTACGGGAAGGGGGGCTTGCAGATCCTCCGAGGACTTTTGCGGCCGTCCTTCGGCGGCAATTGAAGCAATCCAGTGGAATGGGGCTGATTCTCAATGGCCGTAGCGTGGCATTCGTTTTTCTTGCGCCGGGTTGGGCATTCGGGAAATTCGTTTGATTCGTCATCGTGCGCTTCGAGGAAAAGCTTCCACGAACTGCGCCTGAACGAGAGTCTGATGCATTTCGTGCAAGACGATCCGTCTGTCATCACCAAGTCCAACGGGATTGCAACGTCGTGATCGTGAGGATGAAAAAACGTTGAAACATACTGTTTTTTTCATGCCGAAGGCTTTCATTTCCGCCTACTTGTAATAAAAATAATTGGTTACGTCGGGCTGAAAAAAGTTGTCGGCGTTGGGCCCCTGATTTTGTCTGAGAATGGGCGACATGAAGCTTGACATCTCCCGATTTCGCGGCACAAGTAGAGCGACCAAGACTCTTGTGCCGATTATAACAATCCGCAACAGAACTGTGTGAATTGAGGAAAACCGTGTGCTTTTCCATGGTCTGCTACGATCGTTGATTTGACACGCGAATATTAACGTGGATTCAATACTGTTTTACGTTTCAATGCTTATCGCAGGTGTTCCACTATGAAAAAGAAAGAAAGATACAAGCTCTCGCCTCAAACAAAAAATCTGCTCGATTGCCTTGCTGCGCTCAATAATTTCATAGAAGTCATAGATGCCAGAGGATATTACATCTATATTTCTCCAAACTGCACGTACGACCTTACTACGCCGGACGAACTTGTAGGGATGCATACCACCGATGCCTTTGATCTTACGCAGGATTCAAGCATATTGTTGAACACGATTGCATCCGGAAAGCCTTACAGGGATATACTTCTCAAGTATAAATCAACAAAAACAAATAGAACCATAGAATTTCTTTACAATTCGTTTCCGATCATCGAAGACAATGTGACCATAGGTGCAATATGTATCTACAGATACATGGATGACGTGAAAAAAGCAGTGCAATATGTCGATCTGACCAAGGAGCAGTTTTTCGACAACATCAAGTCGGTGGTGACACAGCATAAAGATTTGTTCACCTTCAATGACATAATTTGCACATGCCCCAAAATGGAGGAGGCCATCAAGCTTGCAAAGCGAGTGGCAAAAGCGGATTCCTCCATTCTCATCATTGGAGAAACTGGAACAGGCAAGGAACTGTTTGCACAGAGCATACATTCCTTTTGCGGAGACAGGAAACGGCCTTTTGTTGCCGTCAACTGCGCGGAAATTCCGGAAAACCTCATGGAAAGCACGCTTTTCGGCACAACGAAAGGCTCTTACACTGATGCTGTTGACAAGCACGGGCTGTTTGAAGAGGCGGATGGAGGGACTCTTTTTCTGGATGAGTTGCACACGTTGAGCATCGAAATGCAGAGCAAGATTCTGCGAGTGCTGGAGACGAAAACCGTTCGCAAGGTCGGCGGCAGCAAACGGACTCCGGTCAATGTCCGGGTCCTTTCCTCCATGAACTGCGACCCTCTCGAGGCCATGGAAAAAGGCCTTTTGAAGCCTGACCTGTTTTACCGTATTGCCGTGATCGGCATTCGAATTCCACCGTTGAGAAAGCGTGGTCTGGCCGAGATGAAGCTGTTGGCAAATCATTTCATCAGCGAAGTGAACAGGAAACTCGGGACGAACATATGCGGATGCTCGGAAGAAACGTATGCCACATTCCTGCGCTATGAATTCCCCGGCAATTGCAGAGAGTTGGCTCATGTCATCGAGCATGCCGGGAATATGATGGAGAGCAATGAGACCATTATTCAGCCTCGTCATCTACCGTATTACATCAATGAATTTCTGCGGTGCTGCTGTTGTCCCCAAAGCAATGGCGCTTCGGGAGAAAATCCTCAACGCCCCGTCTACAGAATTGGTGATTACAAATCCGCGCATCACAAGGCGCTGGATGATTTCAACACCAAGTTCAATGAGGGATTTTTGCGACACGCGTTGGGACATTTCAACGGCAATGTCACGAAGACTGCAAAGGCCATCAACATATCACGGCAGCATCTGCACGGGTTGATTACAAAGTATATTGATTTTTAGGGCCGTGAGATTGAAGGAAAAGAGCAACCGTTGCATGCAACGGTTGCTCTTTTTTCAGGTTATCCGAAACGGTATTCCACGCCGAAAGTACCTTGCGGATACTCCCAGCTTTCGAGTGCCGTATCTCCGCAAAGGATGCGGCAGGTGCCGCACTCAAGACAGCCTGCATAGTCGAATTGGAGGTTGTCCTCGTCATCGATCTTGTACAGTCCGGCAGGACATGCAGCGATCAGTTTCTTCACTTCGGCACGATCGGCATCATCCTTCAGCTTGATGTGCGCGCCTTCTTCGTCGACAAAAAACTTGTTTACGCCGAGTTTTATATCGGTATTGACTATATCGCTCATATTGCCCGTACTCCTTTCCAGCCGTCTTTGAGCAGATTCATGATTCCGGCCTTTCTCAGATGTCCCAGGAAGGATTTGCGCACGGGGGTCGACTGTCCTTTCACCGTGAACAGATCATGCATCATGGAATTGACCATGTCCGGATATTCGTTGTACATGCGGCTGTTATCCAGAAATTCCGGTGTATTGCTGTACAGATCAAGATCCTTCATCACAAAGCTGTCCTGCAGCAGCTTCGTGTAGGCAGACAGGGAATCCGAGTTGAAATTACCCGCTTCCTTGGCCTTGATGACAGCCTGGGCCGCAGCTTCACCCGAAGCAATGGCCAGATCCATGCCGCGAACCGTATAGCCGACGTTCAGGCAAAGTCCCGCAGCATCACCAGCGATCAGCACGCCGTCAGCAACCATCTTGGGAACCATTGCGCGGCCGCCCTCGGGCACGACATGGGCGGAATATTCCAGAAGTTCTCCACCTTCAATCAGCGGAGCGATCATCGGATGGTGCTTGAAGTCTTCCAGCATCTGCGGAATGCTTTTGGTCACCGAGGAAATGTTGTGCAGTCCAAAGACGAGACCCAATGAAATGCTTTCCTCATTGGTGTACAGAAAGCCGCCGCCCATCTGGTTGTCGGACGGCGATCCGGCCAGAAGCCATGCCGCGCCTTCCTTGTCCGTGCAGCCGAAGCGATCATTGATCTGCTGTCTGGACAGCTTGATGATTTCCTTTACGCCGACAGCGCAGTGATGCGGGCTCAGCTTGTTGACAAGGCCGGCCTTCTGACCAAGAAGCGAGTTGACTCCGTCGGCAAGGACGACGACATCGGCTTCAAGCTCGTCCTCTCCGGCTACGACACCACAAACCTTGCCATCACGCATGATCAGGTCGTCGACACGAATGCCGGGAATGTAGTTGGCACCTTCGTCTTCCGCCTTTTCGGCCAGCCAGGGGTCGAATTTCGAACGAAGAACGGTATAGGAACGTTCGGCAGGATCCTCGGACGCAACATTCGTATGGTCCATGGTGGTGCAGCTGCCTTCATTCATGAAGGATATCTTTTCGTGAACAACGCATCGCTCCACGGGTGCCTCTTCGGCAAAGCCGGGAATGATCCTTTCAAGACTGTGGGCATACAACCTTCCACCAGTCATGTTTTTTTTGCACCGGGGAAATTGCCTCGTTCGACAACGACGACTTCCAAACCGGCCTTGGCAAGCAGATACGCACAGGTAGAGCCTGCCAGACCGGCACCAACAACGATAGCATCAAATTTATCTTCAGACATCGTGAACGCCCTGACTCCTACGAAAATCATGTAGAGAGATGGTACCCGAGACGGGTACCATCTCCGGGTATCTATTTGTTGGTGAAAACAGGCTTCCGCTTTTCCTCGAAAGCCTTCATGCCCTCTTGCGAATCAGTGGATTCATAGGTCATTCTGTCAAACTGGCGTTCCAGATCCAGACCTTCCTGAATGCCCATGTTCAGATAGTAGTTGATCGCCTTCTTGGTCAGGCGGTTCGAAATCGGGGCGTTTGCGCTGATCTTGCGAGCCAGCTCCATTGCTTCCTCCATCAGCTTTTCAGCCGGGAAGACATCCTGGACAAGACCGATTTCCAATGCCTTGGCAGCAGTCAGCTTTTCTGCCGTGAACATCATCTTCTTCGCCTGTCCGGCGCCGATGTTCCTGACCAGACGCTGGCTTCCGCCCCATCCGGCGATAAGGCCGAGCGAGGTTTCCACAAGGCCGAGCTTGGCATTTTCGCTGGCGATTCTGATGTCGCAGGAAAGAGCCAGCTCAAGGCCTCCGCCGAGTGCGTAGCCATTGATGGCGGCGATCATGGGGATCGGGAAGTTGGCGACCTTGGTCAGAATGCCGCGCGCCCAGACATCGGTTTCCTCGAGATCGTCAACCGTGGGGTCGGTCAGTTCGCCAACATCGGCGCCAGCGCAGAAGGCCTTTTCGCCTTCGCCGGTGACGACAACGCAGCGCAGATCGGATTCCCGGCCCAGTTCGTTCATGACATCACGAAGGTCACGAAGCATCTGGCCGCTCAGGATATTGTATTTCGGCTGATTCAGCGTGATGACAGCAATCTTGTCGCTGAGTTCGCACTTAATTGTTTCGTAAGAATATGCCATGGTATTTTCCTTATTTTTCCTTGTCATCCCTGTAGATGACACCCTTGCCGTACAGCTGATCGATCTGCTCGGCGGAGTATCCAAGGTCTTCGAGAATGGCGTCGTTGTCGTAGCCGACGTGCGGCATGGAACGCCAGATCTTGGGCTGGTTCACCTTGAAACGGGGAACAACGTTGACGCCCTTGTACTTTTCCTTGGTGGTCATGGTCTCCCAGTCCACCCAGCAGTCGCGGGCCTGGTACTGGGGATGCTTGACCACTTCGGGGAAGCTGAGCACGGGGGCGGCAGCGACCTTCATGCCGTCGAAGATGGCGATATGTTCATCGTTGGTCTTGGTCTTGAAGTATTCCTCGACCTTGGATTCCACATAGTCGGCCTTGTCCCAGTTCATGTTGATGAACGAGAAGCCTTCCTTGAAATCGCCGGTGCCGTAGATGTCCTCGCAGCCGATCATGGAGAAGAGGGTCTTCATCTGCTTGCGACCAAGAATGTTGGTGAACAGGAAGCCGTCCTTGGTCTTGTAGATGCCGGTCGCGCCCTGGATGGGGTCCTTGGCGCCCGGGCGGGGGTACATCCGGCCGTCATTGAGGTAGTCGACCATGTTGTAGGTCGAAAGGCGCATCAGCACTTCGGTCATGGCGATGTCGATGCTTTCGCCCTTGCCGGTTTCGCGGGCGCGAATGAGGGCAGCGAGGGTGGAAGACAGGCTGAACAGGGCGGTGAACAGATCGCCGACGTACGGGTATGCAGGCATCGGGGATTCCGGAGTGCCGTTCTGGCTCATGTAGCCGGACATGGCCTGGGCAATGCCGTCGTAGCAGGGGCGATCAATGAAATTGGGGTCGGCGTCTTCCTGTCCGTAGCCGGAGATTCTGGTGATGACCAGTTTGGGGTTGATCTCCCACAGGAATTCGTCGGTGATGCCCTTCTTGATGAAGTTGGGGCCTTTGCCTGCGACCAGAAAGACCTCGGCTTCCTTGATGAGCTTCTTGAAGACTTCCTTTCCTTCTTCGGAAAAGATGTCCAGCGACATGGAACGGTCGTTTCTGTGCTCATGCTCGGAGGGACGGTAGCTGCGGTTGGTGTCGCCGCCATGGACATTTTCGAGCCAAATTACGTCAGCGCCCCATTCGGCCATGAAGTGGGGGCCCAGAGGACCGGCAACCTCGACAGCGGAAAAGACAACCTTTACGCCCTGCAGGACGCCGAACTGGGGGGGCCTGTGATTCGAATTATCGAAAAATTCCTTTACATTATTTTTCATTTTGAAACTCACTTGTGGTCTATGCAATTCAGAATGTCGTTTCGAAACCAGTCTGCGGTTGATCCGAGAGCAGGAATTCCGCCCGAGTCTGTCGGAATTCCTGCCTTGTCTTGAACTGACTAGCTTCTGTATTCCTTGAGAACGCTTCTGCCGAGAGTCAGGATCATCATTTCATCGGTGCCGCCGGAAACGCGGGAAGCACGGATGTCTCTCCAGGCACGGCTGGCGCGGTGATCACCGCAGATGCCGACACCGGCGAGAACCTGAAGGGCGTCGTCGGTGACTTCCTGGGCAGCGGTCACGCAGTAGTACTTGCACATGGCGGCGTAGCCCTTGTCCAAAGTGCCGGCATCGACCATTTCGGCGCCGGTGTAGACCATGTGCTTCATGTTGGTCAGCTTGGTCTTCATGTCCGCGAGCTTGAGCTGGATCAGCTCGGTGCGGCCGATGGCTTCACCAAACTGAATGCGCTGGTTGGCGTACTTGGCAGCGTCCTCGAAGGCGCAAAGGGCATATCCGTAGCAGTAGAGACCGGAAATGATGCGCTCCACGTTGAAGTCGTCCTTCTGCATGGAGAAGCCGGCGCCTTCCGCACCGAGCATGTCCTTTTCGTCCACTTCGACATTGTCGAGGTAGATTTCGCCAGCGCTGTTGGTCTTCAGGCCCAGCTTTTCCAGACCGGAAATGGTGACGCCGGGAGCATTGGTCGGGACCAGCCAGTTGGTGTACTGGGACATGGTCTCGGCATCCAGAGCAGTCACGATGATGTAGTCGCTGTAGGTGGCGTCCGTGCAGAAGGTTTTCTGACCGTTCAGGTACACCTTGCCGCCCTTGCGGGTGTAGTTGGTCTTCATGGAGCCCAGGTCGGAACCGGCGCCGGGCTCGGTCGCAGCATTGCCGATCTTGGTCAGGCCGGTAGCCATCAGTTCTTCACCGAGTTTCTTCTGTTCCTCGGTACCTTCCCTGAACAGAACGGGGTAGGTGGTCGAGAACCAGATGCTTGCAGCGTTGCCGCCAAGGCGCAGGACTTCTTCCCATGCAGCCACGAAAGTCACCATGGCGTCTTCTTCCAGTCCGCCGTACTCCACAGGATTGATGATCTGGTGAATGCCAAGCTCTGCAAGGGCCTTGCAAAATCTTTCAGGGAACTTGTGCTCATTGTCGCATTCCTTGAAATAGTCATCCCAGTTTTCACGGGACATGAGTTCCTTCATGCTTGCGACAACCAGATTTTGTTCTTCAGTCAATGCTTTAGCCATGAGTGACTCCTTACTTTGAGTGGCGTAATCCGAATACATCTAGTAATGTATATGATGGTCCACTACTTTTCTTGCTCAAATAAAAATTACACATCCCAATTACACATCAGCTCGATGGTGAATTCAAAGCGTGCATGAAATTTTAAAGTCTCTTGAATATATTGATTGTATATTCAATGTCCTTCAATCATTCTGAACATCGCTTGAGATACACAGAGCTAACCTTCTTAAGCAATCAGCATGCCAAAGCAGAAATAAAAATAATTTCGGCAAAAATACACACGGTGGGGCTTCGGAAGTGAAATAGAGCACAATTTTACAATGAAGGCTTTGTCCTAGTGTAAAGTGCGAGATTGCGCTTTTTCGAACAAAGTAAAGTGCGGCTTGACACTTGCTGTCAGATTGGGGAGGGGCAGGGAAAAACAAGCGCTGCCAACCGATGATTTTCGGAGGGCGAGACTGCTTTTTTTGATATTTGTGTGTTTGGTGAATGTAAATGAGGGGTTAGGCTCTTCGGGCAGAGCCTCGGATACAAAAAAACATGGGGTCGCATTTGGGCGGCTCAAAAGATGTGTTTCGAGGTGTTTTCACGGGAAAGGAAGGCCGCAATCCAGTGGTTTTTCATCGTTTTCAATTCAACATTTGATATCCGGAAACAGGGAAAGTGCACCGGAATTCAAACAACCACCCCGATTAAAATGATTTTTTTCACAAGGCGGTGTTCGGTCCTTGTGTATTTACTGCTTTTTGTAATCCGTTATTTTACGCAATGGTCTCTATATCAGAGTGTGAGCCTTATTTCACAATCAGCTGTTTTGTTTGACGAATCGCAACTTGCAAAAAAAATGTCATTGTTGTCTGAAACCATGAAGTGCCGAAGACTGGCGACCTACAGTCGATAGTCCATTCCTTTCCGGTGCCGGAATGGTGGACATGAAAATTTAATGTTGTATTTCAGTGTGATGTAGCGTGGAACTCCGCTCCTTCGTTGAATTCGTCGTCCAATTTTCCTCTGACTGCATGGCATTTTTTCGGTCGAACAACCTCGCCTGGTGCTGTGATTCGATATAGATCGAGCGTGTATGTTGAAAACAGGAATTTTCCAAAATTTTCCAATGCATTAATGTGAATGGACTCGATCGCGACTCGGTGGAGATGGTGTGTTTTTTGCTCCTTGGCAGTTTTGGGGTGGCAATTTAACATGTGTTAGGAGCAAATATGAAAGCTAATTTAGGCACCATGGCCCGAGCAGGGGTCGCGAACAAGCAGAAAGAGACTGCGAACATCAACTATCTTCTGGCCATAACGAGTGCCTTGGCCCTCTTGATCATTGTTGGGTATGCAGCCATAAATCCCGAGCTCATGGCAAGGCAGATGGCTTCGGTCAAGGACTTCATCAGCCACTATTTCGGCTGGTGGTATATCGGTTTGAATGGTATCTTCTGCCTGCCCGTCTTCATCATTCCTCTTACCCGGTATGGCGCTCTCAAGCTTGGCAAGGCCGAGGATGTGCCGAGTTATTCCACTTTTTCCTGGATAGCCATGCTGATCGGCTGCGCATTTGCGGTTTCGGTCGTTGTCTGGGCTGTTGCGGAGCCGCTTTTCCATTGGCAACAGCCGCCTCTCGGGGCTGCGGCCGGAAGCATGGACGCCTTGAAGCAATCCTTCCAGATCACCATCATGCACACGGGAATCGGCGGATTCGGCATTTTCGCCGTTGCGGGTGTCTGCATTGGCCTGCCGGCCTTCAGAAAAGGTTTGCCGCTGAATTTTTCCACGGCTTTTTACGGACTGCTTGGCGACAAGGCCTATTCCAGACCCTTTTCCGCCGTGGTCGAGCTGATTGCGATGATCGTCAATTTCCTCGGCATCGCGACATCCATCGGACTGGGGCTGATCTCGTTGAAGTATGGATTGCATTATGTCCTGGGAATCGAGCTCGACACCTTCAGAATGATATGCCTGACCGGTCTGGTCAGCGCGGGTTTCTGCTGGTCCGTATGGAGAGGAATCGATTCCGGAATCAAGACGTTGAGCAGTTTCAATGCGTACATAGCCGGCGTTGTGTTCTGCTATGTGCTTCTTTTCGGCCCCACCTTGCACATTCTGAACTGGATCGTGCAGGTCTTTGGCGAATATTTCGGAAACATTGTCTACCTGACCTTTCACACCGATGCCACCGAGCAGGCGCTTGAGGGCAAGTGGATGGGCTACTGGAAGGTTTTCTACTGGGGCTGGTGGTTTTCCTTCGTGCCGTTTGTCGGCGGCTTTCTGGCCAGAATCTCCAAGGGACGCACCTTGCGCGAGGTCCTGCTGGCATGCACCCTCATCCCCACGGCCACCTGCATCATCTGGTACACCACCTTCGGAATCTCCGCCGTGTACACGGAAATGAGCGGCACGGTCCCGCTTTGGGCGGAAATCCAGAAGGACATCGGAGCCGGATTCTACGTCATGGTGAGCCAGTGGCCGCTGGGATTCTCCTTTTCGATCCTGACCATGTGCATGCTGGTTGTCTTCATGATCACTTCTGCCGACTCTTCCGCGTATTTCTGCTCCATGCAGTTGACGAATGGTTCAGCCGAGCCGAGCAGACAGATCAGAATGGCTTCCGGCATCGCGATTGCGGTTCTGGCTGTCACCCTCATTCTGGTTGGAGGACTGAAGGCCTGCCAGACGGCTGCGGTGATTGGCGGTTTGCCGATTTCGATTCTGATGCTGCTGATGCTTTTCTCGCTATTCAAGTATTTGCAATCGGAACGGCCCTAGGTGGACGTTCGCCTGCATCGTCGTGGAAGATGCTGCAGGAAGGAATGAAAACGGCCTGATTCAAGGCCATGCAGGCCAAAAGCGCCTGCAACTCGGCGACCCATTGATTCGCCAGGCTTGCCAACCGGACTCACTCGGCGCGTCATTGAGGAATTTTTCGGATTCTTCGATGGACGTTGGGTGAGTCCGTCCGTTTTGTACCCCCCCTCTGAGTCAGAGTTCTTTTGGGAGCGCCCCGGCCTGTGTGGGGCGCTTTTGCCGTCTGACCGGAGCAGGGGGGGGCATGCCGGAAAATCAAGGGTCGCGCGGCCCATCCAAAGCGTAAACTCCAAGAAGACAAAAGCACGGGCCCGAGCAGATCTTCAACCTGAGCTACTCCGAAATAATATGCTAACATACTGATTTTTAATGGGAAAATACTGTTTGGCCCTTTTGTTGCTAGAGAAGCATGTGAATTTTGTCCCTATACGTTTCTTTTAAGCAGTAGCCAGAGAAAATTGATGTACTGGGATATGGCAGAGGGCTGTAGAGGAATTTGTTGTAAGGTATCTTCCTGAACAGGTTACAAAAAAGGAAAGCGAGATGGCTAATAAAGTCTCCGAGACTTCAGGTGAAGTGATCGATCGCAGTATTGATTACTGGGTAACTGTCCCGGCAATTCTTATGGTTTTGGGTTTTGCGCTGGCGATCTTCATGAACCCTGAAGGAATGAATGCGTTCATGACTGCATCTTTTCAGTTCATGAATCAGAACTTCGGCTGGATGCTTCTGGTTTTTGAATTCGGATGCGTTTTGTTGTGCTTGTATTTCTCTTTCGGAAAATATGCGAACAAGCGATTCGGCAACGAAAAGCCGGATTCCAGCACATTTTCATTTTATGCGATGCTTTTTGCGTACAGTTCGTCCGCAAGTATCGTCTACTGGGTCTTCATCGAGTTCTACTACTACATTGCTGGTCCGCCGTTTGGAATCGAGCCGTTTTCCGAAGAAGCTATCAGGTGGGGTGTTGCCTACCCGATCTTCCATTGGGGCATCCTCGGTTTTGCGCCGTACGCCATGATGGGCATCGCTTTCGCCTTCCTGCTCTTTGTCAGAAAAAAGGACACCTCTCGTGTCAGCGCCGCTTGTGCGAGTCTTCTCGGTGAAGAGCGGGCGAATGGTCCTCTTGGCAAAGCCATTGACTGCATCTTCCTCGTCGGAATCATTTTTTCCAACGCAGGATATTCTCTGGCTGTCAGTGTGCCTATCATCAGTACCTTCTTCAGCAAGATCTTCGGCGTCGAGCATACGCTGGAGCTTGATACCGCCATTCTCATCGCAGTTGTCGCGTGCATGACCATAGCCATGTACACCGGCCTGAAAAAAGGCATGACCTTCATCAGTAATGCCCGACTGTACATGTTCTTCGGCATCGCGCTGTTCATCTTCCTGGTTGGCGACACCGGACAGGCCTGCAACAACACCGTCTCCTCCACGGCTCTGTGGCTGCAGAACTTCGTGGTCATGAGCCTGAACACGAGCAGCTGGTCCCAGTCCTGGACCATCTTCTACGCAATGTTCTTCATTGCATCCGTTCTGGGCGCCGCTCAGTTCTACAGCAAGCTCTGCAAGGGCCGTACTGTCCGCGAGTGCGTTCTGGGCATTGTTCTTGCGAGTGCCGTGGGCTGCGCGATCTTCTTCTGGACCATGGGCAACTACGCTCTGGAGACCTATCTTGGCGATCCGGCGCAGTACAAGGCCATGATCGAGCAGGATCCCTATCAGGCCATTACGTATGTAATTTCAACGTTGCCTTTCTCCAATGTCATCATGGTCCTTCTGCTGATCTATGCATTCATCTCCGGATGGACCTTCATTCAGAGCGCCGTGTACGGCAATGCGCTTGTTTCTCAGCCGAACCTTCCTGCAGATGAGGATCCGTCCAAGTTCACCCGTCTGTTCTGGTGCGTCGTGACCTGCGTGTTGTCCATAGCATTCCTGTATATTGGCGGATTGCAGACCGTGAAAAACGCGATGGTGTGGGCAGGATACCCAACCTTTGTGATTTCATTGATCGTCCTGTTCGCCTTTTTCAAGGATATCAAAAATTGGGATAAGTACTTGTCTTAACCTCCACCCAATTAAAAACAGAGTCTACGAAGAACAATCGCTTCGTAGACTCTGTACAGAGATCAAAGGGAGTCAGAATGCAGATCAGATCATTTCAGGTCAGTGCCTATGAGACCAATTGCTATCTTCTGTCGAAAGGACATGAGGCAGTTGTCATTGATCCAGGCGACGATTGCGAGCCGTTGCTCGAAACTCTCGCCAACGAGCAGTTGGAAGTAACGCACATACTTATCACGCATACGCATCTCGATCATTTTTACGGAGCAACGCGGCTTTCGCAAATCACCGGTGCAAAAATCTACATTCATCCCGACGATGAAGTGCTTATCAGTCAGGAAATCGAAACGTGGGAAGAGTGCATGTATTCGAAATCCTGCGGCCCGATAGTGCATGAGCCCCTGCTGACCGGCACCAAACATTTCTTGCAGGAAAAATGTGAAGTCATGCTCGCTCCCGGCCATACCCCCGGAAGCGTCGTCCTGCACTTCCCGGAGCTGTCGTTCGCATTTGTCGGTGATGTGGTTTTTCATGGTGCGGTCGGCAGACACGATTTGCCTGGTGGTGACTACGACGCCCTCATGGCATCGATTCATGATGTCATCCTGACGATGCCGGACGCCACGAAACTCTATCCCGGACATGGTCCGGAAACGACTGTTGGCTACGAAAGACGGTTCAATCCGTTCATACGATAGAATTTTGGCAACAGTGGAATCATGAATCTGTCAGTATGCAGATTTTGCAGGTTTAATTCAGAAAAAAGAGGAATACGACATGTCTGAAAAGCTGGGAAAGACCATCGAAGAGTTCAAGGTCAACGACACTGCAAGCATCACCAAGGATATTACTGCAGAGAAGCTGGCCGCTTTTGCAGATGTGATTGACGACCATGACCCGATCCACACCGACCCCGAGTATGCCAAGACCACCATCTACGGCAAATGCATTGCTCACGGCGTGTACCTCGACTGCATGATTTCCGGAATGCTGTCCGAGCTCGTCAGCGGCGGCATCGATGCAAAGTTGAGCATCAAATACACCGCCCCTGTCTTTGCCGGAGACACCATCACCGCGACCGGTACCGTCAAGGAAATCAAGGTGGACAGGAACAGGCTCTTCATTGACACGAAATGCGTCAATCAGAATGGCGACACTGTTGCTGTTGGCGATGCTGTCTGCCTTGCCCGGACTGACGACTAGATACGTCTAGCTGTTTATGCTGTGAAAATGGATGTATGAAAGGCACATACTCCGATTGTTTGGCAGGATGTGCCTTTCATTATCCATTTTTTTTGCAGTCAACAACGCACTGTAATTTGCTTGAGTCAAATTCCATGGCCAAGGAAAACTCCTGGGGCAAGGGATGAAGTCTGCTGACATCAAGCTGAAATAAAAATAGAGAGTTAAGGATAATAATATGGATATTATTGCTTGCATAAAAGTTGTCCCAGAGGAACAAGACATCGTGACTTTGCCCAATAATGAGCTTTCTTTCGACAAAGTCCAATGGAAAATCGGTCAGTATGATCTGAATGCCATGGAAGCAGGAAAGCAGCTGGCAAAGAAGACTGGTGGCAAGATGAAAGTTCTGACCATCGGTGGCGACGCCCTTTCCAAGACGAAAATTCGCAAGGACATCCTTTCCCGTGGTGCGGATGAGCTGAACATCGTTGTTACCGACAAGAAGCTGAGCGATTCCCTGATCACTGCCAAGGCGATTGCCGAAGCATTGAAGGAAATGGGTTCGTTCGACCTGCTTCTGTTCGGCACCGGTTCCTCCGACATCTATTCCCAGCAGACCGGCAATCAGGTCGGTGCGCTGCTCGATCTCCCGGTCCTGAATGAAGTCAATGCCATTGAAGAGTGCGAAGCCGGTCTCAAGGTGGAGCGGATGCTGGAAAACGAGGTGGAAATTCTCGAGCTGCCCGTGCCGGCCGTGCTTTCCGTGACTTCGGAAATCAATACCCCCACCATTCCCGGAATGAGGGACATCATGGCCGCTGGCAAAAAGCCGGTGAACGAGCTTTCCGCCGATATCTCCTCTATCTCCGAGTACAGCGAAGTCGTGAGCGATCTGGCTCCGGTTCAGCGGGACAGGCAACAGAAGATCGTCAAGGGCGAGCCCGAGGAAATGGTCGAAGCCCTCATCCAGTTCCTGAACAGCTAGAGGCTCGTCCTTCAAGCAGTTGCCATTCGCTGCTGTTCCGGCATTCCGAGGGGAACAGCACAGCGTGCTTCAGTGGAGCCGGTTTCAGCCGTTTCATACAGCTTGCCACGCTCGACTTGAAGAACCTCAAAAATCAAATGGAGATTTTTTTATGTCGTACACGAATATTTTCATAATTGCCGATACACAGTCGAGCCTCCAGGAACTCTCCTGCGGGGCTTCCAAATTGGGCTCGAAATTTTCCGTTGTCGTTTTCGATGAGCAGCTCCAGTCGGTTGCAGCATCCTATGGCCCGGAGAAGATCTATAATTTTCAGGGCCCCTGAATCCGGCATCATCGAAGACAATGCTCGCGTGATCGCCGATCTGCTGCAGGCGCAAGCTCCTGAGCTCGTCCTGCTGAGCAACTCCACGCGCGGAAGGCTGCTGGCGGGCAAGCTCGGTGCGTATCTCGACACCTGCGTCATCTCCGGCATTTCCGAGCTGAATGAGGAAACCACCAGGAGAATGGTCTACGGCGGAGCCGCATTCAGAACGCAGAAGCTGACTGCCAAAACCGCTGTCGTGACCTGCAGCGCCGGTATTTTCGAGGTCAGTGACGGACAGGCTTCCCCGGACGCTGCCGTCGAGACCATGAGCGCCGCCGATACCAGGATCAGGAAGGTCGAGACGCAGGCCAAGGAAGGCGTTTCCTCCAACATCGCCATGGCCAAAAAGGTCGTGGACATGGGCCGTGGCTTCAAGGAGGAAAAGGACGTCGAGATGTGCCGTGAACTGGCCAGCCTGCTTGGTGCGGAACTCGGTTGCTCCCGTCCTGTTGCGGAAAACAACGGATGGCTGCCGAAGTCCGTGTACATCGGTGTGACGGGCATCATCCTGAAACCCGAGCTGATCATCGCCCTGTGCGTATCCGGTCAGGTTCAGCACATGGTCGGCATCAACCAGGCAAAGAAGATCGTCGCGATCAACAAGGACGAGCGCGCTCCGATCTTCAATTCCTGCGATCTGGGACTTGTCGGAGACATCTACCAGATTCTCCCCCTGCTGATCGAGAAGCTGAAGTAAACGAATGAAATGCAGGTTTGGCCATGGAGGCAAGCGTGTCTCTCTCCATGGTCGAACCTG
This sequence comes from Pseudodesulfovibrio tunisiensis, assembly GCF_022809775.1. Lineage (NCBI taxonomy): Bacteria > Pseudomonadati > Thermodesulfobacteriota > Desulfovibrionia > Desulfovibrionales > Desulfovibrionaceae > Pseudodesulfovibrio > Pseudodesulfovibrio tunisiensis. Next base: position 3,286,204 of record NZ_CP094380.1, read on the forward strand.
CTTGTCTCATGAATTTTGCAAATCGGATGCTACGAAACGTTAACAATGTGTTGGGTGGAATAATGAACACGCAAATTTGTCATGAAAGCATCAATGCACTGTGGGATGACTGCTTGCTGAAGGATGGAGACAAGGTATTCATCATTTATGAATCCAAAGACGGCCATACATCCCAATATACATACGGAGAACTGTACAGCAAGACTGTTCAGGCCAGCAATTTCTTTCTTGATTTGAACATCCGGAAGGGAGACAAGGTTGCTGTCCATATGCATAGCTCGCCGGAGTTTCTGATCATCTGGTTTGCCCTGCTGCGAATCGGTGCTGTCATGGTGCCACTCAACTGCAATTATACAAGCAGGGAATGCCGTTTTATCATCGACCAGTGCGACGTGAACTGTGTGCTGACGGAATCCGATTTCGTCCCCATTTACGATGATGAATTCTTTGCACCCCTGACCAGGATTCTCACCCGCTCGGACGAAGAAAAGGAAGGCTACCTCAATTTTCGGGAATGCATGGAAAAACAGCCGACCGAACTGAAGGAGAAGAGGGACGTCTTTTCCGATGATCCCGCGGAAATCCTGTTCACTTCGGGAACGACCTCAAATCCCAAAGGGGCAATTTTCAACCACTACAATCTCGTTTTTGCCGGAGAGTTCCATGCCGACCAGATGGGGTTGCAGCATGACGACAGGTTTTTCACGGTTTTCCCCTGTTTTCATATCGATTGGCAGGCGATAGCCATTTTGCCGACCATTACCCGGAAAGCGACGGTCATTGCGCAGGAACGCTACAGCGCGAGGGCCTTTTGGGCAAAGATTCGTCACCATCGGGCGACCATAATCGAATTGATTCCCATGATTGCCCGTACCACCATGCTTCAGCCGGAAGTCGCCGAAGAAAGGGACCATGACGTTCGGCTTGCGTATTTTTCCCTGTGCCTGTCCACGGAGGAAAAGGAAGCCTTTGAAAAACGTTTCAATGTGCGCCTGTTCAACTGCTACGGCATGACCGAGACCGTGGTCTGCAATGTCGCCGACTTCAAGACCGGAGAAGCCAAATGGCCGTCTGTGGGCAAAATCTACGATCCGTATCAGCTTCGGATTGTTGATGATGAGAATCGACCGGTTCCAGCGCATGAAATCGGAGAAATCTGCATCAGGGGAGAAAGAGGCAGGACGCTCATCCCCGGGTACTACAGGAATGAAGAGCAGACGAATCTGCTCTACGACGAAGATCTGTGGATGCACACCGGAGACAAGGGGTATCTTGATGACGAGGGCTGGCTGTATTTCGTCGACAGAAAAAACAACCTTATCAAGAGGTCCGGAGAGAACATCTCGGCCAGTGAGATCGAAAAGGTTCTGACTGCTCATGAGTTCATTGAAGAGGCTGCGGTTGTGGGCATTCCCGATCCGATCAGGGATCAGGCCGTTAAGGCTTTCGTCAAGTTCAATCCCGGAAAGGCTTTGAACACGCAGGAGTTGCAGGATTTCTGTGCTCAGCATTTGGCGAGTTTCAAGATTCCCTCCTTTTTTTCCGTTGTTGATGATTTCCCGCATACGTGTACCGGGAAGATCAGGAAGAATCTGGTGAGGGACTGGTAGGAGTTGATGAAACCCGATGCGTTGAATTCGTCCGCAAGGAACTTTGGGAAGTAGAGCCTATCCTGCTTTGCCCTGCCTTGCCTCTGGGGAAGGCCTCCTCCTTCCCCAGAGGCCCCAACGTAGTCCTGACCAGCCTGTCGACCGTGACAGGGACGTGGCATGATCGCTCGTCCCGCCGGCGCACGAAAACGGATTTCCCAGCTGTGCCATGATTGTTCATGGCGACCCGATCCCTGATTCGGGGACATCCTGCCCTGCGCGATATCCGCCCCGACACGTGGGGGATTTCCTTGACCTGAATCCTGCGGAAAGCGTTCAGGTGGTGGGGATGTCGTCACGTGGTGAACGCATACTTGAAGACGGAAAAAGGTGCTGTAGACGCCATGCAAACATCTCAGGACAGGTCGAAGCTCAAGCAGCGGCGTACCATTACGTATTTTGTTGAAGCGGCCAGAGAGATCGTCGAGCAGGAGGGCATTGCCGCTGTGACGATTCGCAGGGCCGCGCATCTTGCCGGATATGCCAGTGCAACGCTGTACAACTATTTCGACAGCTTGCCCCATCTGGTCTTTCTGGCAACCATGAGCTGTCTGGATGACTATCACGCCGCCTTGTCAGGCTATCTGGAAGGGTGTGACAATTCCCTTGAGGGGCATGTGGCTGTCTGCAAATGCTTTTCGGAGTTCGCATTTGCCCATCCCGAGGTGTATGAACTGATCTTTTTCACGCTCAGCCGTGAAAAAATCGAGGAATACACATATCAGTATTATGATCTGTTCCCGGGAAAAGTGGCGCGGGAATGGTCCGCTCCGTTCAACAAGGTGCTCAACATCAACAACATGTCTGCATGCAATCGCGATATGCTGACCTGTTGCGTGGAAGAAGGCTTTTTCACGGATGAGCGCGCTGCGGATTATCTCGATGTGAGTCTTCGGCTTTTCAAATCCATTCTGCAGGACGTGCGTAGCGGCAATCTAAACAAGGACACTGCTGTCGCCCTGATCATGAAGTATTTTTTCCAGCTCATGAGTCGTTACGTGCTGCCGGAAAAGCAGGGCCTGCTGGCAAGGGCCAGGAAACGCTGGGACCAGCCTTCCGCAGCAGGGTGAACCGGAGTCCGGCTTTCGATGTCCCCCTGTCCCCCGAACCATGTGTTGCATCCGTTTCGCATTCCGTTGCCGCCGTTGTCGCGGGCAGGCATGAATTTCGGCAATTCCGACGCCGATCATTGAAAGACGGCCCCTCAGGACGAAGGCCGACCAGAAGGGGGCTGGCCGGGAAGCCTGAGACATGTCAGGCGAAGCGTGTCCGTCATCATGATGGGGGCGTCATGCGCTTTCGGGCCGAGAAAATCGCGTAGGGATTTGCGTTTGTCTTCATCGGGCGGGTGGTTGTAATACGTGAAGGCATAGTTGGCAGCATCGGCAAAATTCGTGAACATCCAGTGAGTTGTGAAGACCTCTCTTGAAATTGTTTCAAGGGGACACCGGGCAAGCGCGTCTTCCACGGCCATGAGCCGGTGATCCTCGTTTTCGAATATCCCGCAGAACCTTTGAATTTCACTTTCCATTGCCGGTTCAAGGACGAGGATCAGTCCGTCACGGGTCATGGTTCGTCGTGCCTCGACAAGGGCCGCAAGGCAGTCCGGGTGGTGATGGAGCGACAAGGTGAAGAGGACGATGTCGAAGCAGCCGGATGCCAATGGCAGGTTCATGCCCGAACCGCAAATGAAGAAGGCGTCGGGAACCGTTTCAGCCCCTTTGCATATCGCGTCAAAGTCCGGCTCGATGCCGACAGCGAATCGTGCGTTGTCCACATAGCTTCTGGTGACCGCGCCTGCGCCGCACCCGATCTCGAGTATTCTTTTCCCCTTGAAATCAGATCGGTTGAAAAGATTCCTGCGGATGTCATTGTGGCAATCCCTGATCATTGAGAAATCGTACAGGAATATCGGGAGAAGTACAAAAGGCCTCTGTGAGGCCATTGGGAAGGTGTGGATTGTCCGATCGGCTTGAACCCCACGGGAAAGGAGGCAGACCTTGTGGGATGTACCGCAGCGGTTCCTGTTCTCGGGCCTCCGTGTCCTTACGGGGGCTGGCCTTGAATCGGAACAGCACGCCCAATGCCCCTTGAATCCGTTTCCGCTGTCAGCCCGGAGCACTGTCCGTGGCACGGCGTACAGCCTGTCGCTCAGGGGCGTGCGAACTTCCCGGTCGACAGAAGCCTTTGTGCCTCTGGAATTCTTCCCATCCCGCTTCTTCTGAGATTTGTCCCATATTTCGTGACTTGTGTCGGATCGTCGTGCCATAAGGGAACTACGACTCTTTTTCCTGTGCAAAGGAGGAGAGCATAATCTCAGCAAGGCAGGAAGCAGCATGAGCGACGAAAGAAAGTGCCCGGTGACTGGACAGCCCGGTCGCCAGATCGCCGGTGGCGGGACATCGAATCGGGATTGGTGGCCGAATCAGTTGAATCTGGACATTCTGCACCAGCAGTCTTCCAAAACGAATCCCATGGGAGAGGAATTCAAGTATGCCGTCGAATTCGGGAAGCTCGACCTTGAGGCCCTGAAACAGGACCTGTTCGATCTCATGACCGATTCGCAGGAATGGTGGCCTGCGGACTACGGACATTACGGTCCTCTGTTCATCCGCATGGCGTGGCACAGCGCGGGCACGTATCGCGTTGGTGACGGACGCGGCGGGGCCGGGTCCGGGAGTCAGCGGCTGGCTCCGCTCAACAGTTGGCCGGACAACGTCAATCTGGACAAGGCGCGCAGGCTGCTCTGGCCGATCAAGCAGAAGTACGGTCGGAAAATCTCGTGGGCCGATCTTCTGGTGCTGGCCGGGACCTGTGCCATCGAGTCCATGGGATTGAAGCCGTTCGGCTTTGCCGGCGGGCGCGAGGATGTCTGGGAACCGGAAAAGGATATCTACTGGGGCTCCGAGGATACCTGGCTCGGCGACGAACGCTACAAGGGGGAACGGGAATTGGACAACCCGCTTGCCGCCGTGCAGATGGGGCTGATCTACGTGAATCCCGAGGGGCCGAACGGCAATCCCGATCCCGTGGCGTCGGGGCGCGACGTGCGCGAAACCTTTGCCCGCATGGCCATGAATGACGAGGAGACCGTGGCGCTCGTGGCTGGCGGACATACGTTCGGCAAATGCCACGGTGCTGGCGATGCCGCGCATGTCGGCCCGGAACCGGAAGCTGCTGCGCTTGAGGAGCAGGGGCTCGGCTGGAAGAGCAGCTTCGGCAGCGGCAAGGGCGGCGATACCATCGGCAGTGGCATCGAGGGCGCATGGAAGCCTCGTCCGACCACGTGGGACATGGGCTATCTCAAGGTGCTTTTCAAGTACGAGTGGGAGCTGGTGAAGAGCCCGGCCGGGGCCAATCAGTGGCTGGCCATGGATGTGGAAGAGGAAGACATGGTCGTGGATGCGCACGATCCGTCCAGACGGCACAGGCCCATGATGACCACGGCGGACCTGTCCCTGCGATACGATTCCGTTTATGAACCGATAGCCCGGCGTTTTCTCGAGAATCCCGATGAATTTGCGGATGCCTTTGCCCGGGCATGGTTCAAGCTGACCCATCGCGACATGGGGCCGCGTTCCCGTTATCTGGGCAAACTGGTCCCGGTCGAGGAACTTATCTGGCAGGACCCGTTGCCCGCAGTGGACCATGCGCTGATTGACGAAAAGGATGTGGTCGGACTCAAGGTCCGAATTCTTGCATCCGGACTGTCGGTTGCCGATCTGGTTTCCACGGCATGGGCGTCCGCATCCACGTTTCGCGGTTCGGACAAGCGGGGCGGCGCCAATGGTGCGCGCATCCGGCTTGCCCCGCAAAAGGATTGGGACGTGAACGAACCCGCCCGGCTTGAGACCGTGCTCAGGAAATTCGAAGTGCTGCAGGCGGAGTTCAACAACGCGCAGGCAGACGGGAAAAGGGTTTCCCTGGCCGATCTGATCGTGCTTGGCGGATGTGCCGCAGTGGAAGATGCGGCGAAAAGGGCGGGATTCGACGTGACCGTGCCGTTTGCGCCCGGGCGAACCGATGCGTTGCAGGAGCAGACCGACGTGGAGTCCTTTGCCGTGCTGGAACCGGCTGCGGACGGATTCCGCAATTATCTGAAGAGACCGTTTTCGGTCTCGGCCGAGGAACTCATGGTGGATCGGGCGCAGCTTCTGACCCTGACGGCGCCGGAAATGACGGTGCTGGTCGGTGGCATGCGCGTGCTGAACGCCAATTTTGGCCAGTCGGAACTCGGCGTGTTTACGGATCGGCCCGGAACGCTTTCCAATGATTTCTTCGTGAACCTGCTCGACATGGGCACGGAGTGGCGCCCTGTGCCGGGCAATGAAAATCGGTTTGAAGGGCGTGACCGGGCAACCGGGCGGCTTCGTTGGACCGGGTCACGGATCGATCTTGTGTTCGGCTCCAATTCGCAGCTGCGCGCTGTTGCCGAGGTTTATGCCTGCTCGGATTCGCACGGCAAGTTCGTGAACGACTTCGTGGCGGCCTGGGCCAAAGTCATGCATCTGGACAGATTCGATTCTGCCTGACGGCAGGCGGCTTGCGCACAATGAAAAACGCCCATCTCCGTAACGGAGATGGGCGTTGATGTGCCTTGTTCAGGACTTGGGGCGAAAGCTACCAGCGGGGGCGGCGCTCTTCGCGGGGGCGGGCTTCGTTGACCTTGAGGTTGCGGCCGCCGAGCTCCTTGCCGTCCAGGTTGGAAATGGCTTCGCGAGCGCCGGCATCGTCCATCTCGACAAAACCGAAACCGCGGGGGCGACCGGTTTCGCGGTCCTCGATGAGCTTGACGGAAGTGACTTCACCAAAAGCTTCAAAAGCAGCGCGCACTTCGTCTTCAGTAGTGGACCAGGACAAATTGCCGACATAAAGATTCTTGGACATTCAAAATACTCCTAAAAAATGTGAGAAATAGCGCCCGTGCACTAAACAAAAAGGACGTCGTGCATAAGATACGTGCAAGACGTCCTGATATACATGTTTTCATTTCAACCAGCACTGGCCACATTCTGACCGCGCCTTCACGGGTGCCGCTGGTGATGCGCTACTAGTCCACTAATGTTGTTTGGAAGTCAATATCTATTTTCAGAAAAAATGATTTTTTTGAGATGTGTTTTCAGAAAAGTACGTATTTTCAGTCTGTTGACTGATAAACTTTTTGCGGGCTCGCGTCGGGAAGTGGTGTTGCCCGACCCGGAAACCGTGTGGGAATGTCTTGCGGAAGCTGTCCGGTGAGTGTAATTCGCCGCAAGGTCAAGGACGAATGTCTCTGAAGCGTCAAGAGAATCGAAACCCTTTTTCAGGACCATTGGGGAAGATGTTGAAATGGTGAAACGGATAGTGGCTTTTGGTGACAGTTTTTCGGACAACGGCTTTTCAAATGGGTGTGGATACAACCGGCTGAGCAATGGCAAGGTGTGGGTGGAGCATCTGGCGGACATGCTGGGCGTGGAGCTCGAGGACCGGGCCTGGTGCGGAGCGCAAAGCGGTCTGGGCAATGCCTCCGGACCGAAGGACTGGTCGGGCCTGAACTGGCAGGTGCAAAATTTCAAGCCGCAGGGGGAGCTGGGAGACACCTTGTGCACCGTGCTGATCGGCATCAACGACATCTACGACGGCAGCGGCAGCACGGAAAACGTGGTGGAAAACAGCGTCATTGCACTGGAGCGGCTCGTGGACAAGGGCGTGCGCCATCTGCTCGTATCCAATGTGCCGAACATTACCCATGCACCTGCCTATGCTGGAGAATATGCGGCATGCAGGGAGATCGTCCTGAAAAAGGTGCATGACATCAACGCGCTTCTGGAACCTGCGCTGTTCGCTTCCGACGGGTTTGCCCATCGTCATCCCGAAGTGACGCTGCATCGCGTCAAGGCGTGGGACGTCTTTGAATGCGCAGTGGAGCAGGGGCGTTTCACCAGATTGTCCGAGCCGTGGAACGGCACCTATGCCTTTCCCGAGGCGGACGGGTACATGTGGTGGGACGACTGGCATCCCATGACGGCCATGCATCGGATTTTTGCGCAGGCCGCGCTGGAGGAGCTTGGGCGCGAGTCGGGCAGATAGGTTTCGGTGAGGCGCGGGGCGGCTCAGGCTGTCTCGGGGCCGAACGGGGCGATGATCCTGTCCAGCACGCCTTGCAGTTTGGAAATGGCTACCCCGTAATTCGTCACCGGGACGCCGCGTCGTCCGCATTCCCGGATGCGGCGCAGCATTTCCGTCCGATTGAGCATGCAGGCTCCGCAGTGGACCACCAGCTTGAACCGTTCCAGATCGTCCGGGAAGTCATGGCCTGAATACAGCTCGAATTGCAGGTCCCTGCCCGTGTATCGAGTCATCCACCGGGGAATTCTGACCCTGCCGATATCGTCGTCCATGGCGTGATGCGAACAGGCCTCGCCAATGAGCACGGCGTCGCCGTCCGCAAGCGAATCAATGGCTTCGGCGCCGCGTATCAGGCCGGGCAGGTCGCCCTTGTACCGGGCGAACAGTGTGGAAAACGTGGTCAGGGGAATGTCCCGGGGCACGATTTCCGCCACTTCGCGCACGACCTGGGAATCCGTGACAACCAGCGCGGGCTTGCGGTTCAGTCCGGCCAGCACCTTGTCCAGTTCATGCTCCTTTGCCGTGACCGCAAAGGCATTCCGGTCCAGTATGTCCCGCAGCACCTGAACCTGCGGCAGGATCAGTCTGCCCTTGGGCGCCGAGGCATCGATGGGCACCACGCATACGACCCAGTCCCCCTTGTCGAAGAGGTCGCGGACAAGAATCTGCTCCCCGGAGGACTCCGGCGGAGCCGCATCCATGATCGCCTGCTTCAGGGCGTCCACATTGTTCCCGGTCAGGGCCGAGACCGGGATGCAGGGAATGTCGCGTTTCCGGAAGAATTCCAGTTCCCGGGCCGTGGGGCCGCGCAGATCGCTCTTGTTGAATGCCGCGACCATGCGAATGCCCAGTTCCCCGGCCTGATTCAGGATGCGTTGGTCCTGTACCTCGAAACCGGCCTCGCCCATCACGATCACCACGACATCGGTTCTTGCGAGTATCTTCCGCGTTGCCTTGACGCGCAGTTCGCCCAGTTTCCCGGCATCGTCCAGCCCGGCGGTGTCGTAGAACGTCACCGGACCGAGCGGAAGCAGTTCGTAGTGCCTGGCCACCGGGTCCGTCGTGGTGCCCGGCATGTCCGAGACTATCGCGGTTTCCTGTCCGGTCAGGGCGTTAATCAGCGAGGATTTGCCCGCATTCCGCCGCCCGGCAAGGGTGATGACCAGCCTGATCCCTCTGGGCGCTTTGTCCGACATGGTTGCTCCTGGGTGAAAATCCCTTTGCGGGTGACGGGACGAATCCGGCCGAAAGGATGGTTTGTTTCGCGTTTTCCAGCGCATCATTCTGTTGAAGGTCTTCGGGCGTCAGCACGGGAGTGAGCACGTTGCATCCCCGGTGCAGGGCCTGTGCCCGGCTGCCCGGAGCCAGAGTCTCCAATGCGGATGCGGCCGGAATGTTCGACTGGGGATTGAGGATGCGCAGCAGGGCGGTCATTCTGTGGGAAAGCTTGACCGAGCCGGGACGCTGTCTGCCGAGCGGCGTGTCCCGATCCGGCACGAACGGCCCTACTGCAATGATGTCGAGGTCCAGCTCGGTGAGAAAGAGGATGTCGCGCAATGCGTCCAGCGGACCTGTTTCGGGCAGGTCCGCAATCACGCCGGACCCGATTTCATAGCCCATGCCGTGAAGCCGTTCCACCCTGTGCAGCCGGGCCGCGAAATCCTCTCCGTGGTGAATGCGCTTGAAGCGGCGCGGGTCCGATGTCTCCAGCTTCACAATGCAGCGATCCGCACCATTGTCCCGCCACAGCCGGTATTCCTCCAGCCCCCTGTCCCCGAGGGAAAGGGTCACGGCCACATCGTGTCGATCCTTGATTCGGCGGACAAGCGCGGCCACAGAGGCGGCATCGCAGCCCGTGTCCTTCCCGGACCTGAGCACCACGGTCTCGGCTCCTCCGGCAACGGCCCGGTCCACGGAATCCATGATCGTGTCGGGCGTCATGCGGTAGCGCCACAGGGCGCTGTTCGGGGCACGCAGGCCGCAATAGCCGCATTCCCCGTCGCATATGTTGGAGAAGTCCACGATGGCCCGGATGGCAACCTTGTTGCCAAAGCCATCCTGCCTGATCCGGTCCGCGCGGGTGAACAGCGCCGAGTCGTTGGCTCCCATAAGGGAGGCGAGAATGTCGTGTTTCGTCATGAGATTCTTGCCTGCCGGGCCACCCCGGCCTGTTTCGTGGTGTGCTGGCGTTTTTTCAGACCAGAAGGGACTTGACCCGTACGCCGTCGAGCATGCCGAGCTTGCCGGTGAGTGCGCCGACTTCGTCCGTGGTGGCTTCGATGATCAGGTCGATGATGTTCACGCCCCGTTCCTTGAAGGGCAGCCCCATCCTGCCGACGATCATGTCGCTGTGATCGCTGAGGATGGAATTCACGGTATTGGCCGCCTTGTTCCTGTCCTTGATGATGATGCCGATGATGCCGAGTCGTTTTTCCACGCGCCTGTCCTTTCTTTTCGGAATGGTGCCGAAAAAGGCGTTGCAGCCTTGATGTCCGGTCTTTCAGTGAGGTGGAGGGAGCTTCCGGGTGTCGATCCTGCCTGCAAAAGGGGAGGGCCCAGATGGCTCCACCCTGGGGTTCAGGCCAACCCTTCCCGCAGGCAGAATTTCTCCGGTAGGAGGTGTTCCGGGGGCAAGTATTACGGGAATTCGTAATACGAGTCAAGGAATGGTTGTACAAAATGGATAACTTTTTAAAAATAGTATTACGAAAAACGTGTGGTAAGAGATGGCCATGGAGCCGGGAAAAAGGGGGCTTTCTGCTGGATCGGATGTGGTCGGAAAATGTCGCCCTTGGATCAGATGGGTCCTCGCCGCAGGAGACAGGGGTGCTGTTAGAGGTTGAACTTGAATCCCTTGTCCTTGAGGGCAGCCACCCTGGCACTGCGATCAACGTAATGCGTGTGCAGCAGGTGGTGGGACATGTGGCCGCAGGGGCCTTCATGCAGGAAGCCGTCCTTGTGATCGTATATCTTCTTGATCATGGGATTGTCCTGGGACTTCCTGTACTTGTATATTCCGGAATTCGCGTCGGCGTCGTACACGGACTTCTGGCGCTGGGCCACGAAGTTCATGACGTCGGCAGCGGCGGTCCTGACCGTGTTCAGTCCGAGTACGGCATATCCGGCCATGATGCCGCAGGCCTTGATGAATCCGCGTCTGTTCATTTTCATGGTTTTCCTCCTTATGCCCCGACCTTGCGCGCACGGAAGCGCTTGTTGATCTGGGCCACGGTGCTGCGGAACAGGGAAGCGCGGATTTCCGGGTCAAGGGGCTGTCCGCCGCCGTTCACGCATCCGCCCGGGCAGGTCATGATTTCGATGAAGTGATAGGGGGACTTGCCGGCCCGCACTTCGTCGCAGAGCTTGGCCGCATTGGCCAGACCACTGGCCACGGCCACCTTGACCGTGCCGAATCCCGGCACCTTGACATCGGCGGTGTTGATGCCTTCGTGAGTGCGAACGACCTTGATGTCCGGATTGGACAGCTTCTTGCCGGAGAGCACTTCGTAGGCCAGTCTGAGTGCGGCTTCCATCACGCCGCCGCTGTTGCCGAAGATCGTGGCCGCGCCCGTGGAATCGCCCAGAATCGGGTCGGGCTGCTGGGACGGCAGGCTGTTGAAGTTGATGCCCGCGGTCTTGATCATGTAGGCCAGCTCGCGCGTGTTGATGGTCGCGTCGATGTCGCGGAATCCGCTGTCGGCCAGTTCCGGGCGGAGTCCCTCGTACTTCTTGGCAATGCAGGGCATGATCGAAACCGTATAGATTTTTCTGGCTTCGCTTTTGGTCTCATGCGCGCCATAGGTCTTGGCCAGAGGGCCGAGCATGCCGATGGGCGACTTGCAGCTGGACAGGTTGGGCGTGAGGTCCGGGTAGAAGGTCTCGGCGAACTTGACCCATCCCGGGCAGCAGGAAGTGAACTGGGGCAGGGGGCGAGCGTCCTTTTTGCCCTGTTCCTTCACGCGCTGGATCAGCTCGGTGCCCTCTTCCATGATGGTCACGTCGGCAGTGAACTCGTTGTCCCAGATGTAGTCGAATCCGAGCTGGCGCAGGGCCGCGTGCATCTGTCCGCCGACATAGGTGCCGGTGGGCGCGCCAAAGCATTCGCCGAGACCGTAGCGCACCGCAGGAGCAGGCATGGAAACCACGATGGTATCCGGGTCCTTCAGTTTCTCGAAGATTTCATCCACGTAGGAAACGCCTTCGTAGATCGCGCCATAGGGACAGCTGATCAGACACTGCCCGCAGTTCATGCAGGCTGCCGGGTCCACCACCTGACGGATGCCATCCTCGTTGATGGCCTGGATCGCGCCGGTTCCGCAGACTTCCTCGCAGCTTCCGCAGGCCTCGCACCTGGTGGCATCGACCTGGACAAAGAAAATTCCGTCCGGGTCGACGCCTTTGGGCGCGTTGGTCTGGTACATCACGCCTTCAATCTGTCGCATTGTGCCCTCCTTGTTCGGGTGGATTGAAGACAAGTCCACCGGCACCACTGCCGGTGCGGCCTTGGGTGTGCATCCTGACATCGGATACCCTCCTTTGTTCGTGCCGGGCGCAAATGTGCCCTTGTTAACACGAATTTCAAAACAATAACACTATAGAACTACTATTTTATAATTGATAGTTGTGTCAAGGAGGGGGGACGGAAAAGAATGGTCCGCAATACACGGAGTTGCCCCGAAAAAAACGGCCCGGCGCATGGTGCGTCGGGCCGTTTTTTTCAGTGCAAGGGAAATGGGGTGGCTACAGTTCGTTGGGCAGTGCCTTGAGTTGGGCGTAGGTAAATACCGGGCCGTCCACGCACACGTACTTGTCGCCGATGTTGCAGCGGCCGCACAGGCCCACGCCGCATTTCATGCGTTTTTCCAGCGTGGTCACGATCTGCTCGTCCTGAAAGCCGAGTTCCTGAAGGGCCAGCAGGGTGAACCGGATCATGATGGGCGGGCCGCAGGTTACAGCGATGCAATTGTTCGGGCTGGGCTTCAGTTCCTTGAGCACATTGGGAATCAGGCCCACGCGGTGCGGCCATTCCGGATATTCCGCATCCACGGTCAGGGTCACGTTCAGGTCGTCGCGGGCCATCCATTCGTCAAGGTCGGACTGGAAGCTCATGTCCACGGGCGTACGCGCGCCGTAGAGCAGGGTGATGTCTCCGTAATCCGCGCGATTGTCCAGCATGTAGACCAGCAGGGTGCGCAGGGGCGCCATGCCGATGCCGCCGCCGATGAACACGATATCCTTGCCCTTCATGCCCTCGACATCGAAGGCGTTGCCCAGCGGGGCGCGGACTCCGATGGTGTCGCCGGGCTGGAGCGCGTGCAGGGCCGAGGTCACCTCGCCCACCTTCATCACGCTGAACTGGAGATACTCCATGCGCGTGGGCGACGAGTTGATCACGAACGTGGCCTCGCCCGTGCCGAACACCGTGAGCTGGCCCACCTGTCCGGGCCGGAACGTGAAGTCGCGCATGGCTTCCTCGTTGTCGAGAACCACGCGAAAGGTCTTGATGTTCGGGGTTTCGTCAATGATTTCGACAATGGTGGCCGGTTCGGGCAGCAGATTGTTATTCCGGCTCATGGCATTTCTCCTTTGCCGCCGCGACCAGAGCGCGAATGTCCACGCCCGAGGGACAGCGTTCGATGCAGCGGCCGCAGCCGCAGCAGGCGATCAGGCCTTCCTGCGTGTCCGGGTAGTAGGCAAACTTGTGGCCTACCCGGTTTTTCAGTCGGTGCGCCTTTGTGGGCCGGGGATTGTGGCCGCTGCCTTCCAGCGTGAAGTTCGCGGACATGCAGTTGTCCCATGTGCGGATGCGTCTGCCGACATTGCCCGCGTTCTCGTCCGTGATGTTGAAGCAGTAGCAGGTGGGGCAGAGATAGGCGCAGGTGCCGCAGCCGATGCACTTGGCTGCCTGACGTTCCCAGAAGTCCATGTCGTCGAACAGGGAGTACAGCGCCTTTTCCGCGCCGGAAAAATCCAGTGGCTTGCCAAGGGCTTCCCGGGCCGCGTCATGCACGCTTTCCACTTCCTTTCGGCGGTCGTCCGCGTCCGAGAACAGCGGGGAAGTCAGCAGTTCTCGGCCCTTGTCAGTGACGGCCTCGGCAACATAGCCGCCCTGCACCGGAGTGAGGAGCACGTCCGAGGCCTCGGTGTCGGCAGGATGGCTGCCCACGCTGGTGCAGAAGCAGGTCGGCTCGGGCCGGTCGCAGGCAATGGTCACGAACGCGGCGTTTTTCAGACGGGCGCAGAAATAGGGATCCTGTCTGCCTTCCGGACCGTATACCCGGGAGATCATGGCAATGCCGCGCGTGCCGCACGGACGCGGGCCAAAGAACACGGTTTGCGCCTCGGGCCGGTTCTCGCGCAGGTCCACCTTGACCTGTCCCGGATTTTCCGGATTCTTGACCTTGCGGAAGCGGAACAGTTCCTCGGTTCTGGGAAACACGGCTTCCTTGGGCGAGATCGTGGGCTTGCGGTTCAGTTCGATGTCGCAGCCCGGGGCATAGTGCTGATAGGCCACGGACGCGCCGTTGCGCACCGGGGCGTGGACCTGTCTGTCGCGGGCCAGTTCGTCCAGCCAGCCCGGAATGTCGTTTCGTGCGATGTATTTCAGGCCCATGCCGTTACTCCTTGATGTTCGCTTCCTGCACCGCAAAGGTCAGGAGCGGTATCTGCGCTTCGGGGTCCACGCCGGCCTCGTGGCCGAACAGGTTCCGGATTCCGGCGGCAGCGGTCTGGCGCAGCAGCAGGATGGGCAGTTCCATGGGGCAGGCGCGTTCGCATTCCCCGCATTCCACGCATCGCCCGGCCAGATGCAGGGTGTGGGCGAGCTGGAACATGAGGTTTTCGCGCGGGCTGGTTTCCTGACTCATCCAGTGGGGATCGCGGGACTGGGCAACACACTGGTCCCGGCACACGCACATGGGGCAGGCGTTGCGGCAGGCGTAGCAGCGCACGCAGCTACTCATCTGTTCTTCCCAGAATGCATGCCGATCCTCGATGGACATGGCCTGAAATCGTTCCAGCGCGGGCGGCGTTTCGCAGATCGGAGCGCGGTCGCTTTTTTCGCCGATGAAATGATCGGAAATCATCGCATTGGGGTGCGTGCAGGTCAGACACTTGTCCGGACAGACTTCGGCAAAGGCAACGCGCTGTTCGGTTTCGTCGATGGTGACGACAACGTCATCGCCGTCCATGCGCAGGGACGAGGCCCGGTCAAGGTTGTCAACGGTCCGATTCAGCCGCTTGTGACTGATCACGCCGTTGCAGCCCATGCCGAAGATGGTCACGTCCTCGCGGCTGATCAGGTTTTCGCGCAGAAGCTGGACCACGGCCCGGCTGTCGCAGCCCTTGACCACGATGCCGACCTTCTTCCCCTTGAGGCCGGGGAGATAGGTGGCGAGGTTGTGCACGCTGAGCGGGCCGAACACGAGGCGGTCCACATCCTGCTTCTCGTACATGAACAGCGGGGTGGCCGTGGCCGGAGAATGGCCCTGTTCCCATCCGATCACGCAGTCCAGATCGGGGAGGGCGTCCTTGATGCATTGCCTGAGTTGGTCGAGGCTCATTTTCCATCGCCTCCATGATCGCTGCATCCCGGACCGTTGGCCGCGCCCAGCGCGACCGCAGCCCAATCCTCGGGCGTGGAGGCTCCACAAAAGGCGGGCGCCGGGCCGAGTTCGTGAATGCGGTTGGTGAAATCAGTGACGGTCTGCTGCCATTTTGCGCCTTCCGAGGCCGAGACCCATGTATAATGGAACCGGGCCGGGTCGATTCCGGCGGCGGGCAGCAGATGCTTGAGCAGCTCCAGTCTGCGCCGGGCATGGTAGTTGCCCTCGGAATAGTGGCAGTCGCCCGGATGGCAGCCGGACACGAGCACGCCGTCAGCGCCGTTCAGGAAGGCGCGCACGATGAACAGCGGGTCGATGCGGCCCGAACAGGGCACGCGCACCACGCGCAGGTCCGTGGGCTGCTCGAAACGGGAGACTCCGGCGGTATCGGCCCCACCGTAGGAGCACCAGTTGCACAAAAAGCCGATTATTCGAAGCTCTCGGCCGGGAACGGCGGACATAAGGCAGTGACCTCCGCGAGAATCTGGTTGTCTGTGAAATGGCTGAGCTGCACCGCGCCCTGCGGACAGGTGGCGGTGCACAGGCCGCAGCCCTGGCATACGGTCTCGATGACCTGCGCCTTGGGATTGCCGAAGCGGTCCTCGGTTTCGCTGATGGCCTTGTACGGGCAGACCTGCACGCATTTCATGCAGCCCACGCATCGTGCCGCATTGACCGAGGCCACCTGCGGGTCGGATTCGAGCTGATCCCGGGAGAACAGGGCCATGACCTTGGCCGCAGCCGCGCTGCCCTGCGCCACGGACGCGGGAATGTCCTTGGGCCCCTGACACGAACCGGCCAGAAGAATGCCTGCCGTATTGGTCTCCACCGGGCCGAGCTTGGGATGCTTTTCCATGAAGAAACCGTAGGTGTCGTAGGAAATGCGCAGCTTTTCGGCCAGCTCGGGCGCGCCTTTGGACGGTTCCGCGCCTACGGCCAGCACCACGAGGTCGGCTTCGACCTCCACCTGTTCCCCGGCAAGGGTGTCGGCTCCGCGCACAACAATCCGGTCGCCCAATTCATATATGTGGGCCACGCGGCCGCGCACGTAGCGCACTCCGTACTGTTCCTGCGCCCGGCGCGTGAACTCGTCGTACCCCTTTCCGGGCGAGCGGATGTCCATGTAGAAGACGTACGCCTCGGAATCCGGGATGTGGTCGCGGGTCAGGATGGCCTGCTTGGCCGTGTACATGCAGCAGAAGCCCGAACAGTAGGGACGGCCGATGGACGGGTCGCGCGAGCCCACGCATTGCACGAACACCACGCGTTTGGGCTCCCGTCCGTCCGAGGGGCGCACGATGTGTCCGCCCGTGGGGCCGGATGCATTCATGAGCCGTTCGTACTGCATGGACGTGATCACGTCCGGGTAGCGGCCCGCGCCGTATTCGCCGTAGGCGGTATGGTCGAAAAGATCGTAGCCCGTGGCTGCGATGACCGCGCCCACCTCTTCCGTGACCCAGGTGTCCATCTGCTTGTAGTTCACCGCATTGGTGGGGCAGACCCGGGCGCAGATGCCGCATTTTCCCTTCTGGAACTTGAGACACGCTTCGGGATCGATGGCTGCCTTCTTGGGAATGGCCTGCGGAAAGGGGATGTTGATGGCGGTTGTGGTGGACACGCCCTCATTGAACGGGTCCGGGGATTTCCGGCTCGGACATTTTTCCATGCACAGGCCGCAGCCCGTGCATTTGTCCCAGTCCACATAGGTGGCCCGGCGTTTGATGCGCACGGAAAAGTTGCCCACATATCCGCTCACGTCCTCCACTTCCGAGGCCGTGTACAGGGTGATGTTCGGGTGCAGGGCCACATCCACCATTCTGGGGCCGAGGATGCAGGAGGAACAGTCGATGGTGGGAAAGGTCTTGTCCAGTTTGGCCATCTTGCCGCCGATGGACTGTTCGCGCTCCACCAGCACGACCTGCATGCCGCCGTCCGCGCAATCCAGTGCGGCCTGAATCCCGGCCACGCCTCCGCCGATGACCAGCACGCGCTTGTTCACGTCGAACCTGCTGGAATGCAGCGGCCTGTCGTTGCGGAGCTTGGCCACGGCCATGGCAATGAGTTCCCCGGCCTTGTTCGTGTTCAGGGCCTTGTTCTTGCCCACCCAGGAAACATGTTCGCGAATGTTGGCCATTTCCAGCATGTAGCGGTTCAGCCCGGCGCGCTCCACGGCTCGGCGGAACGTGGGCTCGTGCATGCGGGGCGAGCAGGACGCCACCACAACGCCGTCCAGACCGTGCTCGTGGATGGCCTCGGCAATGGCGAGCTGTCCGGGCTCGGAGCAGGCGTACATGGTGTCCGCGGCAAAGGCCACGTCGGGCAGCATCCGGGCGGACTCGGCAACCGCGACGCAATCCACGGTCGCGCCGATGTTGCTGCCGCAATGACAGACGAAAACGCCTATGCGCATGGGGATACTCCTTGACAGCCGGAGCTGCGAAGCGGGCTGGCCACAGGGCCGGAAAGCCGTTTCGGGCAGGCTGTTCTTCTCGTTTCGTCAGCGGGCCGGGATGTCGGCCTGCAAGGCCGTGCCGGCCCCGGAAATGCGTGCATCCGTGCTGAGGAGGCGACGCTGGGGCGTGAAGGGGCGGGGCTGGGGGAACCTGTGGTCGGAAAGGCGTTCCCCGGGGTCCTTTCGCAATGCATCTAGGCTCCGGCGATTCGCTTGAGGCAGCGTTTGGGGCTGACCACGAGCTTGTCGAAGCGCAGGTCGCGCTCGGGCAATCCGAGGGCAAGGCCCAGAAGCTGGGTGAAATAGAACACGGGCAGGCCACGATCGATGCCGTTGGCCTTGCGCACCTGCCGCTGTCTGAGGTCCAGATTCATCTGGCACAGGGGACAGGCCGCAACAATGGCTTCGGCCCCGCTTTCCTCGGCTGCCTTGAGCAGTCTGCCGGAAAGGCGCATCACGATGTCCTTGCGTGGAATTCCCGAGGACGCGCCGCAGCATTCCACCTTCAGGGGAAAGGGCACGGGCTCGGCTCCGGCAGCCTCCATGAGATTGTCCATGGACATCGGATTCTCGGGATCGTCGAACCGCATGAGTTCGGGCGGTCGGGTCATGATGCAGCCGTAGTAGCAGGCCACCTTGAGGCCGTTCAGGGATTTGCGCACGCGTTCGCGAACGTGGTCCAGACCGTAATCCTCCACAATGACCTGAAGCACGGACTTGGGCTCGACCGCCGGACCGCAGGGCGCGTCCAGCAGCTCGTTGACCTTGCCCCGGAACAGCGGGTCCTCCATCTTGCGGGCCGAGGTCCGCAAATTGACCAGACAGCTCGGGCACGGCGTGGCCACGGTGTCGTGCCCCATGTCCGCGGCAAGGGCCAGATTGCGGCCGGAAAGCGCGGCGGAAAGCACGTGGTTCACGGTATGGGCCGGGGAGGAGCCGCAACAGCTCCAGTCCGGGATTTCCTCCAGACGAATACCCAGGGCCTTGCACACGGCGCGGGTTGATTTCTCGTATTCCACGGAAGTGCCAACAGCGGAACAGCCCGGGTAGTAGGCTACGGAAAGATCGCTCATTGCTTGGATTTCTCCCGGAATCGAAGGAATATTTCCTCGACCGCCTCTCGCTTGTGCACCGGGTGGGGCTTGAGGGACAGCTTGCCCTTGGTCAGCACGGCCGGGGCCAGATCAAGATCGTTCAGGAATTTGCCGGTCTGGGCAACATAGCTGGCCATGAGGCCTGCCTCGTACACCCTGCCGTGTTTTTCCACGGACTCCAGAAAGGTGTCCGCGAAGAGCTTGATGTTGCGTTCGGACGCATGCCCGGTTTCCCGGGCCATGTGCCGGAGCACGTCCATGATTCGGGCCACGTCGATATTGTTGGGACATCGGGTGGTGCAGGACTGGCAGGAGCCGCACAGCCACAGGGACTTGCTGTCCAGCACGACTTCCTTTTGCCCGGTCTGGACCAGACGCATGATCCTGTTCACGGGAATGTCGTAGGCGAAGTTGTAGGGGCATCCGGCAGTGCAGTTGCCGCACTGGTAGCAGCGCACCACCTGCTGGCCGCTCCGCTCCTCCACTTCATGGATGAACTCCGCATCCCGGGCGTTCATGTTGGTTGTCTTCATTTGTTCAGCTCTCCCGGTGAGTTGCAGGCATCGCCTCGGAATCGGCAGGACAATGCCGTAAAACCTTCGGTCGGACAGGCATTCGGCAGTTACAGGATTCAGGGGAATACGTCAACGCCGTGTCTTTATCGGGAAATGTTCTGTTGAAAAGAAAGTTCGCTGAATGAAATTCGGTAATTCTGTTGGCGAAATGAATTCTCTATATATTTCCCTACTACACAGAGAGGAAATGTCGGGAAGGACAACGGAAGGCATGTTCATGACAAGCCGATATTATTGATTTTTTTTGTTGCCGAAAACAGAGCCTGTTCCCGCAGGGGCAAGCGGGGCGTTCATGAATCCGGCAAAGAGCGGGATCGGAATGTGCAAACGGACTTTTTGGGGGGAAAAGTGAAAAAAATGATTTGTTGAAAACAGTCATCAGGTATGCATCTGTCCATGCATTTCAGGTCTCCAATGGAAGAAAGGCCCTGTGGCGGTGTTCAGGGCCTTTCGGGGGAGTCTCCGACCTGATGGTCGGATAAAGACAGTGACGAAACGTTACTTTCGGCCCAATGGAAAGGGAATAGGGGAGGAACACATATTTGCGGGAGATGACTGGGAGAATTTCCCATTTTCCCGGGGGGTGGGAAATCGTCGCGCTGTCCGGGCCGCAAAATCGTCTGCGGCCCGGGCACAACGTTGTCAGGCGTCGGAAAGAAGGCGTTTGGCAATGTCGAGGTCGTACAATCCCAGAGGGTTGCGGCCTGTGCCGCGCTCTTCGTACATGTTCGCGGCCTGAGTGATCACATCATAGGAAAGCCACTGGTGCTTTTCCCAGATGATGGGTTCGTTGGCATTCCAGAGACGGAATTCTATGGTGCCGTTGTTGTCCCGCACGTACATGCGTACATCCGGGAACTGAAGCGATGGAGTGTAGTAGTAGCCGCGAGCGTCCTTCATGCGCGGTCTCCTTTGCTGGGAATGTTGAGCCGGATGCCGCCGGCGGTTTCATAGGTCTTGATGCCAAGGCCGGAAAGCAGAGCCTTTACCGGTCTGCCGAGGAGAAAGTCCAGACCTTCCTTGTCAAAGGCCGAACGTTCCGGGATCAGTCGCCGCAGTTCCGCATCGTATACGGCCATGGCGTGCAGCTCGTTTCCGGCCTTTGTGTCGCCTTCGATCGCCCTGTTCGCCAGTTCGGAGAGCAGGGCGGCCGAACACCGCTCGTCATGCTCGTCGATGAGTTCGCGCAGGGGATGGCCCTCCGGAACGAGGTCGGCGCGCGTGAGGCGGTTTCTGTCGTAGATGGCGAGCAGCGGGGCCGGGTCGGAGCAGTTCAGGGCCTCGCATTCCACGGGGCGGGTGTCGTATATGCCGCAGGCGCGGGCCTCGTGGGAATAGAACACGCAGGCCCAGGTGCCGTCGCGGCCCTTGATCTTGAGGATTTCGGTTTCAAGGGGAAGGACCTTGCCCGCCGGCTGGTCCCATGCGTGCTCGCCAGCACGGATCGTCACGATCTGGCGCAGGTCGATGATTCCCTCCCGAATCAGGGGCATGTCCTCGACGTGCAGGGCCGGTCCGCCCTTGAGACAGCATTCCCCGCATCTTTTGCAGGGCGCGGTATTGGAATCTTGATTTTTCACCTTGGGGTTGCTCCTGGAAATGAATTGGGGTATCGCAATACGTGAATTAATTCCCGCGTTCGGGACCGATACTCCGCCTGGGGTGCGAACGCAACCCCGGGGCCATGTGGAGGACCCGGCGCAGGGGCGGCGCTTCAGGCCGCAATAGCAGGATTGACAGTACTTTCGGGATTTATCGGTTGACATAAAACCGGTTCCTCCCGTACATTTGCAGCCCTGCATACCTTGTGAATTATGGTGCAATACGCCATATTCGCCCCGCACTCAATGTGGAGGAAAGGCGTTCGGGCTTTCGGAAGCGATTGTGATTGGATTTTGACGGACCCGGACGAAGACGGTTGATGGCAACATCTTAATCAAACAATGGAGGTTAAGGGAATGGCGAAACACAAAACTCCTCTGTTGGATCAGCTGGAAAGCGGCCCGTGGCCCAGCTTTGTATCCGACGTCAAACAGGAGGCTGAAGCCCGCGCCAAGAATGAAAAGGGCCTCGACTACCAGATTCCCGTGGACTGCCCCGAGGATCTGCTTGGTGTTCTCGAACTGTCCTACGAGGACGGCGAGACTCACTGGAAGCACGGCGGAATCGTCGGCGTGTTCGGTTACGGCGGCGGCGTTATCGGCCGGTACTGTGACCAGCCCGAGAAATTCCCCGGCGTTGCCCATTTCCACACCATGCGCGTGGCTCAGCCCGCAGGCAAGTGGTACACCACCAAGTTCCTGCGCGATGTCTGCGACCTGTGGGACCTTCGCGGTTCCGGTCTGACCAACATGCACGGTTCCACCGGTGACATCGTGCTGCTCGGCACCACCACCCCTCAGCTCGAGGAAATCTTCTTCGAACTGACCCACAATCTGGACAACGACCTTGGTGGTTCCGGTTCCAACCTGCGTACCCCGGCCGCCTGCATGGGCATGTCCCGCTGCGAGTACGCCTGCTACAACACTCAGGAACTGTGCTACAACTTGACTCAGGAATACCAGGACGAACTGCATCGCCCGGCCTTCCCCTACAAGTTCAAGTTCAAGTTCGACGGCTGCCCCAACGGCTGCGTGGCCGCCATCGCCCGTTCCGACCTCGGTTTCCTCGGCACCTGGAAGGGCGCCATCCAGATCGATCAGGAAGCGGTTGCCGCCTACGTTGGTGGTGAGATCGCTCCGAACGCCGGCGCTCATGCCGACGGCGACTGGGGTGCTTTCGACATCCAGAAGGAAGTCGTGGACATCTGCCCGTCCCAGTGCATTTCCTACGAAGACGGCAAGCTCAAGATCGACAACAGCGAATGCGTGCGTTGCATGCACTGCATCAATACCATGCCTCGCGCCCTGAGGCCCGGTGTTGAGCGCGGCACCTCCATCTTCTGCGGTGCCAAGGCCCCGATCCTCGACGGCCCCCAGATGGGTTCCCTGCTCGTGCCTTTCGTCGAAGTCAACGCCGACGACGACTATCAGGCCATCAAGGACATCATCGAAGGCGTTTGGGACTGGTGGATGGAAGAAGGCAAGAACCGTGAGCGTGTTGGCGAGACCATGAAGCGTCTCGGCTTCGGTGCTCTGGTCCGCGCCGCTGGCGTGCCCTTCGATCCCCGCCAGGTGCAGGAACCCCGCCACAACCCGTACATCTTCTGGAAGGCAGACGATGTTGAGGGCGGATGGGACCGTGACATCAACGATTACCGCGAACGCCATCAGCGCTAAGCAAAAGGGGGAAAAAAATGGCTTTTATTTCTTCCGGATACAATCCCGAAAAACCGATGGAAGGCAGGATCACCGACATCGGGCCTCAGCACTTCGATAAATTCCTGCCCCCGGTTATCAAGAACAACTTCGGCAAGTGGCTTTACCACGAGATTCTGGAGCCCGGCCTTCTGGTTCACGTGGCCGAAAGCGGCGACAAGGTGTACACCATTCGCTGCGGCGCTGCCCGCCTGATGTCCGTCACCCTGATCCGTGAAGTCTGCGACATCGCCGACAAGTACTGCGGTGGCCATCTCCGCTTCACCACTCGTAACAACATCGAGTTCATGGTGGAGACCGAAGAGGATGCCAAGGCACTGAAAAAGCACCTCAACGACCAGAAGTTCGACGGCGGATCCTACAAGTTCCCCGTGGGCGGCACCGGTGCTGGCGTGACCAACATCGTTCACACCCAGGGTTGGGTCCACTGCCACACCCCGGCCACCGACGCCTCCGGTACCGTCAAGGCTACCATGGACGAAGTGTTCGAGGAATTCACTCACATGCGCCTGCCCGCGCCTGTGCGCATCTCCATGGCCTGCTGCCTGAACATGTGCGGCGCCGTCCACTGCTCCGACATCTCCATCCTCGGCATTCACCGCAAGCCGCCGATGATTGACCACGAGTACCTGGACAACCTGTGCGAGATCCCGCTGGCCGTTGCTGCTTGCCCCACCGGCGCCATTCGTCCTTCCAAGGTCGAGATCGACGGCAAGAGCTTCAAGACCGTTGCGGTCAAGGAAGAGCGCTGCATGTTCTGCGGCAACTGCTACACCATGTGCCCGTCCATGCCTCTTTCCGACAAGGAAGGCGACGGTATCGCACTGATGGTTGGCGGCAAGATCTCCAACCGCATCTCCAAGCCGGCCTTCTCCAAGGTCGTCGTGCCGTTCATCCCGAACGAGCCGCCTCGTTGGCCTACCATGACCAAGACCATCCGGAAGATTCTGGATGCCTACGCCAAGGGTGCCAACAAGTACGAACGCCTGGGCGACTGGGCCACCCGTATCGGTTGGGAACGTTTCTTCGAGGTCTGCGAGCTGCCCTTTACCGAGCACCTCATCGATGACTTCCGCGATCCCGCCTATTACACCTGGCGCCAGACTTCCCAGTTCAAGTGGTAGACAGGTAATTACTGGGGCGCGGCATTGTGCCGCGCCCCGTTTCAAATTAGGAAGGAGCGCACCATGCCTCTCGATATGGAAACTGCCAAGCAAACGATTCTGGACTTCTGCGAATCCAAGTCCAAATCCAAGAGCAAGTTTTATTTCAACGATTTCACCAAGCTGTTTCCGGACGCAAAGGCTCGTGAAGTCAAGAAGGTCCTGACCGCCCTCGTCAACGAGGAAAAGATGGTCTTCTGGTCTTCCGGTTCCACCACCATGTATGGTGTTGCCGGTGCCGGCAAACAGGCCAACGCCGAGGGCGAGGCCTAAGTCCCGCTGATCGACTGTCAACAAGCCTTGCCCATTTTGGTGGGCAAGGCTTTCGTGTCTTGTAAACAGTGCCGAATTCGACATTCCCCAGACTGGTTCTGGCCGGGCTTTCCGGCGGAACCGGCAAGACGATTCTCTCCCTTGGCCTGACGCGCGCCTTGAGCCGTTCGGGACGATCCGTGGTTCCCTTCAAGAAGGGCCCGGATTACATCGACGCGGCCTGGCTCGGCCTTGCTGCTGGTCGTGCCTGTTCGAATCTCGATCCCTATTTTCTGGACCGGGACACGCTCCGCTCCTTGTTCGCGCACCGTGCTGCCCAAGGTGACATTGCCGTTGTGGAAGGCAATCGCGGGCTATTCGACGGCATGGACGAGCAGGGCAGTTGTTCCACTGCCGAACTCGCCCGCCAGTTGAGCGCTCCGGTCATTCTGGCCATCGACTGCACCAAGATGACCCGTACGGTTGCCGCGATCGTGGCTGGATGCGCGGCCTTTGAAGAGGATTTTCATCTGGCCGGGGTCATTCTGAACCGTACGGCCGGGGAGCGCCATCGATCCATTCTTCGGCGCAGCATTGAAACCCACACTGATATTCCCGTTCTGGGGGCGCTTCCCAAGTTGGGGGAGAATCCCATTCCCGAGCGCCACATGGGCCTCGTGCCTGATCAGGAGTTCGGAAGCGAGGGGTACGAAACCGGGCAGAAAGCGCTTGATGCCTTGGCGTGCGTGGCCGAGGAATGGACCGATCTGGATGCCATTGTCCGGATTGCGGAGCAGGCGGCTGATTTCGGGTCGATCCCCGCGCCTCTCTGGCCGAATCCCAAGTCCCGACGTGCGCGGATAGGATATGTTCTGGATGCCGCGCTCTGGTTCTACTATCAGGAAAATCTCGAAGCTCTGGAGCATGCCGGAGCCGAGCTCGTTCCTCTGAGCCTGCTGTCCGACACCCCTTGGCCTGAGCTGGACGGCCTGTATCTGGGCGGAGGCTTTCCCGAAACCATGGCCGAACCGCTTGCCGCGAACGAGTCGATCCGCAACCATGTCCGCAAACTGTCCGAAAAGGGCATGCCCATCTATGCCGAGTGCGGCGGGTTCATGTACTTGTGCGAGGCGCTGGAATTTGAAGGGCGAACCTACCCCATGGCCGGAGTGTTTCCCGTGCGCACGCAGTTCTGCCCCAGGCCGCAGGGACTGGGCTATACGCGGGCCGAAGCCGTACTGGATTCCGTATTCTATGCCAGAGGTGATGTGATTTCCGGGCATGAATTTCATTATTCCCTGTGCGTGGCCGAGGTGCCCGGCGACCTGTCCTTTTCCCTGAAAATGCTCCGCGGCAAGGGCATGCTGGACGGGCATGACGGACTGATCATGCGCAACACCTTTGCCGGATACAATCACATCCATGCGCTGGCCGTGCCGCAATGGGCGGAAAATTTCGTGTCCGCCTGCACTGCGCGCCGGTGATTCGTCGGCCCGTGCTTTTCTTCCGGGGCGGGACGCAGCTAATTCTTGGCATTTGCGGGACCTTCCCTTATTAGGGTATTGTCCCCCCGGGGAGAAGGCCTGCCTCCAGTTCGAAGCCGCGTGCGGCATGGCTTCGATTCTGGCGATCGACATTCTTCCGAGTCTTCCGAATTTGAGCGCGGAGAATTCCGCGTCTGTTTTCGCGGGTATTCCCCATTTGCGAAACAAGCGAACAACACTTCACTATACAAAGAGAAAATGATGAACATTCCTTTTATCGACCTGAAAACCCAGTACAAGGAAATCAAGGACGAGGTGCAGAAGGGCATCGACAATGTCCTGGAGCACGGTGCATACATCATGGGCCCTGAAATCACCGAGCTGGAAGAGAAGCTGGCTGATTTCTGCGGCGTTCGCCACGGCGTTGGCTGCGGTTCCGGCACGGACGCACTGCTCATGGCACTCATGGCATTCGGCGTGGGCCCCGGCGACGCCATATTCACCACGCCTTTCACCTTCATGGCCACGGCCGAAGCCGTTGCCCTGCTCGGCGCGACCCCGGTTTTCGTGGACATCGATCCCAAAACCTACAATATGGATCCCGAGGATCTGCGCCGCAAGATTGCCGAGGTCTCGGACAGGCGTTCCGAGCTCAAGCCCAAGGGCGTGATCGCCGTGGACCTGTTCGGTCAGCCTGCGGACTACGACCGCATTGCTCCGCTTTCCAAGAACCACGGCCTGTTTCTCGTGGTGGATGCAGCGCAGTCCTTTGGTGCGACGTACAAGGGGCGTTCGGTCTGCTCCGTGGGTGACATAGCCTGCACCTCCTTTTTCCCGGCCAAGCCTCTGGGCTGCTACGGCGACGGCGGCATGTGCTTTACCAACGAGCCCGAGCTGGACAAGCTGCTCCGATCCGTGCGCATTCACGGCATGGGCGACAACAAGTACGAAAACGTTCGTCTTGGCATCAATGGTCGGCTCGATTCCATTCAGGCAGCCGTGCTGCTCGCCAAGTTTGCCATTTTTCCGGGCGAGATCGAAAAGCGGCAGGCCGTGGCCGACAGGTACAACGAGTTGCTCGCAGGTGTGGCGGATTTGACCACGCCGTATGTGGAAGAGGGCAACACTTCGGTTTGGGCTCAGTATTCCCTGCTTGCCCGGGACGCAGAGCATCGCGAGGAATGCATGGCAAAATTGTCCGAGGCAGGAATTCCCACGGCCATCTATTACCCCAAGCCGTTGCACCTGCAGAAGGCGTTTGCCGATCTCGGATACGCCGTGGGCGACCTGCCCGTGTGCGAGGGAATCGGTGCGCGCATTTTCAGCCTTCCCATGCACCCGTATCTCGAAGTCGAGGTGCAGGAACACATTGCGAGCGTGCTCAAGGGATAGTGTGACGGTATGGCCAAAGGTTTCTTCCCGATCCTGCTGCGCATAGCAGCGCCGGTTGCGGCCGGAATGGGCCTGGCTTATCTGGTCACGGGTTTTTTCGATGCCCCGCCCAGAATTCGGTTCCAGTCCGAAACCGCGTATTCCGCACGGCAGGAAGTGCTGGTGAAACCGCAGGTCGAGACCGTGATGGAGAAGAACATTTTCAAGCTCGGCACCCCGTTGGCCGTCAATCCCGAGGAAGTGCTCATACCCGGCAATGGAGCCGGAGGCGCGACCGAAGGAAAGAGCGGCGACGGGGCGGTCTCCGGGGCTGTGCAGTCCCGGCCGCAATAACGACCACAAACAGCCGGATTCCGGCCAAAGGAGAACAACGATGATCAAGCTCGAAACCACCATGGGTGATATTGTCATTGAACTGGATGCGGAAAAGGCGCCCAAGAGCGCGGCCAATTTTCAGCAGTACGTGGAAGAGGGCCATTACGACGGCACCATTTTCCACCGCGTGATTGACGGATTCATGATTCAGGGCGGCGGCATGGATGCCGACATGAAGGAAAAGCCGACCCGCGCTGCCATCGAAAACGAGGCAGACAACGGTCTGGCCAACAAGTGCTATACCCTTGCCATGGCCCGCACCATGGACCCGCATTCCGCCACCAGCCAGTTCTTCATCAACGTGAAGGACAACCCGTTCCTGAACTACAGCTCCAAGACCCCGCAGGGCTGGGGCTATGCCGTGTTCGGCAAGGTCGTGGAAGGCACCGAGGTCGTGGACAAGATCAAGGGCGTTGCCACTGGTCGTCACGGTTTTCATGAGGATGTGCCTGTCGAGGCCATCGTGATTACCAAGGCCAGTGTTATCTAGGTTTTGGTTTCAATTGATACGATGAAGGCCCTGCGTGAGAGCGCAGGGCCTTTTTTTGTTGGAGGGGCGGCGCGGTTACGCGCCCGGAAGAGGTGGGGCTGTGCCAGTTTGGCGGGCTGTGCCGGGCGAAGCAATTCGCCGTAGACTGCGCACCAACTTGATAAGGGAAGATTTCGCCCTTCTCGGGCGACATCCTTTTATTCCAAGGCGGATAAAAGGATGCAAAAGCCGCCTTTTGGGACCGCCATAGCCGTGCGCGTTTCCAAGTTGATCAAGGCTGACCTGCCGTGCGCCCGCCACTGGGACGGAAGCCTTGATCAAAGGGAAACGGTGGAAGGTTGGTTGGGCCGAGGGAACTTGTCACGCCTTGCGCGATGTCCCTTACTCAGACCGAATTTCGGCTCGCGAGGGCTTGGAACCAGTCGAAGCGACCGAAGCCGGGGCGATGCGGTTTCCGGAGGAAACGTCGCAATCGCCCGGCGGGAGGTCGCTACTGGTTCCTGCCCGAGAGAGTCGGGAGCACAGTGCAAAGGGGCTTTTTTTTCGTTTATTTTTTTGCCCCAACAAAAAAATGAACTCGCCCGGAAAGGGCGAAACCTTCCCCTTGCAGGATGGCAGGGCAAATACGGCGCGGCTACGCGCCCTGAAGAGGTGGGGCTGTGCCAGTTTGGCGGGCTGTGCCGGGCGAAGCAATTCGCCGTATGCGCTTTACCATCTTGTTTGGTGGGGATTTCGCCCTTCCCGGGCGAATTACTTTTATTCCAAGGCGGATAAAAGTAATCAAAAGCCGCCTTTTGGGGCCGCCACAGCCGTGCGCGTTTCCTACTTGATCAAGGCTGACCTGCCGTTCGTTCGCCACTGGGACGGAAGCCTTGATCAAAGGGAAACGGTGGGAGGTTGGCTGGGCCGGGGGAGCTTGGTAGGGGCGGGGGAGCTTGGTAGAGCCGGGGCGACCTTTCACACCCGACACATTGTTCCTTACTCAGACCGAATTTCGGCTCGCGAGGGCTTGGAACCAGTCGAAGCGACCGAAGCCGGGGCGATGCGGTTTCCGGAGGAAACGTCGCAATCGCCCGGCGGGGAGGTCGCTACTGGTTCCTGCCCGAGAGAGTCGGGAGCACAGTGCAAAGGGGCTTTTTTTTCGTTTATTTTTTTGCCCCAACAAAAAAATGAACTCGCCCGGGTAGGGCGAAATCCTCACCTTGCAGGATGGCACGGCGAAGACGGCGCGGCTACGCGCCCTGAAGAGGTGGGGCTGTGCCAGCTTGGCCAGCCGTGCCGGGCGAAGAGGGACAGCGCCGAGGGTTCTGTGCCAATCAAAAAAGGCGGGAAGCATCCACTTCCCGCCTTTTTCCTTTCATTACAGTGAAAATTGGCTACCCGCCAAGGTAGGCCTTTTTCACTTCCGGATTTTCCATGAGCTCCTCGCTGGTGCCCTGAGCCACGATTTCTCCGGTGTCAATGACATAGCCGCGATGTGCGAATTTGAGTGCGAGATTTGCATTCTGTTCCACGAGCAGGATGGTCATGCCTTCGCTGTTCAGGGCCTTGAGCGTGCGGAACATGTCGTACATGAGCAGCGGGGCAAGGCCCATGCTTGGTTCGTCCAGCATGATGAACCGGCAGCCGGACATGAGCGCGCGGCCCACGGCCAGCATCTGCTGCTCGCCGCCGGACAGGGATTCGGAGCGCTGCCTGCGACGTTCCGCCAGTCTGGGGAACAGGTCGTAGACCCGCGTGTAGTCGCGCTGGATGTCCTGAGGGGTATCCTTGCGCGCATAGGTTGCGAGCTTGAGATTTTCCTCCACCGTGAGATTGCCGAAGATGTGGCGGCCTTCCGGGACCAGGGCCAGATGCAGGTCCGCGACCACGCGATCCGGGGCCATGCCCACGATGGATTCGCCCTGAAATCGGATGTCGCCCTTGGTGATTTTCGGTGCCTCGGGCGGCGGAAGCTGGGCAATGGACATGAGCGTCGTGGATTTGCCTGCGCCGTTCGCGCCGATCAGAGTCACGATTTCGCCGCGCTCCACGGTAAAGGAAATGCCGTGCAGTGCCTCGATGTTGCCGTATTTGACGAACAGGTTGTCGATGGTGAGAAACGGGGTGCTCATATGTTGTCGTCTCCAAGGTAGGCCTTGATGACCTTTGGATTGCTCTGGATTTCCTCGGGAGTGCCCTCGGCGATGGTTGCGCCGAAATCGATGACTTTGATCCACTGGCACAGGGAGGTCACGACCTTCATCTGGTGTTCGATCATCCAGATGGTGATGTCGAAGTTTTCGTGAATCCAGCGGACCAGTTTGATGAGGTCCTCCACATCCGCCGAGTTCAACCCGGCTGCAGGCTCGTCAAGCAGGAGAAGCTTGGGTCGGATGGACATGGCTCGGGCGATTTCCACACGGCGCTGAAGTCCGTAGGGCAGGTTCTTGGGCAGTTCCTCCGCGTAGTCTTCCAGCCCCATGGCATCCAGCAGCTTCATGGCAATGGTGTAAATACGGTCTTCGCTCGCGCGATATCTTTTCGTGCGAAGGAAGGAATCCCATACCGAGTAGCCGAGGCGGTGGTGCTGGGCGATGCGGATGTTGTCCAGCACGGTCATGTCGTGCCAGAGCCGGATGTTCTGGAACGTGCGCGCCATGCCCATGGCCGTGATCTGATGCGGCCTGAGTCCGGCCGTGGGATTGCCGTTGAAGGTGATCGAGCCCTCGGTGGGCTGATAGAACCCGGACGCCAGATTGAATATGGTGGTCTTGCCCGCGCCGTTCGGACCGATCAGGCCCACGAGTTCTCCGTCCCGAAGTTCGATGTCGAATTCGGAAACGGCCATGAGCCCGCCGAACTTCTGCGAGAGTCCGTCTATTTTGAGTAGTGACATGGCAGGCTCCTTACTTGAACTTGTAGAATTTCCTGAGACGCGGGAACACGTCGACCAGTTCCTTGTTGCCCATGAGACCTTCGGGACGGAACTGCATGATCATGATGAGCAGCAGGGGAATCATGACCCATTTGATCACGCCGGCCGAGGGTTCCCAGTCGGGAATGAAGAACGTGACGGGCGTCAGCAGGAAATCGATGATGGCCTGCGATCGGAGAACTTCCAGCAGGGCAGTGAACAGGATGGCCGAAATGACTGCGCCGGACAGGGACCCCATGCCGCCGAGATAGACCATGACAAGGGCTTCGGTGGACTTCAGGATGTTGAAGGATTGCGGGTTCACATAGCCGATGATGTGCGCGAACAGGCCGCCTGCCAGACCGGCAAGACCCGAAGACAGCATGAAGTTGATCAGTTTCATCTTGTTGGTGTTCACGCTCATGATTTCCGCGGCCACTTCGTCCTGGCAGATGGCATTCACGCCCTTGCCATAGGTCGAGGAGACGAATCTGCGGATGATCCAGATGGTGAACAGGGTGAAGAAGAGCACCCAGAAGGGCATCCACGGCAGTTCCACTGTGTCCAGCATGGCCCAGACAGTGTCCTTCATGCCCTGAAAGCCTCGCGGACCGCCGATGAAACTCATGTTTTCGATCGCGGAGATGATCATGTAGTTCACTGCGATGGTGATGATGGCCAGATAGTCGCCGCGAGTCTTGAACGAAGGCAGGGCCACGATGATGCCGGCGAATGCCGCCACCACGCCGCCGGACAGGATCACCAGCGGGAAAGCGAACATGGCCCAGGCTTCCGGCAGGAGCGGGCCGCCCAGCTTGGTGCCGAACAGGGCCACGGAAACCACGGACGAGGCATAGGCGCCCACGCACATGAACGCGGCATGGCCGCACGAGAATTCGCCCATGTTGCCGTTCACCAGATTCAGACTGGTGGACATGATGATGTTGATGCCCACGAACATGAGCACGGTCTGGATGTAGGCGTCGATGATGTCGTACTGGCAGAGCAGCAGGATGCCGACGCACAGGAACCCCAGAAGGATGTTGAGCGTGTATTTCTGCATGACTCCGTCCTAGATCTTGGTGGTCTTGGCAACGCCGAACAGGCCTGTGGGCTTCATCCACAGGATCATCAGCAGGATGGAAAAGGCGAACAGGTCGCGGTAGGTGGACGGAAAGACCGAAACCACGCCGATTTCAATGAAGCCGAGCAGAAAACCGCCCACGAACGCGCCCCGGATGTCGCCGATGCCGCCGACCACTGCCGCGATGAACGCCTTCCAGCCGATGATCATGCCCATGAACGGCTCCAGAATGGGATAGGACATGGCGAAAAGGAGCCCTGCCAGTCCGGCGAAGCTGGAACCGAGAATGAAGGTGAACACAATGATGGTGTCGATGGGAATGCCCATGAGCGGAATCGCGAATTTGTCATACGAGATGCCGCGCATGGCCATGCCGATCTTGGTCTTGGTCACGATGAAGTTCAGGAACACGAAGACGGCCACGGCAGCGACAATGACCAGTACCTTGAGGTTGGTCACGGAAATGTCGCCGAAATGCCAGATGGTCTTTTCGAGAAGCTCGGGAAATTTCTTGCGGCTTGCGCCCAGCACGGTGAGGTTGCTGTACTCCAGCACCAATCCGCACATGAGCGCGGTGATGACCACGTACAGCCGGTGTGCGCCCTTTCTCCGGAGCGGTCGGTATGCGACGCGTTCCAGTGTCACGCCCACGCCTGCCGTAAGCACCATGGTCAGGGGAATGCACAGGGCAAAGGTCACGGCCGGAGACAGGCCCAGACCGAGCCCGTCCCCGCCGAGAAGCAGGGTGGCCACGAAAAACGCGATGTACGCGCCCACCATGAAAATGTCGCCGTGGGCGAAGTTGATGAGCAGCAGCACCCCGTACACGAGCGTGTATCCCAGGGCGATGAGCGCATAGAAGCTTCCCCATTGCAAGGCGTTCAGAATATTCTGGATGATGAAGTCCACTGCGGTCGATCCTTGAGTGTTGCAGTGGCTCCCGGCAGGCTGCCAGTCTGCCCCCGGGAGCCGGGTTGCGCATGGGAAACGGGCGGGCGCCTTGCGGCTCCCGCCCGTGGAATGTCACGACAGGTTGCTAGGGGCAGACGGATTCCTCGAACATGAATTCGCCCTTGTCCGAAATCCGGACGACAACGGCGCACTTGATGGGGTCGCCCTGCTCGTCGAATTTCATGGAACCGGTGATGCCGGGGAAGGACTTGATGGAAGCCAGTCCCTCGCGCACGGCCTTGCGCATCTTGCGCAGGTTGCTGTCGACCTCGCCGGCGTTCCTGATGCCTTCCACGAGCAGACCGATGGAATCCCAGGTCAGGGCTGCGTAGTCCGCAGGCACGTCGCCGTACATTTCCTTGTAGCGGTCGATGAAGACCTTGGTGGCGCCCTGTGCGCCTGCGGCCGCGTAGTGGGTGGAGAAATACTGACCGTAGCAGTCATCGCCGCACAGCTTGATCAGGTCCGGGGTACCCCAGGCGTCCGAGCCCATGAAATGGCCCTTGTAGCCGAGGTCGCGGGCCTGCTGGATGATCAGGGCCACCTGATTGTAGTTGTCCGGCACGAAAATGAAGTCGGGCCTGGCCGACACGATCTTGGTCAGCTGGGCCGAGAAATCCTGGTCCTTGGTGCCGTGGGACTCGAAGGCCACCACTGCGTCGGCGCCCATTTTCTCTTCCCACTTGGCCTTGAAGATTTCAGCCAGTCCCTTGGAGTAGTCGTTGGAAATGTCGAAAAGCACGGCGGCGGTCTTGGCATTGAACTTCTTGGCTGCGAAATCGGCAACCACGGGGCCCTGGAACGGGTCCAGAAATGCGGCGCGGAAAACCCAGGGGCGATCCTTGGTGGTGTCCGGGTTGGTGGACCACGGCGAGATCATGGGCACGCGGTTGTCGTTGCAGGTGCCGCCAGCAGGGACTGCCTGCTTGGAGGAGTTCGGGCCGATGATGGCCACAACCTCTTCCTGCTCGATGAGCTTCAGGGCCGCGTTGACTGCGGATTCGGCCTTGGATTCGTTGTCCATGAA
Source organism: Pseudodesulfovibrio tunisiensis (assembly GCF_022809775.1). Classification (NCBI taxonomy): domain Bacteria; kingdom Pseudomonadati; phylum Thermodesulfobacteriota; class Desulfovibrionia; order Desulfovibrionales; family Desulfovibrionaceae; genus Pseudodesulfovibrio; species Pseudodesulfovibrio tunisiensis. Next base: position 3,320,117 of record NZ_CP094380.1, read on the forward strand.
GACGAAATCCAGCTTGTACATCTTGCCGCCCACTTCCAGACCGCCCTTTGCATTGATGTCCTTGAGATACATCTCGGCAGCCTTTTTCGAGCCTTCCCCCACCTCGGGGATGTCGCCGGTCAGGGGCAGGTTGAAGCCGACCTTGATGACGTCCTCGGCCAGAGCCGTGACGGCAAAGGTCAGGCAGCACAGGAGCGTCAGTGACAAGATACCGGATTTTCGAAAAAATTCTCTCATTCCTTCCTCCTCATGAATTGGAAAAAACAGAACCTGGTATCGGAACAGATTAGAGTCATACATTAATCCCCATCCAAACGGAAGGCGTTTTCAAGGTTACATTTTCGGAAGTGCAGGTATTCCGGGGGTAAACTGGCGTTTGGCGAGGGTTTTATGGACAAAAAAAAACTTCGCGGCATGTGGCTGCCGCGAAGTTTTTTCATTATTGTCATTTCTTGACTGATCAATCAATCCGGATGCGGCTTGTACGTCAGCCGATGATCGGGGTGAGATAGTGCATCACCTGATCCACGCAGGTCCGGAGGTCCGTATTGCGGGAGTCCAGAGTCAGTTCCGGATTCTGCGGCGTGTCGAATGGAGCGGATATGCCCGTGTAGTTCCTGATTTTTCCCTGTCTGGCCAGTGCGTAGTATCCCTTCACGTCACGGGCCGAGCATTCCTCGACCGGGCAGTCCACATGCACGAGGTGGAAGTCGCCGTCCGCATGCATGGAGCGGAGCATTTGCCGGTCGGATTCCCGGGGCGTGATGAAGGCGCACAGGCAGATGATGCCCGCGTCCATGAAGAGCTTGGTCATTTCCGCTATGCGGCGGAGGTTCTCGTTGCGGTCTTCCGGGGAAAAGGTGAGGTCGCGGCAAAGGCCGTGGCGCACGTTGTCGCCGTCGAAGACATAGACCTGACGGCCAAGATCGAAGAGCTGCTTTTCGACAGCATGGGCTATGGTGGATTTTCCGGAACAGGACAGGCCGGTGAACCAGAGAGTCACGGCCTTGTGGTGGTTGCGGTTTTCCCGGTCCTGGCGTGAAATCGCGCCCCGATATTTACAGATGTATTTGGGTGTCATTGGGCAGTCACTTGTCTTTTTTCCGTTTTTGCATGCGCTGTTCTTCCTCCTCGCGAAGCGCGCGGCGAAGAACCTTGCCGACCATGGTCTTGGGGAGTTCCCTGCGGAATTCCACCCTGCGGGGCACCTTGTAGTTGGCGAGTTTCTCCCGACAGTACCCTATCACGTCGTTTCTGGAAAGTTCGGCACCGTTTTCGGGCACGACAAAGACCTTGACGATTTCGCCGCGGCCTTCATGGGGGATGCCTACGGCCACGGCTTCCTTGATGTCCGGGTGCTGCACCAGCACCTCGTCGATTTCGCGCGGATAGATGTTGTATCCGGCGGAAATGATCAGATCCTTCTTGCGGTCAACGATGAAGAAATAGCCGTCGTCATCCATGTAGGCGATGTCGCCGGTGTAGAGCCAGCCGTTGCGCAGCACGTCGGCCGTGGAATCCGGACGGTTGTAGTAGCCCTTCATGACCTGGGGGCCGCGAATGACCAGTTCGCCCATCTTGCCCGGGGGCAGGGGCTCGCCGCCGACTTCCATATCCACTATCTTGGCGTCCGTGTCCGGAAAGGGCAGGCCGATGGACCCGAATTTCTTCTTGCCGAAGAGCGGGTTCAGGTGCGTGACGGGCGATGCCTCGGTCAGGCCGTAGCCTTCGGTGATCACGGTCTGGGTCTTTTCCTTGAACTGCTCGATGTATTCCACGGGCATGGGCGCGGAGCCGGACACGCAGTAGTTGATGCAGGTGATGTCGTACTTGGCAATGGTCTTCTGCTGGAGCAGGGAAATGTACAGGGCTGGTGCCCCGGGAAAGACCGTGGGCCGAAGTTTCTTGATGCCTTCGAGCACGTCCGCCGGGACATAGCGCGGGAACGGGGCCAGCGTCGCGCCGAGCAGCGTGGGGTAGGTCAGGCAGGTGGTCAGCCCGTAGATGTGGAAATAGGGCAGGATGCCCAGAAATATCTGCGGCTCTTCGGCCAGCTTGTAGAGCATGGCGTAGCACTGCTGTGCATTGGCGCCCAGATTGTCGTGGGTGAGCATGCAGCCCTTGGCCACGCCCGTGGTGCCGCCCGTGTACTGGAGCAGGGCCACGTCCGTGGAGTCCACCTTGTCGTTCGTGTAGGTCTCCTTGCCCGAGAGCATGGACTTGAACGGCAGCACGGTCTTTTTGTCGAACGGAATGTTCGGAAGATGGCCTTCGCGTTTGGCCTTGAATCTGTACAGCCAGTTCAGGGGGAATTTCAGGCTTTCACTGATGGAGGTGACCAGAAATTTTTCCACCGGAATGTCGGCCCGAAGTTTGTCGAGTTTGGGCCAGAGCATGTCCAGGGTTACGCAGAACCGGATGCCCGCGTCGTTGAACTGGTGGACGATCTCGGTTTCCATGTAGAGCGGATTCGTCATGACCACGATGCCACCCGCGCGGAGCGTGCCCCAGAAGGCGATGATGGTCTGGGGCAGGTTGGGCATCATGATGGCAACGCGGTCGCCCTTGCGCAGGCCTTCCCTGCGCAGGTTGGCTGCGAATATTTCGCTTTGCTTCTTCAGTTTTTCATACGTGATCGACCAGTTGCGGAAGGCCACGGCCTTGCGTTTGGGCCATTTGCGGGCCGCCCTGTCCAGAAAGCGGAAGAGCGGAATTTTTTCATAATCAAGAGAAACGGGTACTTCGGGGTCGTATGACATGAGCCAGGGACGTTCCAACTGTTCCATGCGGAGTCCTTCAATGTGTGGATTTTGCCTCGAAAAGGCCCGGCGAGAGTATAATAGGGTTCGGGAGGGGTCAACTTTGACAAAAGGAGCCGGAAAAATCATGCGCCGGTAAATTGACGGAAAGCATGCACCGGCAAAAGGGGGGATGGTGCAATTCTGACCCAATGAGTCATGTAAGATGAATGAATTCAGTTTGATAGGGATGATATTTCCGAAGAATGAATGTCGATGGCAAACGCCTTGCATGGGATTGGCCTGTGAAAGACCGGAAGAGTTTGCCCGGGTGACTAAAGAAACCCGGAACCCGGCCGATTATTCAGTATGTCAACGATCAATCGGAAAGGCTGCCCGGGATGTCCCCAGGTTACGGTTGGGTCGGTTGACACTGACTATGAGGGGTACTAGAGTGCACAAGTTGAAAAAAACACATCCTGGTCCGATGGACAAATCATTGAGCGAGCGAATGACTGGCGCTGCCCAGGAACGTTCCGGGAACCAGGTGATCACCATGCTGATTTCCGAGGGAACGTATCTCAAGCCGAGCAAGCAGACCAGAATGCTCGCCATTCTCGATTCTCTCACCCACGACTGCGGTCTGTCCCAGTTCGAACTCGGAAAACGGCTCAAGTTGTCCGGAGCCATGGTCAACCAGTATTTGAAGCAGCTTCAGACCGACGGATACGTGGAATTCGAACCGGTCAATGGAAAAAGCTACCGTTACAAGCTGACCCCGGAGGGAGAGGCGGTGCGGCGGCGCATGTTTTCCGACTATTCCTCGGAAACCGTACGTTTGTACACGACCATCAAGAACTTTGTCCTGGACAAGCTGCGGCCCCTTCTGGAATCGGGAAAACGCCGTCTTGCCCTTTTCGGTGCTGCGGAAACCTGCGAAGTGGTGCTGGCCGCCATTCGGAGTTCCGGTTTCCAGGTCGTGGTCCTGCTGGACAACGACGCCCGGAAGCATGGCGCCATTCATCACGGTCATGTGGTTTCCCCGCCTCATGTGTTGGAGGAAGTGGACTGCGACGCCGTGGTCATCACCTCGTTCGGGAAGCAGGACGAGATATTCAGGCAGGTTGAACCTTTCGCCACCCGCAGGGGTTTTGAAATAGTGAGATTTTAATGAATACGATCAGTGCGATAGAACTTCGTTCGGGAGTACGTATCGGAGCGGGCGAGCCCTGTTTCGTGGTGGCCGAGATCGGCAACAACCATCAGGGGGATTTCGACATCGCCCGACGGATGGTGGACGAGGCCGCAAAGGCCGGAGTTCAGGCCGTGAAGTTCCAGAAACGGGACATGGAGGCCCTGCTGACCCGGGAGGGCCGTGCCACACCGTACACGGGATGCAACAGCTTCGGTCCCACCTACGGAGAACATCGCAATGCCCTTGAGCTGTCCATCGAGGAGATGGGGCGGCTCAAGGAATACAGCGAATCCCTCGGTCTGGTGTTCTTCGCCTCGGCCTGGGACGAGCCGAGTCTGCGGCAGATTCTCGGGCTGGACGTGGAATTGCTCAAGGTGTGTTCCGCCGATCTGGTCAATGTGCCGCTCATCCGCAAGTATGCGCGGGCCGAGGTGCCCATCGTCCTGTCCACGGGCATGAGTTCTCTGGACGACATCGACGTGGCGCTCGGCGAAATCCGCAGTGTGCATGACGACGTGGTCCTTTTGCACTGCAATTCCACCTATCCCTGCCCCAACGAGCAGATCGGTCTGCCGGTCATGGATTCCCTGCGTGAACGCTACGGCCTGCCCGTGGGCTATTCCGGCCACGAGCGCGGCATTGGTCCCAGCGTGGCTGCGGCTGCTTTGGGAGCCTGTCTGGTGGAGCGTCATTTCACTTTGGACAAGACCTTCAAGGGCACGGACCATCAGGTCTCTCTGGAACCTGCGGAGCTGGCCCAGATGGTGACCATGATCCGCGAGGTCGAAGCCGCACTGTGCGTCAAGGGCAAGATCGTTTTTGCCGAGGAGCAGGCCGCGTCCAAGAAGCTGCGCAAGTGCATCGTGTTCTCGCGCGATCTGCCCGCAGGGCACCGCATCGCCGAAGCCGATCTGACCACGCGCAGCCCGAGCGTCGGCGTTTCCCCCATTCATTGGGACGAAGTGGTGGGCGGCGTGCTCAAGCGTCCGGTCAAGCACGAGGAGCCGGTCCAGTGGGATACGCTGAGCCTGCCTGATACCCAGTGCACGGCCGAGGCCACTTCTTCCTGAGTCCTTTTCAGAGTGATTTCGGAAGCGAACTTCCGTTGACAGGCCGTTTTCCGGGGGCGGGAAACGGCCTGTCCTTTTGCCCGAACTCCATTGGTTTCCTCAGAAAATCATTCATCTCAAACGTCTTTTCATGCTACTTCTTTTCCCGTAGCCTGTGCTGCACGCAAGGGGGAAAATCATGAGCGAACAGGATATTCTGCTGGAAACCGGCACCAACGAACTCGAAATCATCGAGTTTTTTGTCCATGAAAAGCAGGGCGAAAGCACGTATACGCACTATTTCGGCGTGAACGTGGCCAAGGTGCTTGAGGTTGTGGAGGCGCCGGAAGGGCTGGAAGGGTCCGAAGCCGCTGCGCACAAAAGCTTTCTCGGCACGATTCCGCTCAGGGACCTGATTCTGCCTGTGGTCGACCTCAGCGTGTGGCTGGGCATGGAACGGGTCAAGACCCGGAACGAGCCCATCATCGTCACGGAATTCAACAACATGATAACCGGTTTTCTGGTGTCGGGCGTGACCCAGATTCATCGGGTGAACTGGAAGGACGTGGAGCCTCCCAGCCGCTACGTGTCCAACATGGCCACCAACTGCATCACGGGAACGTTGCAGATCAAGGAGCGCATCGTGCTCATGCTTGATCTGGAACAGGTGCTGGCCGAACTTGACGAGTCCAAGGACATCTTCAAGCAGGACCTTGGCGATTTCGTATCGGATCAGAGATATCGCGCTCTGGTTGCGGACGATTCCACTTCGGTTCGCGAAGTGTTGCGCAGGAATTTCGAGCAGGCGAATTTCGATGTGGCCCTGATGAACGACGGGGCCGAGGCGTGGAACAAGCTGCTGGCCATCAAGGCAAAGGCGCAGGAAGAAGGCAAAAGCCCGCTTGATTACGTGGATGTGGTCGTGTCGGACATCGAGATGCCGCAGATGGACGGCTATACCCTGACTCGCAACATCAAGGAGGACCCGGTCCTCAACGTGCTTCCGGTCGCCCTGTTTTCCTCCCTCATTTCCAAGGGGATCGAACACAAGGGCGAAGCGGTCAAGGCCGACGAGCAGGTCACCAAGCCCGAATTCAGCAGCCTGACCAGGAAGGTCGTCGACCTGATCAGGCGGTGGGAAAGACCGACCGACTGATCCGCGCTACGCCACTTCCTCCAGGCACTTGCGCAACGTGCTGATGCCACACGAATGCTTCATCATCACGGGGATGTCCTTGCCGCGGATTGCGGACAGGACGTCCTTTTTGGCTTTGTGGGAGACCTTGTTGGTGAACAGGACGACGAGGTCGACGTTGCCCAGCGTGTCGCCGATGGAGCGTTCCTTGCCCGTGTAGCATTTCAGCTTCACGCCCCTGATCTTGGCTTCCTGCATGTACTCCCTTTTCAGTCTGTCCATTCCGCCGATGAGAGCTGCGCACATGATGTTTCTCCTTATTATTGAGATTGAAAATCGATTTCATTTCTATCTGCGAAGCCAGGGCCTGTCAAGTCATTGAACAGAAAATATTGGATTGTGTTTTCAGTCTGGTCTATTGCCGTTGTGAACGGGGAGGTTGCGATGAGTGCGAATCCGATTTGTCACTGTTTCGGGTATTCCGAAGCCGACATTGTCCGGGACGTGAAGCAGGGGCGGGGGCGTTCCGGAATATATGAACGAATTCTCGAGGAGAAGCGAGCCGGACGCTGCCGCTGCGCCGAACTCAATCCCTCGGGCCGGTGATGTCTGGGACGTGTCCGTCAGGTGGCGGACAAGGCGTGCGCGGATCTCGGCCTTGCCTTGCCGGGCGGAGCCGGGAAGACGGGGATCAGCGAAAAGGACTCAGTCTAGAGGAGCCCATGCCTCGCCTTCGGGATCGGCTTCGGGCAGGGAGCAGGGGGGCACATCCACCACCCGGTTGCCCTTGCCCTTGTCAGTGAGCAGGGACACGTTGCCGATCAGCACATTGACCGCGCCGTTCATGTAGGCCTGCCCCTGAAGCGGAGTGAAATCGTTCAGATCGGTCCAGGCAAAGGTGTTGGCCGTGGCGCGGAGCGATTCGAACGGGTGACAGAAGAAGGCGTACCTGCCTTCCCCGCGAACCCGGTTGTTGGCGAAAAAGCCGCGCGAACCAGTCTGGATGATACCGTGGCTGGCCGATCCGCCACCCAGAATGATGTCGTTGCACACGACGACCGGATCATTGGCGTAGAGCAGGATGCCGGTTGAATTGCTGCCCCGGGCCTCGATGCGGTTCCCGGTCACGCTGGCTCGGCTGTTGCGGCTGAAATCCGCTCCGCCGGAGGTGTCCGTGAACCAGCCGGCAGTGATGCCGTTCGAGCCGAAGCTGTTGGGATGCAGGAAGCCGTCGTCTTCGGTCATGATGCGGTTGCCCGTGATTTCGATGGAGCCTCTTCCCTTGGAATCCAGCGTGTTGTCGAGCACTTCCACGCCGTTGCGCGAGGCGTGGTTGATGATGTTGTTTCTGATCGCGATGTCTGCGCCCCAGGTCCACATGATCATCACGCCGCGACCGGCCGTCATGTGCGGTTCCGGGGTCTCCATTTCAAACCGGTTGTCTTCGATGCGGATGGTGCCGCTGGCCGCGCGCTTGAGCATGTCCTTGCGGTAGTCCAGCCGGTTGCCCACAACCACTCCGGCCTGAAAGAGCATGGAGTCCCCGTCCTTCCACGTCACCTTCAGCGTTTGCGGCCTGATGCTGCGCACGATGCAGTCGCGCAGGTCCAGCCCGCCGATGTTGGGAAAATGCAGGGGGGTGCCCTTGGCGTGTTCGAACCGGATGGAATGCACGGCAATGAGCGGTCCGCGTTTGGCTGGCGGTGCACCCTTGACCGGCAGGGGCGAATACAGGGACCAGAATCCGCCCCGGATCACGGCACCGGGCTCGCCCCGGGAATCCCGGACTCCGATCAGGCGCACGTCTCTGGTAATGGAAACACGGCCTTCCTGACCGAAATCGAAGGTGCCCTTGAGCCGGATCGTGCCGCCGTCCCTGACCGCAGCCTGTACTGCGGCAACATCCCGGGCCGGATCGCCCGTACCGGTCAGCATTGCATCGGCAAGAGCGGTTTGCGCAGAAAGAACGAGCAGAACAAGGATGATCGGAAAAAAACGGAAATGGTGGCTCATGGTTCGGTATCTTGCCGGGCATGCCCGAGGTTGCTGGTTGTGAATCAATAGCCCCGGTTGCGGGGAACCCTTTGCCTGCCGCGACGAAATGGGCGCGACTGCCGATTTCGCCGGTCCTGCTGGTGCATGGCCTTTGCCACGGCTTCGCAGCATGCCTGAAGGTCCGGGGATTCGGATTCCCGGATGAGCTCGGCCTGCTCCCTGAGCGCCTGTGCGGTCACGGGCTGCTCCGCCCATTTGGGGTAGGCTTCCCAGAAGGCCGCGGCTTCGCGGGCCAGCCCAAGCTTGGCCGCGGCATAGCCTGCGTGGGCAAACGCGTCCGGGATGTCCTTGAGGGACAGGCAGCGCTGGAGCGTGTTCAGGGCATCCCGGTCCCTGCCCATGCGCACATAGCTGATGCCTGCCATGACCAGACGCGAGGGCTTGGCATCCGCTCCGGCCTCTGCCAGATGCTCGTCAAAGGCGCGGGACGCCGTGGAGAACTGTTCCTCGGCCTTGGCAAAGTCGCCACGCATTTCCGCATCGCGGGCGCGTTCGAACGCATGCTCGGCCTTTCGCGCCGGAGAGATCAGTCTGTCCAGAAAGCCCATGTCCGCATCCTACCCGAGACTTGGTCCGGAGGGAAGTGCGCCCGTCCCTTGCCGTGCTACAACGCGAAAGCCCCGGGCCGATTGCTCGGCCCGGGGCTTTCCATCTATGTCGACCAGTTGTCCCGGCTAGTCGTCCTGTTCAACGAATTCAAAGACGGCGCACTCGGTGGTCAGCAGCATGCTGGCCACGGAAGCGGCCTTTTGCAGGGCCACGCGGGTGACCTTCTTGGGATCGATGACTCCGGCCTTGACCAGGTCCTCGAACTCGCCGTTTGCGCCGTTGAAGCCCTGAGCGCCCTTGAGGGCCTTGACCTTTTCGACGATCACGCTGCCTTCCAGACCGCAGTTGTCCGCGATCTGGCGCAGAGGCTCTTCAATGGCCCTCTGAATGATGTGCACGCCGGCAAGCTCGGTGTCGCAAGCAGGCTTGAGCTTGGCGAGATTCTTTCCGGCACGGACCAGCGCGGTACCGCCGCCGGGCACGATGCCTTCGTCCACGGCCGCGCGGGTGGCGTTGAGCGCATCCTCGACACGGTCCTTCTTTTCCTTCATTTCCACTTCGGTGGGCGCGCCGACCTTGATGACGGCCACGCCGCCGGTCAGTTTGGCCATGCGTTCCTGAAGCTTTTCGCGATCGTAATCCGAACCCGCGGCCTGAGCCTGGGCCTGGATTTCGTCGATGCGCATCTCGATCAGCTCCTGGTTGCCGCCGCCGTCCACGATGGTGGTGGAGTTCTTGGTGACAACGATGCGTTTGGCCGTGCCCAGCTCATGCGGCTTGAGGCTTTCCAGACTCACGCCCATGTCGTCGGAAACCACGTTGCCGCCGGTCAGGATGGCGATGTCGCGGATCATGTCCTTGCGGCGGTCGCCGAAGCCCGGGGCCTTGATGGCGCAGGCCTTGAGCGTGCCGCGCATGACGTTGACCGTGAGCGCGGCCAGCGCCTCGTCCTCCACGGTGTCGGCGATGATGGCCAGAGGCCGTCCGGCCTTGACCACCATTTCCAGCACGGGCAGCAGGGGCTGAAGCGAGGAAATCTTCTTTTCGGAAAGCAGGATCATGGGCTCTTCGAGCACGCAGGACTGCTTTTCGTTGTCATTGATGAAGTACGGGGACAGGTAGCCCTTGTCGTACTCCATGCCTTCCACCACGTCGAGTTCGGTGGCGATGCTCTTGGCTTCGTCCACGGTGATCACGCCGCTGTTGCCGACCTTGTCCACGGCTTCGGCCAGAATGTTGCCGATTTCGCTGTCGCCGTTGGCGGAGATGGTGCCGATCTGGGCGATTTCCGAGGATTTCTTCACGGGCTTGGCCAGCTTGTCCAGCTCCTCGACAACCGATTCCACGGCCATGTCGATGCCGCGTTTCAGGGTCATGGGGTTGCGGCCAGCAGCCAGCAGCTTCACGCCTTCGTTGAAGATGACCTGAGCCAGCACCGTGGCGGTGGTGGTTCCGTCACCCGCGATTTCATTGGTCTTGGAGGCCACTTCCTTGACCATCTGGGCGCCCATGTTTTCGAGCTTGCCGTCAAGGTCGATCTTTTCGGCAACGGTGACGCCGTCCTTGGTCACCTGGGGAGCGCCCCAGGTCTTTTCGATGATCACGTTGCGGCCCTTGGGACCGAGGGTGACTTTGACTGCGTCGGCAAGGGTATTGACGCCCCTTTGCAGTCCTTCGCGGGCAATGGCCTGAAAATCTATGCTTTTAGACATGTTGGAATACCTGGTGGAAGTTGGGGTTGCTTAGGCGAAAATGCCGAGGATGTCGTCCTCGCGCATGATGATCATGTCCTCGCCGTCCACCTTGAATTCGGTCCCGGCGTACTTGGCGAACAACACGGCATCGCCAGTCTTGACCGTGGCGCAGTCCGGTCCTGCGGCGACGACTTCGCCACCCTGGGGCTTTTCCTTGGCGGAATCCGGGATGAACAGGCCTCCGGCGGTTTTCTCCTCACGGTCCTGCCTCTTGACGATCACGCGGTCATGCAGCGGTTTCATTCCCATGTCGTTTCTCCTTTATGAATTGATATGCGCCCTTGCGGCGCAAGCCTTGAATTTTCGTCAACTGCGGGAAAGTAAGCAGTGGAAACGGGTTGTCAACCGATGGGACCGGTTTTTTTGGGACAGGCTGTCCGCGGAACCGCACTGGCGTTATTTTTGCCGGGAGTTTCCGAAACGTTTTTCCGGCGCGGTTGCCTTCCGTTCGGAACCCCGATATTACCATATAGGAAATAAAATCTTGAGAGACAAAGGAGTTTTTGATCATGGTTCCCGGCATACGGCGGCTGGTGGTGGTTTCGAACAGACTTCCCGTTGCGGTCAGGGAGGTGGATGGAGAATGGACCGTCAAGGCCGGAGCCGGTGGGCTGGTCACGGCTCTTGCCCCTGTGCTGCGGGACAGGGGAGGCATCTGGATCGGCTGGTCCGGGGCTGCGGACACGGACGACCACGTGAGCGACCTGCTGGCCGATTTCTCCGCCGAGGCCGGGTACGACCTGCGGGCAGTTCCCCTGACTTCCGCGGAAGTGGATGACTACTATTTCGGTTTTTCCAACGAGATCATCTGGCCCCTGTTCCACGATTTCCAGACCCGCTGCCGGTTCAAGCCCGACTACTGGCGCATGTATCTGGACGTGAACTTCAAGTTTGCCGAGGTGGTGGCGCGTTCCACGCAGTCGGACGACTATGTCTGGGTACACGACTATCACCTCATGCATCAGGCGTTCTTTCTCAAGAGCATGGGCGTGAAGCGGAGCACCGGCTTTTTTCTGCACATCCCGTTTCCCACACCCGACATCTTTCTCAAGCTGCCCTGGCGCTGGAAAGTCATTCAGGCCTTGACCGAATACGATCTCGTCGGGTTCCAGACCATGCAGGACAGGCGGAACTTCGTCCAATGCCTGCACATGCTCATGCCCGAGGCGCGCATCGAGGGACGCGGCGCAGTCATCACCGTGCATGTCGGCAGTCGCAGCTTTCGGCTCGGCGCCTTTCCCATATCCATCGACTTCAACCAGTTCAACGAGCTGGCCGATCGCCCGGATATCGTGCGTGAAGCCTTTCGCATCAAGGAAGCGCTTCGGCATCGCAAGATAATCCTCGGCGTGGACCGGCTGGACTATACCAAAGGCATTCCCGAGCGTATCCGTTCCATCGGCACGCTGCTGGACCGCTATCCCGATCTCAAGGGGCGTGTGAATTTCGTGCAGATAGCCGTGCCCAGCCGTACCGAGGTCGGGGAGTATCGGGACTTGCGCATCGAGATCGAACAGCTCGTGGGCCGCATCAACGGACGGCATTCCTTTCCTGGGTGGGTGCCGGTGCACTATCACTACCGGAGTCTGCCTCGGGAAAAGCTGGTGGCGCACTATGCCGCAGCCGATGTCGGGCTGGTCACGCCTCTGCGCGACGGCATGAATCTGGTGGCAAAGGAATACTGCGCCTGCAATACCGGGGAGGACGGCGTGCTCGTGCTCAGCGAATTCGCCGGAGCCGCCGCCCAGCTCCAGAAGGACGCGTATCTGGTCAATCCCTATGACGTGGAGGGGGTGGCCAAGGCGCTGCATCGGGCGTTCTACTGGGACAAGGCCACACGCCGCGACCACATGGCCAACCTCAGGGAGCAGGTGCGCCATCACAACATCTACTGGTGGGTGGATTCCTTTCTTCAGGCCGGAGTTTCCAAGAATCTCGATGATTTTCCGCCGGTGGAGACCGTGAAATACGAGCGCGGCTGATTGCGGTTTGCCCGGATTTGTGCTGAAGAGCGTATATGCTGACGTTGAAGTGCGGAAAATGCCGCAGGAAGCTCTGGAGATACCACAAGATAGGTCAGGGCGAGGTGCATCGCTGCCACAAGGATCGCATCGACAAGGTCTGGAACATGGTGGAGCGCGACGGCAAGGTCTGTTGCGCCTGCGGCAATCCCGTGGGCATTGATCGGGGAACCTATTATACCATGGACAGGAAGGCCTTCACGTATTCCGGGACCAAGACCAGCAACTGAGCGGTTCAGTCCGTCCGTTCCGCTGTCACCACATCCTCATAGAATGCGAAGTTGTTTTTTCCCCGGGCCTTGACCTGATACATGGCCTTGTCCGCACAGTCGAGAAGGGTTTCGGGCGTATGGGCGTCGTGGGGATATGCCGCGATGCCGAGACTGGCCCCGGTTTTGACCTGCTCTCCGTCAAGGGCGTAGCTGGTCCGGAGTCTGTCCACGAGCTGTCCGGCCAGAGCTGCGGCCACTCCCCTGTTCTTGCAGTGGGGCAGCATCACGATGAATTCGTCCCCGCCCAGACGGAAGATGGCCCCCTGTTCTCCGACCACGGCGCGCATCCTGCGGGCCGCGCGCACGAGCAGGGTGTCTCCCGCCTTGTGCCCCAGCGTGTCGTTCACCTTCTTGAACCCGTCCAGATCAATGAAGAACAGGGCCAGATCAGCTCCCGTGTCCGCGGCTTCAGCCAGAAAGGTCGGGAGCTGTTCCTCAAGAGCAAGCCGGTTGTTCAGTCCGGTCAGCACATCGCGGTAGGCGAGCTGCGTGGAGTCCGGAAAGCTTGAGGAGGCATCCGTGGCCGTGCAGAAATAGGCATTGTGGTCGGGCGAGAATATCACGTTCCAGTTCAGCCGCTTTTCCTTGCTCCGCTTGCATTGAAAGCGGAAGGAAAACGAGGTGGAGCCGATGTCCGACGTGATCAGCTTCTGCAATTCTGCCAGCACCCGTTCCCGGTCGTCGAAATGGATGTACTCGATGAGATACGAGCCCTGAAGGTCTTCGCGCGTGTAGCATGTCACCTTGTCCCAGTGCGTGTTCACGTCCTCGATCTGCCCTTCGAGAGAGATCACGGCGCACATGCCCTGGGCCAGGGAGAGCCAGGCGTATCGTTCGAAATAGAAAAGTCGCTCCAACACGTACGGGTCGGAGCATTCATGGAGCAGCCATTGAAAATCCATGGCGGTTACATATACCTTTTGCCGTCTCATATCCAGAGCTATCGGCAAGAAAGGGATTTACTCCCGGGTTGATCCGGGGGGGGCAGGAGGATGCATCTTTTTCCCGGGTGCCGTATTGACATGCCCGTGCTGCTCATGGACACTCCGTGTGACGGTGAAAGATGTTTTCGCAAGGCCATTTGCAAGGAGGGAAGGGTGAAGCGTCATTTCGTGATTCCGATTCTGCTCGTGCTTTGTCTGGCAGGTTCGACCGTGCTGGCTGGGGAGGATGCGTCCATTCCGTGGGGAGAACCCGTTTCCGTGCTCGACGGGCACGAATTTTCCCACAACAGTGGTGACATCAGGTTCTACAGGGTGAACGAAACCTGTCCCTGTCCCGTTGCCCGATTGGAGAAGACGGAAGTCATCTACGGATATCGGGACAACAAACTGGCCGTGCGGCTGGTCGAGATCAGGAAGGCCCGCGACTTTCGAAAGGTGCTCGGCGTGCTGACCGAGACCTATGGCATCCCGTCCTACAAGGAAGAGGAGGGCTGGGAGAATTACCGCTGGGAAACCGATGATCTCAAGGTCAAGCTCAAGAGCCAGCGCATTTCCGGTCGAATGAAGATCGGCATGTATTACAAACCGCTGCTTCCGTAGTGGCAGCCTGAAAGGGGAAACGGATATTTCCATGCACGAGAAACTGGCGTTGTGGGGACTGGTGCCGGTGCGGCCCAGACCGGACCTGAATCTGCCGGGCAGCCCGGAACGCTGCGTGAAGCGCGTTGCCGTCGAGGACCACAAGGGGCGCGTCTGGATGCTGGAGCGTCTGCATGCGACCCAGCCCGAACGCCGTCAGCGCATTGGCGCACTGCTTGATCACCTTGTGCAGGCCGGGGTTTCGGTTCCCGCGTACCGTGCACTGCCCGGGGGTGCATACGTTACCGAGGCCGACGGTTTTCACTGGCAGATTTCCCCGTATGTGGCCGGGACTCCATTGCCCCAGCCCGATTATGTGGATCACGCCGAACGCGGCGAGGCGCTCGGTCGATTTCTGGCCGATCTTGATTGTGCCGTGCGCGATTTCCCGGAGTATGCGCCTGAACCGGACATGGCCCTGCACGCCTTTGTCGATGAACTCATGGCGGGACTCCGGCGCAGACATCCGGATGTGCACGAGGCGCTTGCCGGCCCACGTCAAGTTCTGGAACCGTTGCTTTCGACGTGGAGCGATCTGCCGTCGGCCGTGCGGCACGGGGATTTTCATCCCCTGAACGTGATCTGGCAGGATCGGACTGTTGCCGCTGTCGTGGATTGGGAATTTTCCGGGGTGCGTCCCCGGCTCTACGATCTGGCCAATTGTCTCGGGTGCGTCGGCATCGAGGACCCGGATGCGTTCGCCAACGGTCTGGCCCCGGCCATGCTGCGCGTTCTGCGCGATCGGGATTGTCTGGACCCGGCGAGTCTGGAATTGCTGCCGCATCTCATCCTCGGTCTGCGGTTCGCATGGATGGCCGAATGGCTGCGCCGCCGGGATGGCGAAATGGTGAACCTCGAAATTCAGTACATGCGATTGCTCGCCGACAACCGTGTCGGACTGGGACGGCTGTTGCGACACGTGCTGGAAACAGGGTAGGCCTTTGGCGACCCTCCCGGGGGGCTGGGCCCTGCCCAGACCCGCCAAGGAGCAAGGCCCCTTGGAGCTCCATATGTTTCGGGAAATTGAAGAGGCCGGATACATGCCCTGTCGGGACATGCATCCGGCCTCTTCAATTTCCTGAAACGGGGAGGTCCGAAAGAGAAAACTTTTTTCGTTTCCCCCGAGTTGTATTCTTCGGTAGCAGAATGTTTCGCTTTTCTGCATTTCCCTACGCCGCCATACGAGCCGGACAGGCTCCCTCATCCTTCACAGGCGGCGTAGTGCCAAAAAGTTTCGGAGAGTCCAGAGAACCTCTTTTCAAAGGGTTCTCTGGTCGCCGAAGGCATTTTTGTGGGAGGACAATAAAGTTGTTTACTGGAGTAACCAAAATTCATCATTTCCCGTGGTCACAACCCAAGGCTTAAACAATAAAGTTGTTAACTGGGTGGTGCTCTCATTTTTCTTTTGGCATTTTTTGAACAATAAAGTTGTTAACCGACGACTGGGCTGGGATAGCTGACACCGTGTTTGAAAAAAGCCTGCCCCGCTTTGGATGCACACACTGTTCAGGTATCTTATTCAAAAAATTGAATTCAGCGCCTTTTCCCCGCCTCTGTTTCTTGACGGTTGAAAGGGCTTGATGTAGTCAATGTGGAAGTGAAATAAATAACTTCCACCGCAGTTTTTACAAATTCCAATGAAGTGAGGTTTTTGTGTCTTCCAATCATCCAACAGACTTATATGAGCGTCGTTTTGCAGCGGTGAAAGGGGTTCAGGCTGGACGAGAGTATTACCTTGCCAATTGCCCGTTTTACCTCTTGCCTGAAATATTTAATGAAATTGACAATGACGACATCCCCCCAGCGGAGAGAGCTCAGCGAGTTCTTAACAAGACACGTGTCAAATCGATAAAAAAATATCTTCTATCCAACACCGATAGTTATGTCTTTTCTGCAGTTACAGTTTCGATTGACGGCGATGTCACTTTCGAAAAGGCGGAGGGGTCTCCCAATGTTGGATCACTGTTGATTAGGGACCGTGCTAGATACCTTATCAATGATGGTCAACACAGAATCTCTGCGATCATTGAGTCTCTAAAAGAGCAGCGAAGCAACGAGTATGAACTCCTACCGATTATTTTTTTCAATGATCCTGGTCTCAAGATGAGTCAGCAAATCTTTACTGACTTGAACCGCTATACACTCAAGCCAGCTCAATCCCTGAGCATCCTTTATGACACTCGCGATCCGTACGCAGAGATAATAAGATCTGTTGCTGTGGATGTCTCTTTCTTTAAAGATTTCACAGAATTTGAAAAAACGACGATTTCCAATCGCTCGGTTAATCTAGTCACATTAAACGGCATCTACAACGCGACTAAAATATTATTGGGGAAAGAGCTTGATGATGTAGACGGAAGTACAGCATATGCATGCGAATTCTGGGAAAAACTTGGCAACAACTTAGATGAATGGAGGCGATTTCGAAAAGGCGAATTGGCTTCAAGTACGCTGAGGCAAAAATATCTGAGTGGCCACAATATTTTCTTAAATACAGCCGCAGCTGTCACTAATGCTGGGTTAAACGCCGGCGTTGGTCTTGATGACGCTATTTCCGTCATCGCGAATGCGAATTGGAAACGGGACAATCAGCTGTGGGAAGGGCGAGCATTGAACAACGGCAAGATTACGAAGTCAAACATCAGCTTTATCCTTACTACGAATGTACTGAAAACGCAGTTGGGCATTGAACTGAATGAAAAAGAAATCGCTGCTGAAGAAAAGTTCAACTTAAATCAAAGGCAGTTGGGATAGTATGGATAATATATACGCAAATCGTCCATTAGCAGACATCTATGCTGAAATCCAAGAGCGATATAGAGCGGACAGTTGGCCCTGGATACTTGGATATAGCGGCGGCAAGGATTCCACCGTGTTGGTTCAACTGGTGTGGAGTGCTTTAGCAAAGCTAAGTTCTGAGGAGCTGTTTAAGCCCGTATATATTTTGTCGTCCGACACCTTGGTTGAGATTCCTAAAGTTATAAACCACATAGATTTAAATCTCGCCAAGATGTCGGAAGGCGCGACCAAGCAAAACCTTCCTTTCAATCCGATCAAGGTTTTTCCAGATGTCAGCGACACCTTTTGGGTCAACCTTTTGGGGAAAGGCTACCCAGCCCCTACCAACAACTTCAGGTGGTGCACTGATCGGCTTAAAATCGATCCGACATCAGAGTTTATCCGTTCCCAAGCTTTTGACTCATCAGGTGCGATACTGTTGCTTGGCTCCCGCAAAAGCGAAAGCACTGCCAGAAAAAAAAGGATCGAAAGCCACAAGATTTCAGGAAAGATGTACAACCCTCATCCTGAAATTCCAACTGCCCATGTGTATACATTGATTGAGGATTGGGAAACAGAAGAAGTCTGGGACTACCTGCTTGATAACCCATCCCCTTGGGGCGCGGACAACAAAGAGCTCGTTTACATGTACAAAAATGCGAGTGACGGAGAGTGTCCGCTCATTCTGGACATCAAGGCTCCTAGCTGTGGCAAAAGTCGTTTTGGCTGTTGGTGTTGCACGGTAGTAAAAAAGGAGAAAGCTTTGTCCTCCCTGATTAAACACGGGGAGAAATGGCTTGCCCCTCTTCAGAACCTTAGAGAAACCCTACTTTTTACACAGATTCCAGATAACAAAAAACTATTCCGGGAGCATGTTAAACGAAACGGCCAATCGCTCTTCATTCGAGGCAAACTGGAAGAAGAGGGAATCAAAGAACTTGCGCGTGGTCCGTATACAATGGACTTCAGAAAAGACTTCTTACGCTCTCTTCTCCAGACGGAAAGGGAGATAAATGAAAACAATCCCTATCCGGATTCAGAATATATTTATCTCATTGAAGAAAGAGAACTACATGAGATTCAGCGCCTGTGGAAAGAGGAAAAGAATGACTGGGAAAGCAGTGTTTACGCCATATACGAAGAAGTAAATGGGAAAACGATCGACAACGGCATCGATGAGATCGGCTTTCTCACCAAAGAAGACAAAACTGCTGTCCAACAGATTTGCGAAGAGGAAAGTTTCCCAGCAGAATTGGCAATGGAGCTACTAACCACTGCTCAATACCACCAAGGCCTACGGTCCAAAGTTCGACTCAAGAACAAGGTGGCAAAGTCCTTCAAGAAAGAGTGGCGTACAGAATCAGAAATATATCGGGATCTCGAATGATACTTAACAGAATCTCAATTACAAATATTACTTCTTTCAAGGGTGAGCACGTTCTCAGCTTTGAACACACTCCGCAACGTTCAATTTCAGTCATAAGTGGGAACAATGGTGCAGGTAAAACTAGCCTTCTGCAAGCCATGAAAATTAACTTATATGGTCAGTTTTTGTTCAATAACAATAAGAAGAAATACTTAGAGTATGTTGATGGCTTCATTCGCAGCGGTGAGGCTTTCGCATCAATAGAAATGGAGTTTCGACAACGTACTCTCGCTGGTAATGAAGACTTTACTGTTAGAAGAAGTTGGCAGAGAGATAATGGGAAGATTAAAGAGACGTTGTTGATCTTGAAAGACAATGAGAAGTACCAGGATGTGACCCCTAAGTTTTATCAAGAGTTCATTTTTAGCATTGTACCGCTAGGTATGATGGAGTTGTTCTTCTTTGATGGTGAAAAAATTAATAATCTTGGCGAGTCGTTACGGTCTGGAGAAATCAGCAATGCTGTAAAGAAACTGATCGGATTGAGTGCGGTGAGCGGGTTAGAAGAAGCAATCGGTAGATATCAGCATGATAGCCTGAAGAATAAAAAGGATTATCAAGCAATTCTAAAAGCTCAACAGGCGTTAAAAGAGGAGAAGGCCGAGTATCATAAAGAAGGAGAGTTGCTTCACCTTAGGTTCGCCGAATTGAATGAGGCAATCAAAAGGGATCGGAAGAAGCTTGGGAACTCTGAGGTTACCTTCTATGAAACTGGGGGCAATTTGGCGTCTTCACATGGGGCTTTGCAGGCTCGGAAAACTCAACTTGAAAAACAGTTGGAAGAAGATTGTGTAAAAATTAAAGAATTGTCCCAGAGCTATCTACCTCTTTGCGTACTGTCTGACGAGTTAGAAGAATTAGCTGATCAGTTAGTGTCGGAAAGAGAGGATGCAGCGACACGTATTGTTCAGGAATTTGCTAAAGAGCGTGCCGCACTTGTTGAGAAAGCGCTATCGGAAGAAGGCGTGCCGGAAAGGGTTCGGCAATTTGCACTAAAGGCTCTTGAAGTTACCGAAGAACCTACTTCCAAGCCTATCCATAATATCTCAGCCACTCAGACAGATGAGATTCTTTCAGCAATTGGGAAAGCTCAAGATGTGATTCGACCTCAAGCTTTGGATGTATTTGCTTCGATAAATAACGCCCAGAAAGAATTGGCAGCAATCGATTCTGCAATCGAAAAGGTGCCTGATGAGGCTGCATTGGCACACACTTTATCCGAAATGCGAAAATTAAATCTCAAGCTTTCAACTCAAGAGGCGCAACTTGAAGAGGTTGTTCAGCGAAAGAGGCGCGTAGAAGGTGATATAAGCGCGATCGACAACAAGTTACTACAACTGGCTAAGCAGCTTGAAAAGCGTAGCTCTGAAAGTAAATCTGAGGAGCTCGTAAAGCGATTCCCTCGAGTATTGGCTAGGATAAAAGAAGATCTTTTTGAGCGCAGGTTGCAAAGCCTTCAGCGATTGACTTTGCATAATATCAGAAGGCTATTTAGGAAGGATCAACTTATTCATGATGTTAAGATCTCAAATGATTTCTCTGTTGAACTATTAGGGTCTGCAGGATCTTGCATTGATTTAAAACGCCTTTCCGCAGGGGAACAGCAGATGTTGGCCACCGCAATACAATGGGCTTTAGCTTCTGTTGCGAGCGGCAATATCCCCACTATTATTGACACCCCTTTGGCCCGTTTGGATAGTTATCACCGTCGAAGTCTAGTCCAAAACTATTATCCCGCAATTGAGCAGCTGATCCTCCTTTCAACTGATGAGGAAATTGATTCTGAGTTGCTAGCAGATCTCAGTCCCAAAGTTTCAAAAGTCTATGCACTTCAGCATGACAAAACTAACGGGTGTACTGAAATAGTTCGGGTAGAAACAGAGAAAGGCGCTCAGCGCAGCTTAGGCACAAGTTATGAAATTTACACGAATCAGACTTCCGAAGCAGACAACGAATAGACTGACGAACTTAAAAGGCAAGACCGGACTCAATCCGAACGTGTTGATGAGATACGGTGTTCTTCTATCTCTAAAGGACAAATCTGACCCAATCTATGAAGATCAAGTCTGCGATGGCATGGAACTTCACAGGTCAGTGCTCCTTGGCGATTTAGATCAAATCATTTGTGCCCTAACCATGCAGCGGCATACACAAAGTGACCAATACCCTGATGCATATACATGCTTTAGGGCTCACCTTTACCGTGGTGTAGACATTCTTTTTGCCAAAGTGAAGCAGCTCGCAGACATTGCGGATTTGTTGGATGATGACCAAACTCTTAGGGTTTAAAATTAGTAGCCCCCAACCTCGAATTATAGTTTCCAAATTTTTGCATCAAGTCTGTAAAGGATGAGTCCTTAAGCCTCAGCACAGGCTCGTAGCCCTCTTCCTTTTTCTTTATCACTCTTGTCAAACAAAAATCTAAAACGGTGTATCTGCCTTGATAGAGAACTGGAGGAGTTTTCCAAATACGGGCTTTTGCAGGGCTGTTGTAGTTGTTTCTAGCCCTTTTAAGGCTTCCTTTGTGATTATGGAACTCTCCTTCTAAAAAGAGTCTACCATCATTTTTTGAGTTTGCGACATCACAAGGTGGTGTGATGTCAATGTATATTTCTTTTTGCTTTCCATTCTTATAAATGACCCCAGGCAGTTGGGTGACATCCCTCGTCACAATATCAAAGACTTCAAGAAAGTTTAGCTCTGCGATTATTGCATCGTAGACTTTTACATCTGTGTCTTCTTGTTCTGCGGCCTGTTTTACTGCTGAATCAAGAGCCTCATGGTGCTCCTTTTCAAGCTCCACTTTGCAGCTGGACAATTGCTTGAGAAATGCCTTGTGAAGATCATTAATTGAAGGGCTAGTGTCTTCTTCGCTGTTTAGGTGATCAACTCCATTTAAAAAGATCCCATCAATATCCCTTGATCTAAAATGGCTACTTAATTTATCGTAAAGGATATGGGAGATGTAGCAAAAAGAATACCTGGCAAGGAGCCCAGGAAGAGCCTCGTCGTCAGACCTTGGAAAACCAAAATGCATATATGTTGCATGCTTTATCAAATCCAAAAAAGATGATTCAATTTCATGTAATTTTTCACTTTCCGCTAGGCGTTCCGCCATCCTTTGCATGAAGTGATATGTTTCGGTCGAAGAAGATTGTACGCCCGTTTCCCAGCACGCAAAATACTTTGCCATCTTATCGGTTGTGAGCTTTTCATTGATTTCTTGAAATAGGGTTTTACAATCGCACTTTTGTGGACCGCAATACTTTGTTTTCTCACTATCAACGATAAAAAGTGGCTTTGGTTTATCATTGCCAAATTTCGGACTATAAAATGAATTCTTCATGTATTGAAGGATCTTCATTTCTTCGCCATTATCCTCAATTGGGTTTTCTGGCTCCTTAGACCAAAGAACTATCCCATATGGAGTGCAGTCCTTATTAACTGCATTTTTAACCCTAGTGACGGCGTTGCTCGCGTGTATTTTGGGCTCAGGGATTTCTTCAAAGCCAAGATCAATATCTAAAAAAATTAAATCGTAATTATTGAAGATGTCTTCAGTAAGCTCTTTAACCCGAGTGTAGGAAAGCTCTTCGCTCACAGCTTTAATTTTATCTCTACGAATCAAGGCGTTAAGAGCCTTAGTGGCAAACTCAAGATCTTCTGTGTTTCTTACATCCAAGCTGTCCAGAATACCATCAACGCTAACTTGACCGTCTGTTAGAATGCTCTCTAGGTATTCTTTATATTCTTCTTCATCTTCATGATTTTCTTCAAGAATTGAGTCAAAGTCTTGAGCGACAACCCCTTCCGCTACACTTTTGCTAAGAAAATTAGCTTTTTGAGGGTTTGGATTGTAGTAGCTCACAGATATGCCATGTTGGACTAATTCACTGTATAAATTCTTAACCTCTTCCCATTCATCATCAATAATTAGTGCGGAACGAACCCAGTCCGTAATATCAATATTTTCCATCACAGAGACCTAGCTAACCTCTTTAAAGTTTAACACGACTATTGCACCCTCTTTAAAAGCCTCGTCATCTATAATATCTTCCACATCATAGTATTCGGGGAATTTAAGCGCCCCCTTCATTCCATCCATCAGTTCGTTGGCGATATACAGTCCAAGACCGCAGCCGATAGAATAGGGCTTGGTTGAAACAAATGGTCTTATCAGGTGTTCAGGCTCTCTAGAGAAGCCTGGGCCATTATCCGCAACGATCAAGCTGACATACCCATCTTCATAAGAGTTCGTTGCACAGAGTTTTATCTGTTTTTTGAACTCTCCTTTTAAGTTAAGCCAGTAGATGGAGTTGTCTAAAAGATTTAACAGGACATTTGTTGCATGAGTTATGGATGCATAGCATTGGAAATTTTCATCTCCGAGGTCTGTTGTCACTTCTATGGAGTGGTTGTCTAGCCGAAGCTCAATGAACAATAGAGTTTGATCGATGATGAATTCAACAGAAGATTTTTTGATATCTGTACGTTTAATTAAGAATGAGAATTTTTTAATTGTTGAATCTAAACGTCTAACAAGTATACGAGCCTTGTTTGACTCTGAGGAGGATTTTATCTGAAGATTGATTTCCTTAATAAGTTTTTCAATTTCATGTATAATTGAAGAACTCAATCTTCCTATTCCTGCACTGTGATAGAGAGTATCAACAATATCTGTATATTCTTTTTGTATCCGATAGACGTAACTTGTTAAGTTCTTTTTGTGCTTGTCGTTAGTAATATGCTTATCAATGTATTTTTTAGTGTCTTCCAGAAGGGAAATAACAGGTTCTGCTGTTTTGGAATAATAAATTGAAAGGGCTTCTTTGTCTGAGTTTCTTCTAAGTCTAAAGGTGTAATTTATTGCCCACTTGAGGGCATATACGAACAATTCGTATTCTTTGTTTTCAATAAAACCTTCTCGGTTTGTTTTTTCAACAAGCCCTCTGCTGCTTTTGCGATCAATAAAAACGTAGCCAACAACGTGCTCGGAACGAAGCTGTGAACCAATATCCCCTATCTTGACTAAACCTAACCAATCATTACCTTTCTCTCCGTAATCATAAACGCGCATGCCATCGCGGTATACTCTAATCCCACTACTTTGCTTTAAAAAATCAATGACATCTTTTTTGGAGTCTAGTTGTTGGCGAACTGAAGGGGTCTGTTCAAAAGCGTAGAGCTTTACATAAATGTTTCCAATTTTAGATTTTGATAAATCAACGACTTCATGCTTGGGGGCCAAGCCTTCAATCATTTCTTTTTCATCTTCTGGGCCAGAGTTGTCAGATGGCTTTTGCAGTAGTTTTTCTATGCTCTTGAGATCTGAAAAGGCGATGGAGTGGGGTGGGAATTTCTTTTCAATAGAACTCCATGGGTTGAAATTGTATTCAAAATCTTTAATCTGATTATCACTAATCAAAATGTCACATTCATAAAGAGCTGAATCTTTGATACTTTCGAAGTTTTTAAGGCCTCGAAAAACTGAACGATTATATCTAGGGATTACCTTTACATTGAACTGATCGCTAGTTCCTGAAGCTTTAGTAAATTTGAGCAGATGAGCCACAGCCTTATTATCAATGAGTTTACAATCAGCCCTGTCAAATTTTATGTTAAGTGCCGTTAATGCTCGGTATATTCTTCGAAGCTTTGCCCGAGTCCAGTCCTTATCCTCGCCTTTAATATTTAGAATAGTAAGGTGTGTACCTTTGTTCTCAGGAAAAAGTGCACGAGATTCAGTTATATCAAAGTCGAAATCTGACAGAGTTTTTGCTCCATCAAGTCTATTCCAATCAATTATGAGTCTTTTGGCATTACAGTGTTCTTTCTTTGTGTCCAAAATAACAAGCTGTCCAAGCTTATGGACACCAAAGCGCCCAATTCCCTTTTCTCCCAGTGGCACTCTTTGAAGGGGCTGATTTTCATCAAACTTTTGCTCGATAGAGCAGTTGTCTTCAGTCTCCATTTCTTCGATCAGTTTTCTTTTATTGTCAGTCCCTACTGTTAGCCAATGCTCTTTGATTGTCTCCTCAGACATGCCACTTCCCGTGTCGACAATGTCTATCCTAAAAGGTTTGTAGCTAATCTTATCTTCTCGGTTACGAGGCCTTTTGAAATAGAAAATTACATCACACTTTTTTGCCCCAGCGTCATATGCATTTTTCACGAGTTCCGTTAGCGCGATGATTTCATTTCGAATAAGCTCATCGCCAAAATGAGCTAACACTCTTGGCATTATGCTAAATGAATTCTTGGTCATCTCGTATCCTTCTGACATCTCAAAGGGTGGTCGATGGCAAATCTGATTATTAAACTTCTCTTTGTGTATTATATCTTTCTATTTATGTTAGCCAGAAATAATCCACAATTTAGAAGTGTTATTCGTCTACCTTGGTTATAATCTTATTCCTAACCTAAAGGTTCAGGCGCGGATAAGCCGTATTGACCGAAACCGAAGTTGCTAACTACCAACCGTGTATTCACGAATTTGGCTAACCTGTTCTGTCGATTCCGTTCTTGATGTTGCTTTAAGCTCCACAATACCACATCGGTCAGCTGGATACCGAAACACTGAGACGAATCTCGCATAGAATATTGCGTGTTGCTCAGCGGGCTAAGGTCTAAACCGTCCACAGGTAGCAAAACATCTTCTCGTGGATTTTCTGGGAAATTTTGGCCTATTTCAATGACGCTAGCCAAGTGCGTCATAAATTCGTTCTGCACGTCATGGTTGGACTCTATGATGGGCCTGTCCATCTTTTTCGCAAGCACGCAAGCTTCAGTAAGAAGTGTTCCAAACGATGTTGCGTTTGGAGAGAAGCCCCGTGCTGTATCGAGACCCTGACTGCAAATCCCAATGTCGCAGGCTTCTGGGACAAGATTTGATAATACTATCAGCATATATTCGACTCTGGGATCTTGGCTCGCTAGTGTGGGAAGGATGTCGTTTAATATGCCTCTACATAGGGAGAAAAACGCTTCCAGTTTTCTCTCTGCATTGTTCGGACGAACGCATTGAGTCCAAAAAGTATCCAGAGTTTCATAAGGTGTTTTTTGGAGAAACAAATGGAATAGGTCGTCCCTCAATCCGTTATCCATATACACTTCCCAACTCGCTGCTGGATTCTGGTCAGGGTCGAATATGGAATCAAAAAGAAGTGCTGCCGCGAAGAAGAGTTTCTCTGCTTTACATAGTATAAATCTTGAACCAGAACGCTTAATAACCTGATTAAGGACATGGGCAATTTTTTCTATGCCGTGATGTCCCAATTCATTCCCATGAAGCTCTTCGCAACTAGCTAATGATAATGCTCGTTTGTGGCTGGTGGAAAATAATCTGTTAATATTCCATTTTGAAAGAGTCGTGAGTAGGTAGAAGTGCCTTTGATTTTCATCAAAGATATGAAGGCCGGTGTTACCTGACTCATCTAAGTACATGTACATGATCGCGCCTTGCGTTTTTTGAGTTTTACACGAGGTAACATGGTACTCGTTATTGCAAAAGCTATTTTTGAGAGCTGAGGACTATTTGGGTGGCCGCAGCTATAATTGCGCCATCCAGCCATAAACCCGCGTCGCCCAGCCTGCGATAGATTCTGGGTCGAGGACACCTCTACTGCCCTTAGGGGCCTGGGGATGGTTGACGCCACAATGGCGTTCCTTTCCGCACAGGTTATCAAGAAGCTTCGTTGGCCAATTGAGGGAATCCTGAATGAGTTCTCGCCTCAAGATCTCAAAGTCTGCTTTCCACCTTCTTAAGTCCCTCACAACGAGGACCTGAGTGGAGATGGCTTTGTCGGCGTCTGAGGTGTCTACTTCGAGCAGGTGCACGATCTTGCCTTCAACTCTCAGGCCTACCTCTGCGATACTTCTTGCTTCTCCGGTAGTTGAAAGCAGGTGCTTTTTGCACCTCCCTACTTTGGGAAGTGGGACGATTGCTTTTGTGACAGGGACGCACCCATAGGTCCCAATCAGAACTCTGACCATGTTCAGGAAGCATTCAAATTTGTTTTCGAAGAACTGGCTGTAATCCGTCTCGTCGTTCAAGGTGTTCCAGTCTGCCGCAGGCAGGCCGTGATCGGCAATTCCTTCTTCCGTGCTGACCGAAATCACTTTGTTGCCACTCTCGTCTCCCTGAGTTGTGGTAGGCCTCTTTCTGGCCTTGGAGGCTACCCGGTTTACGTGGAAGGCCTTCTTGAATACGACGGCAACGCTTTCAGCCTCCAGCTCGATTGAAGTGGTGTTGGCGTTCGCGGCAATGTCGTCATGGATGAACAACGGAGACGGCTCGCCATTGCCTGCAGGATGAACGACTTGTCCGCTCCCAGGGACGGAGTGCTCAAATTTTGGATGCTCAATATATATTTCTTGCGGCATCGCATTGGGGACGCCTCTGATCGCATCGATCTCCCAGGCAAAAAAGCAGTTCACCTCTCGATCAAATTGCCCACGAGCTTGTAGAAAGACATTTTCCAGCGGCGGTGGTTCGAACTGGAAGGTCCATCTTCGATAGCTTGGCGCATTCTTCCCGTATAATCGTTGGAATTTGCATATGCTTTCATAGGATTTACGGGCATCAGCATCCAACAGGACCCAAGACAGGTAGTTTTGCGATTTTGGCTCATTCAAATGAGATACGGCATAACCGGCAGAAGGCATGACTCGAATGGTCGCACAATTTTGCTTATGGTCCACGAAAACGTCGAACTCGCTTCTCAAACAATCTGATTCGATTGCCGTCCGGGAGAGATACTTACCGTGAAAAAACAGGGTCCGAGCCAACTCAAACTGCGGGAGGAATATCGTCCTGCCGTCATAGTTTTCGAAAACAAAACAGAACTGGCCAGCTTCCAGCTTCCTTTGAAATCCTGCGATCGGACATTCTCCGATCCTTTTGACGAGCCACGTCCTCGTATCTGTGATCTTGATTCGTTGGTCGTACCCTGGCTTCAAGAATTCTGTGGTCGGATTAATTATGCGCCTTCTAGCGAGAATGGGGGCATTGGAGAAGCTCAGGTAGCTATTGCGTTGAGAAGGGGCGAGTTGAAGATTGACGTTCCATTTGCTTCCGGAATGCCGTCTGAACAATGAGCCAATCCCCATAATCTTCACATCGTCATCAAATTTTTTGAATCGATACTCATTCATTTCGACCATCCGAGGTAGTGCAGGAATTGTCTGGTCCGCTCATACATCCTCTGTTCGCTCAGGCCAGACAACCGTAGCAATCTCCAATAGGGCATTTCTCCTGAATGTGAGTCATCGTTTATCATGGCTCGAATGACTCTCCTTATTTGACAACTGGCAACATCTTCGCTGTTGCTTTCCAAAAAAGCAGCCGAGAGCGGCATTTTTTCGAGCTTGCGAGAAAGATGCCGGCACTCGGATTGGGCCAGGTACCAGCTTGAGCTTCGACGCGGACCTTCCAGTTTATTGATATGCTCTCGCTTTATCGCCTTGAGGCGCTCAAGAATTAACCTATCACGCTCATTCCAATCGACTCGTCGGTTCTCCGAACGTGTTGATCTTCTATATTTATTGTTGATGGCATTTAGCCAGTTTCGATCATTTCTGTAAAGCCAGACGTAAACTGGGTCGCCGCCTGATTTTCGCGATTTCCTGGTTCCTTGCTCTTTAACCATCTCAAGCCATGCTTTGCGTTTGGTATGCAAAACAGATTGCGAAATATTCTTCGATGGGAAATAGGCTACCTGATGTTTTTGGGCGATTTGCTTTCGGGCCTGAGAAATCACATCTTCAAAATTCCACTCCGTCCCCAGCAGTGTTTCCAAGATTATTATGTGTTGCAGGAAGCTGTGTGACTTCCTGTGCTTTCGCATGAAAAGGCGTAACCAGTTGGACTTGTTGTCGGTGACGGGAATACCCAATTGGGCAAGGTGTTGGGGTGTCCAGGAAGAGAGGACTTTGTGCTTGAGGAGATCGTAGATGACTTTGCTTTTTCTGGTGATGTCGGCTGCATGAGCAGTTTGTGTGTAAAAGAGGCTCCATTGCTCAAGGCTGGGGGATCGCGCAGGCGGCAGATCGAGAAGTTCTTTCACTCGCCTCTCTATACGTTTTCCAATGGGAGGACTGTTCGAGTTGGCGGGTAAACACATCATGGTCGGGGTTAGGGCCACATAGGCATGTCTGTGGTAATTATGCAGTCTGTACTGCGTGTCGCACAGGTAGCCGTGCTTGAGACAATGGCTGCAACCCGGAACCTGCCACTGACGTAGCCAGCAGAGCTCCCCATGCTCTATGAGTTGGTCTTCCAGACATTGGGGGCATACCCGGAGGTACTCAGGCTGGCGAATCCGAGATGTCGTGACGCCTAAGCCCACATGGACTGCCCCTTTAGCTCGGTGGGTCATCCAATCAAGGGCTGCGAGTCTCCTGTCTTCCGGTATGAAGGGAGCATAAAGCGGGAAGAGGGTATGCTTGTACACCATACTTTCGGCGGTAAGACCTAATGACTCCGGGTATTGTTTGGAGATGGCCTCTATGTGGGACGGCAGATCAATCGTGGCCACGACTTTTCTGTCGCCAAAGACTGCATCGAGGAGCTGCTTGGGACTTGTTATGCCAAAATGGACTCCTGCTCGTGCCACAACGCTATAAAGCAGTTCGTCCGGATACGGCACGGGGAAATTGAGCATACCGCTACCCTGTTTTGTTCAGCCAGTCCTCCAACCTGAATATCACGGAGTTTTTGCTCAAATGCGCATGGAGAGATTTCTTGTCAGCTTGGGAGTACATGAATCGTAAGTCGTCTGATTCCAACGTGTGCCAGTCTTTTTGAGGGACGGACTTGGTTTTCAGCCTTTTCTTTTGAGGCTTTTCATCAGACTCATAGCATTCCAGTGCTATTGATACCAAATCTTTTGTGGTGAGGTTCGGGTGCTCTTCAACTATGCGCCTTACAAGTGGAACGACTGCATCGCTCTCAAAGTCCATGCCTATCAGTAAGCTGTGAAGCCGTTGTGCTTGAGAATTCCCTTGATATGGATCAGAGGCACGGGGCTTTGATATGGCCGCTGTAAGCTTGGTTAATTTGTTCTCGATGTCAGGAATCATCAAGTCCGAAAATTCCGCAATCCGATCTGGGTCGCCGGACCGGAGGGCTGCCAGCATTGGGTGCACCGGCTTCAATTCGTTCTCATAGACCTTTTTTAGGATGTTGACTGTAATACGTTCTACGCCGGTCACGATTGCCCTGAGTTGGGCCAGAACGAATAGTTTGACGACAATGTCCAGAACTCCCTGCGACAGGTCGTACCAACAGTAACGAACGTCATCAGTCAGGACTTCATCCCGGTTCCGGAGCCACTGGTAGGTCCACAATTTATCCGTAAAGGCTTTCCATTCAGTAATTCGAGGCTTGCCCGTTACGGAATCTATGGCCTGGGCAGGGGGCTTCATCGGTTCCCAGAGAAGTGAACCGAGGCCTGCACTTCGTCGACCGGAACGCAAGTCTTGTTCGAAAATCGGCCGTGCTTTGGGAGTTCCCACGAATACGACAGGTAAGCCAATAGTGTTCACCAAGGTGACGAAAAAATTGAGCATCTTTTCGACGCCGCCAGACCGCTTGCGGCTGAGATGTTGGATTTCGTCTATGACAAGCACGCCGATGGCATGAGCGTTTGCCACCTGACTCATCTGGGCCAAAAGGGTCTCTATCCCATGCCGCTTCTTGACGTATTTTGTTTCATAGTCCGTGCCCACAGCTCCGTCCAGGGCCCTGAAAAAATTGATACACAAACTCTTCAAAGAACCATCGTGCGGGCAATCCACTTTGAGGTAAACCACTTGGGTAAAATTATGGACCTCATGAAAAATTACTGGCGGGTACGCTGAAAGGATTCTGTTCAGTGACGTGCTTTTCCCGCTTCCAGAACATCCGATCAGCGACAAGCTTGATGCAGTGGATTTGACTTGATGGAAACGAAAAACATCCAAATCACCAGTCATGATACGCTCATATCCATTTTGCATATGGCTATTGAGCGATCCGTCTATGAGATTTCTTCCGACGTATCCCCTCCTGATCATAATCGAAAGTTTTTCTTCCAACTGTATGTGAGATGCAAGCGGCTGAAAAAAGTCATCCAGCAACGCGGCAATCATATGTGCCCTGTCACGTCCTTCTGCAAAAATGTCTTTGAGGTTATACTGGACGATTCCTGTCATGCTAGCCCTGACCTGCTCAATTGAAAAAGTTGATGGCAGGGCCTCGATAAAGGGATTCCCTCGATATTGAGAAATGGTAGATTCCTGATATCTCGCTTTTACATGTCCAGATGGGAGCGCCATTTAATTCTCCTCGTCGCCAAAAAGCTCTTCAATGAAGTCGGGATACTCGCCGCTTTCAACCTCATTGCCATGTAAAGGTGTGACTGTGGCCCCGGCAGACGTGTCCCGTTGAGAGGGCTTGCTGATCAAGGGGTTACGTTCCCGACGCTTCTCCTGCTCCTTGTTCGTGCGAATGCTGCCGATCCTTCGAGCATTACTCATGCCGTCAGTCTCAGGAGCCCGCTCCTCGGCGTCTTTGATTTTATCCGCGATAAAGCGTTCGTGCTTTCGCTTTTGCGTTTCCATTTCCAACCGACTTTGGGCAGTGACTTTTTTCTGCTTATCCTTGATTCGCCAGACATCCCAGAAGGAGGCCCCGGCAAACTCCCGTGAGCGTTGCGCCAAATTGCATTGCCAATATTCACCGCTATTTTGCGACGGGAACAGGTAGATGGTGTCTGCTGAGGATGGATCGTATGCCGCTTGCAACCCGACAGGCCTGCGCACCCCTTTGCCCCTGTGGAGCCAGCCGCGTTCGACGATTTCCTTGGAAGTGTAGTGAACGCCGAAGGCGGATACTCCCAGCTCGGATACGGTAGCTTTCGTTCTCGGCATGAGGCTGATGCGGATTGCTTCCTCTGAAGCCGTCCTCAGGCGTCCTGTACGATTTTGGATGCCCCAATTCCATAGCGAAAGCGGGGTCATGACCAAATCTGCCGGCATGTCCGAATCGCGGTCGTATTTTTCCAATACATCATATTGGTTATGCATCAGAACAGAGGAGAGGATGATTTCTTTGAAATCTCGTACGGTGAGTTTGGCGTCCAGTCGGTAGTCTCGGCCACCACGCTTCTTTACGAGAGTCTTCTCGACAACGCCGGGCGCAAATGGCTTGAACTCGGCCTGAATCGTCCGGAAGTTTCGTTCGACAATGCCTTTGGCGTCACCACGGTATGGGGGAGTGTTCTCGATCCTGACCGAAAAGCATGCCTCCAGCGATTCGATCTGATGTCCAAGCAGCTCCCCTCTGTCGGCCAATATAGCGTCCGGCAAACCGACTGTGGGCCATTCTTCTTCGGTTATTTCAAAGCCGTATTCTTTGCAGAACTGAACTTTGTCCGTCATGGACACGACGAGTGCCTGGAGCGCGGCAGGGTAGGAAGCGTTTTCGAACCCGACATAGAGTCCGGTGATCATGCGGCTGAAGACATCGATGACGAAGTAGATGACCGGTCGTCCAACGATATTGCGCCTGTCGCTGTCCGAAACCAGGTAAATGTCGGCAATGGTCGCATCGATTTCATATCTTGAGCCAGGTCCAAGGGCGTCCACGTTAGCCGTGGAAGACATCGGCCTGACATCCTTGTTGTATTCAATGCTGCTTGTCCGTTTCCTCAACGTTTCGGGTAATTGGTACTCACTTTGATAAAAGTGCTGCATCTGCCTGCGTGTCGGCATCTCCGATTCCTCAACGTCTGGGAAGTACTGCTCGTATAGGTCTTTGAATCGCCTATGCGCATAGGGGAAGCTACACCCCTTGTCTTTAAGCAGGTACTTGTCAATGGCCATTCTAAAAAGGCGCTCAGACTGTGCATCAATGATTGCCCCGATTCCGGGCGTGAATTTACGCGGTCGTCCGAGTTTTTTGTCGGGTGCTAAACGCCTTTTACCTTTTCCGCCGGAATTTTTGTAATCTGGAAGCATGGCATTGGGAGTTTGCCCTCTTTGCCAATACCTTCGGAGCAACTTGTAGAGGTAAGGTTTTGAGATTTTCCCAGTTGCCAGGACGTCCTTAATTCGAGCGGTTAGTGTTTTGCGGTCATAATATTCAGGGTCATCGGCAACCTTCCGAACCAAGGCATAATTGTTGTCCCGCTTGATTTGAGCTGTGCTTCCTTGTTCGGGCATTTCCATGGCGAGTTCTGCATATGGGTCTTTCGCCCGGGAAAGGGTCTCGTCATCGATTGCTTTCATCAGGTCATCGGCACTAACCAATGATGGGAAGGCCTTGGGCTCTTCCATGTCTATCCAAACCAGATGCGTCCCGAGCACCGAAAGGACACGGAATAGCCTTTCGTCATATTTGAGGACTTCATTGACCCTGAACATGGAGCATCTCCTGCATGGCTGTATCTTCGGCGACAATGAGCTCGCTGGGCGCAAGCTTGCGGTAGGCAATGTGGATGTCGAAGAGGAAACAACGCAAGGCCAGCAGTTGTCTGATTTCGCGCAGGGATTCACCAGGGGATAGGGCGTATGCGACATCCAGGGACTTGGCCAGATCGATGAGCGTGGTCGCTTTGCTTTGGGCGAAATGATGACTGTAGAAGTCCGTTCTGAGTGCGAGGTCGAGTTCGGAGATGTCGTCCCGTTGTGCAGGATAGAGCCATTTGATGTTGGCAACCACGGTGGACGGGACTTCTTTTTCCGTGATCAGCCGCCACGGGACTCCCTTGTTCTCCCAATATCGGCGTTCCAACTCTAACTTTTCGATCACGCGAGGTTTTTGAAGCTCGCTGGAATATTTCGCCTGCAAGGCAAATCGGGGCTCACCGGGGCGGGATGTGTCAACGAGGAAATCCGACGACATGTATTGGGGCACGCCGGACATTGCCGGGTGAGGGATGCCGTGCTTTTCGGCGAGCTCGCAGGTAAGTTCTATTTGAAGCGGGAACTGTTCTCTGATCTCGGTAACATCTTTTTGCCATTCCAAGAGAAGGAAGACGGCAAGTTCGAGATCCGAGAAGAGGTGGTGGGTTCGTAGTGCCTTGTGCCCGAAGACGCGATGGGATCGGCCTCGGGAAGGCAGGTCCCGTACCGTCAGCCAAGGTTTATACTCATCTTGCCTGCCGCTGCCACGGCCTTCCTTCAGCCATCGCTGGAAGGTCACCTCGGAATGGGAATATCGCTTGGCCATAAAAAGCCGCTCCTAGTTTGCCATCTTTATAGCAACCGGAGCGGCTTTTGTTAACAACTTTATTGTGCTGTTAACGACTTTATTGTGTTGTTAACAACTTTATTGTTCTCCCACAATTTTTCTAGTCCGTGGGCCGCGATATCCCGACGGTTACGGTTTTGGCCTGGTGCCGGATGGTGTCGATGGGCCGGGTCATTTCCTCGATGGCCTTGTTCAGGATGTTGAGGATGTCGTCGAGCCGGGCATCTGCTGCCGGGATGGCCGAGGGCTGGTTGACGAGCCAGAGCATGTAGTTGGCGAGCTGGGCCGCGACATGCGTGGGCAGGGCCGAGTCCGTGGCTCCGGCGGCGCATCGTTCCAGCGCCTTGTTCAGCTTGTTCAGGAATCGGGTGCGATCCCAGAGCGCGGGATTTTCCACGATCTCGCCCAGCAGGATGCGGGCGTTGCGGAACGGTTCTGCATGCGCGTCGATGGCCTGCGCCGCGGCAATGCCCCACCAGTGGCCGGCAACGGTTTCCATGACGAAATCCAGACCGGCTCCGGCGCGGGGCACCTTGATGCAGGCTTCGGCAATGCCGTCGAACCGGGTCTCGTCCTCGGCGCAGAACACGATGGGGCTGCCGTTGTGCGCCCGGAAGATCGTGGTTTCCTTGACCGTGTCCATGACCACCATTTCCGGCAGGTCGCTGGCCATGACCAGCGTGAGCGGCTCGGTGGACAGGTCGATGTGCTTCTTGTCCTCGGTCACGTCGCAGGGAATGGACTTGTAGCAGAGCTCGGAAAGCTTGATGCGCACTTCCTCGGCCGCGATGCGGTTGGCGCCGTTGCCCACGAGCGCCCAATAGCGGTGGGTGGGCGCGTACCGGGTCGCGATGTCGCCGATGGCCGCCTTGTTTTCCAGCACCCGGTCGATCTTTTCGGGCAAAGTTTCCAGACAGAGGATTTCCTCGGCAATGGCCGCATCGGTCATGGTGCCGAGTTCCGAGGCCAGCCACAGGGACAGAAGCTTGCCTGCCGCGATCTGGGAATAGAAGGCCTTGGTCGAGGCCACGGCCATTTC
Organism: Pseudodesulfovibrio tunisiensis; assembly: GCF_022809775.1. NCBI lineage: Bacteria > Pseudomonadati > Thermodesulfobacteriota > Desulfovibrionia > Desulfovibrionales > Desulfovibrionaceae > Pseudodesulfovibrio > Pseudodesulfovibrio tunisiensis. The sequence continues at coordinate 3,354,943 of NZ_CP094380.1, forward strand.
CACGTCGCGGCCGTTCGAGGTGTAGATGTGCGAGTCGGATTTCTGCACCAGCGGCGAGTTGCGGCGGTTCACGATGGCGTTGATCCATGCGCCCCGGTCTCGGCAGAGGTCCACCACGCGGTTCGTGTCCGTGGTGGTGCCGGACTGGGAGACCGGAATCAGGAGCACGTCGTCCAGTCGGGAATCGCCCATGAAGCCGACGAATTCCGATCCCGTGAAGTTCTCGATGCCGATGTCGCTGCCTGCAAGGCTCCGGCGCAGGAGCTGGGCAATGCCCATGGCCGCGATGGCCGCGGTTCCCTGTCCCAGAGCAATGATGCGGCGGATGGGCCGGGATGTGTCCCGCAGCCGCTCCATCAGGGCCGGACCGTTGCCGAACCCTTCGGCCAGAAAGTGGATCGCGTTGTCCTGGCGCACGTATTTCCCGTGCAGGGTGTTGCGTACCGAACTGGAAGCCTCGTGGACTTCCTTTTCAATATAGTGGTTGAACTCGCCCCGAAAGATGTCGCGGGAGAAGATTTCGATTTTTTCCTCGGCAAGAGGCACGCCTTCACCATTGTCCAGATAGCGGGCCACGGGAATGGCGTCTTCGGCATCGTCGTTGCGCAGGATCATGCTGACCCCGCCCTGACGATGCACGGCGATGGGGTAGGAGCTGCGGCAGCGGGACGCAAGTCCGTATGCCTCGGAGGCCACGACCCAGCCATCCAGCGTGCGGCCCACGTAGAAGCTCTGGCCGCTGCCCTTCTGGGCCAGAAACTGGCTGTCGAAGTCGCCGAGATTCTGCATGATCACGGCAAGGGAGCCCTGACACCGGCGCAATACGCTGCGGAAGCGTTCCTCTGCGTCGCCGTCCGGGGCGTCCAGATGAAAGAGCACGGGCAGGATTTTCGCGTCCGTGCTGATGACCTGCGGGATGGCCGCACCTCGCGACAGAACGGTCTGTTCCACGAGGTTGCGGTAGTTGTCCACATCGCCGTTGAGCACGAACATGGTCTTTTCCAGTCCGGTGGACACGTCGCCTTCGATCAGGCCGTCCACGGGATGGCAGTTGGGCACGGAAATGATGCCGTTGGAGGCCCAGCGGGTGTGGGCGATGATGTTTACGGTGGACAGCCCTTCGGCCATGGACCAGAGCAGACGATCTTCGCGGATGAATTTGCGGAGTGCGGAGCCGTTGTCGCCGAGCTGGCCCACGAGTTGCGCCACCTTGTACAGGAAGCGGCAGGCGGTCCGGCCGTCGTCCAGATCGCGCACCAGCACGTTCAGGTTGTCCGCGTTGCGGATGGCGGTGCGTTCTTCGAGTTCGGCCTTGAGCGCCGTGGAAAGTCCGGCTTCGGCAGACGAGCCCGCGGGCAGGGTAAAGGTTACGGCAATGCCTGCGGAATCCCGGCCGCGCACTTCGAGCTTGTCGAGAGATTCCAGAACCTGTTCCGTTGCCCAGCCCAGAAAATGGCGGTCCCGGGCCGATGCATCATGGGCAAGGGAGTCGGGCATGATGGCCCGGACGCGGTCCAGATTGTCCAGCAGTTCGCGGTCCACCTGCCAGAGATAGTCATCAAGCTTTTCGCGCAGCGCTTCGAGGTCGTCGGTGCGCGGCCCCTGTTCCAGCCGCAGGGCTGTGGTGTTCCGCAATCTGCGCAGGTCGTCGCGCAGGGCCGTGACCTGCGCCATGCGTTCCCCGTTTTCCATGAGTTCCATATGCAGGTCGAAACTCATGAGTTCCTGAAACCGTTCGGCCAGGGCGCTCAGAGGCGTGCACGCCTCAAGGGTGTCCGTGCATTCGGCCGCGGTGTTCAGGCCATTTGCCAAGGTGTCGAGCCAGGACAGGTCCTGGGATTCGCTCCAACGTCTGTTGCTGAGAAAACTGGCGATGCCACACATTCCGGATAGTCTCTCCTGATTGGGTTGCATGGTGGAAAGCCGCCAAGGGGAACGGCTTTCGTGCGCCGGGGCGCATATCTCCGGTGGCTTAGGGAATTACGTTACATGAAGGCCCTTGGCAAGTCTGTCGCGGGAAATCGGGGAGGGTGGACTTTTTTTGCGGGATGGCCTACCCCACCATATCCCCATGCCGGAGTGAGGGTTTTTGCGCAGAGGCTGCTCGCGTTTCGGCGACAAGGTGGTTTATGGATCTGGTTCGGCTCGTTCGGGAACGCTGGCGCGGCCTCGGACTCGTATACAAATTCGCTTGGACGTTGGGCCTGTTTGCAGCGCTCATCATCTTTGTTGCGGCCGTGGGGCTGCATTCCCTTCAATCCCTCGAACAGAGTGCGGACAGCATCGTGTCCCGCAGCCTGCGTGCACAGGAACTGGCCCTGAACACGATAGGCGAGCTCAAGCGCGCCCGGCATGCGGAACAGGAATGCCGCGCCCTGTGGTCCATGCAGGGGGAGCCCGGGCTTTTTGCGGATCACAAGATCGCGTTTTTCGATTGCATGACGCAGGCGGAAAACAATCTGGATCGGCTCGCCGCGATCAAGGTGGGGGCGGACGGCCAACTGCTTGCGGCTCTTGTTCGGAATCTGAACGGGAGCGTGCAGGAATACGGCGATGCGTTTCGCAATCTCTTTCGGCAAAGAGTCCGTCCCGAATTGGAGCATGCGGAAATCGACAGCCGATATGCCCGGGTTTTCGCGTTGGCGAATCGGCTTTCCCAGGTGGCTGCGGAAGAGGCTATTCTTGCCCGCGCCCATATCGCTTCCACCAGTTCCGCAACGCGCATCGTGTTTTGCGTCGCCGTGTTGGCCGCGCTGCTCATGGCTGCATTCATCGGTACTCTGCTGCACAATGTCGCCCGCAACGCGGTGCGGCTGACTCGGGCCGCGACGGAATTCGGGCAGGGCAACCTGCGTGCGCGGGCCGAAGTGGACAGTGATGACGAGTTCGGGCGACTGGCCGACAGCCTGAACAGCATGGCCGGTCGCATGGCCCTGCTCGTGCAACGGCTGGAAACCGAGGCGGCCCGGGCTACGGCTCGGCTGCGCGATGCCATTGACAGCATTTCCGAGGGATTCGTTCTGTACGATGAACAGGATCGGCTCGTCATGATCAACCGGCGGGTCATGGAGTTCATTGAAGCCAGACTGCCCAACCTGCGCTATGGAATGGGGCTGGGAACAATTGCCGAAACGCTTGCGGAAAGCGGCATGTTCACCAATGCGCAGGGCCGGGAGGGCGTCTGGGCCGAGGACCATGTCCTGAAACACCGAAAACCGGGCGGCCCGTTTCTGGAGCCGCTGGAAGACGGCCGCTGGCTTCAGTATCGGCATTACAAGACCGGGAACGGGGAAACCGTGGTCCTGATTGCGGACGTGACCGAGACCAAGCGCGCCGAGGAGTGCCTTGCTTCCATGAACGCGGACCTGGAGCATCTGGTGCGCGAGCGGACCCGGGTTCTTCTGGAAAAGACGCGTGAACTCAAGAAGGCCAACTCCCGGCTCAAGGAACTGGACAGTCTCAAGAGTGCGTTTCTTTCCTCGGTGTCCCACGAGCTGCGGACCCCGCTGGCTTCGATTCTGGGATTTTCCCGGATCATCCGGCCGGGATTTCGAACGGCATTTCAGCCCGTTGGCCGTGCAGGGCGTGACTCGGCGATACGGCGCGCGCATTCAATCCAATCTGGACATCATTGCCTGCGAGGGCGAACGCTTGACTCGCTTGATCAACGACGTGCTTGATCTGAGCCGCATCGAGGCCGGAAAGGAACGTTGGCGCGACGGGATCGTGAATCCCGTGGACGCGGTCAGGCGGGCTGCGGATTCCGCGCAGGGATTGTTTCCCGGCAAGCCCGGCGTGGAGCTTCGGGTGACGTGTCCGGAAGTCATGCCTGATCTGCGCATGGATTCGGACAGGTTGCAGCAGGTGCTCATCAACCTGCTTTCCAATGCCGCCAAATTCACGGAGCACGGCACCGTCACCCTGTCGACCGAGGTTGGCGAGCCCGGCGAGGTCCTGTTTACCGTGGCCGACACCGGTTCCGGCATTGCTCCGGAATATCTCGACTGCATCTTCGACAAGTTCCAGCAGGCCTGTGCCGGAAACGTGCTCCAGGACAAGCCGCAGGGCACGGGGCTCGGACTGGCCATCTGCCGTCAGATCGTGGAGCATTACAGGGGCACCATCCGGGCGGAATCCCGTCTCGGCAGGGGAAGCCTGCTGACCGTGTCCCTGCCCGAGGCCGGAAGCGAGGCAAGGCCCTGCGTTCTGATTGCGGATGCGGACGAGACCACCTCGCACTATCTTTCCATCCTTCTGGAAAAGGATGGATGCGATGTCCTGCTGGCAGGCAAGGGGCCTGAGGCCCTGGAACTGGCCGCACGGCATCTGCCCGACCTCGTGGTGCTGGACCCGCGGCTGCCGGGCATGAGCAATGAAGGAATCGTGCGGCAGATGCGTGCGGAACACGAGCTTGCCGGAATGCCGATCCTGCTGGTTTCGGTTCCCGAAGCATTGCAGGGGAGCGGTGCGAACCTGTGTCTTGCCAAGCCGCTGGATTCGGAATGCTTTCTGGATGCGGTTCACGTTCTGCTGCATGGTGCGCTTCTGAACCGCGATGTTCTGGTGCATTCGGATTGCTGGCGGCATGTGCGGGCGTTGTGTCCGGCGCAGAGCGGGCCATATTCCGAGGCCGGATTGCGCGCCGAAATGGCGGGCGGATTCTCCGGTGCGGTTCTGGTTCCGGACCGGTTCTTCGAGGACGGGGAGTTTGTCCGGCTCTGCCGCAGGAACGGCGTAAGGATCATGGCCTTGCCAAACGAGGCCCCTCCGGTTGCCGGGCTGGCGACAGTTGAACCTGTTGCGTGAATAACCTCATTAATTCCTTCTCATTGGCCTGATGTCGTGATAGCGTGAGCCACTTTTTCCGCATTCTGATTGCAATCAGAGGGGGAGCTCATGCGGAAGTCCGGCTGCCATTCCGTATCATTGCGGTGCGGATTCGTTCTTGTTGCTGTTTTCATCCTGAGTCTGGCCACGATTCAACCCTGCGATGCGGCCCGGCCTTTCGTGCTTGGCATGTCCGCGCCCTTTTCCGGGCCGAGTCGGGGGCTGGGCATTGAATTGTACCGGGGAGCGGCCGCCTGTTTCGCCCATGTGAATCAGGGCGGGGGAATCAACGGCCGACGGATCGAGATTCTTGCTCTGGACGATGGATACGACCCTGTCCCTGCCATCGACAACACCATCCATTTTCTTGAAAACGAAGAGGTCCTTTGCCTGTTCAGCTATGTGGGCACGCCCACGGTGACGCGCGTGCTTCCGTTGCTCAAGGGGTATGACGGGACCAGAAAGCTTCTGTTCTTTCCCTTTTCCGGCGCTCAGCCGCAGCGGGAATTTCCCTACGAAAGACATGTGTTCAATGCCCGGGCATCGTACCGGCAGGAAATTCGCGGCCTTGTCGACAAGTTTGTCGGACTGGGGCGAACCCGGGTTGCCGTGCTCTATCAGGTGGATGCATTCGGCCGGAGCGGCTGGGACGGGACGCGTCGCGCCCTCGCCAAACACGGGCTCGAACTTGCCGGAGAAGCCACGTTTTCCCGGGGAGCCTGTTTCGGGGATTCCATGAACGCGCAGGTCGAGGTCCTGCGCAAGGCAGCCCCGGACGTCATTCTTGCCGTGGGACCATACGCGGCCTGCGCCGCCTTTGTCCGGGATGCAAGGGATGCCGGGCTGGACGTGCCTGTGGCTACTCTGTCCTTCGTGGGCAGCGAGAACATGCTCAAGTTGCTGCAATCGGCCCAAAGGGATTCGGGCCGGGTCTATACCCGGGATATCGTCAATTCCCAGGTCGTGCCCAGCTATGAGGACCTTTCCCTGCCTGCGGTCCGCGAGTACCGGGCGGACATGGATTCCCTGGCACAGGCTGCGCCGGACAAGGCCGAGCAGGGATATGCGCCGCTCCGCTACAGTTTCGTGAGTCTGGAGGGCTATCTCAATGCGCGGGTCATGACCGCGATCCTGCGAAAGTTTGCGGAATCTCCGGAAAATGGTCTGGCTGCTGCCGCGGAATCGATCAGGAATCTGGAGGTCGGCGTCGGTATTCGCATCGGGTTTGACAAGGACTGTCATCAGGGCCCGGGCAATGTGTATTTCACCACGATTCGCGATGGCAAGTTCGTTCCGATCAGGCCCGAAGACTGGGCGCGGTGGCAAAAATGAAGCGCGCATCCCGACTGTTCACCAAGACCATGATTCTGGCTTTCTGCCTGTTCGGGGTCATTGCCAACATGACGTCGGGCACGGCCGCCTACATTCTGCATTCGCGGATGACGGACGAGTTCATCAGCAAGGGCACGGCCATTGCCCGGAGCATTGCGGACGCAAGTCAGGAGATCGTGCTCAACAGGGATGCGGCCACGTTGCAGGCCATGACCGATCAGTTTCTGGAGATCGAGGGTGTTTCCTACGTATATGTTCTTGATGCGGAACGGACCGCAGTGGCGCATACGTTCGTGCCGGTCATGCCCGAGGAGCTGCGCGGATTGCAGGAGGAACGGGAAAGGACCGTGGTCACGGAACTCGAGGTCGGCGGGTACGGCGGGATCATCGACATTTCCGCGCCGATTCTGGCCGGGGTCGCCGGCTACGTGCACGTGGGCATGAGCAGGGACCTGATCGTTTCCTATTTCTGGTCCGCCGTGATCAAGCTGCAAGGGTTGCTCTTCTTCATTTTCTGGGGGTGCGTGGCCCTGCTGTACTATTTTTCCCGCCGCATATCCCGTCCGTTGCGTGAACTGACGGAATACGCCGAACGTCTGTCCCGGCACGATTTCTCCGGGGATATCGACATCCGCTCCAACGACGAGGTGGGCCTGCTGGGCCGGACCATGCAGGCCATGGCCCACGAATTGTCCGTGCTGTTTTCCGAAATGGAGGAAGAGGTCAACCGGTCCACAACCGATCTTCGGGAGAGCATGAGCTATCTTCGGGCGATTATCGACAACCTTGCGGACGGTCTGCTGGTGGTCGGTCCAGCCGGGGACATTGCCCTCATCAATCCGGCCATCCGGGACTGTTTCGATCTGGAGACCGGGGATTTTACGGGCAAGCCCGTTGGCAGCGTCTTTCCGCCCGAGGTCGAGGCGCTGGCCCGGCATGTCCTGTCGCGCGATCCCGTGGCGCATGCGGCGGAACTGCCCCTGTCCCGGTCGCGAACGGGCAAGGCGGTCGGCACCATCATCCAGACCGACGAAGGCGAAGCGCCGCGCTGTCTGGGCGGCGTCATCCTGATTCGGGACATCACCAAAGAAAAGGTGCTGGATCGGCTCAAGACCGAATTCATTTCCACGGTGTCGCACGAGCTGCGCACGCCCATGACCTCGGTGCTCGGATTCGCCAAGATCATTCGCAAGAAGCTGGATCAGTCCGTGTTTCCGGCCGTGGTCGGGGATGCCCGGGCGAGCCGGGCGTCACGCAGGGTCCGGGAGAATCTGGACATCATCGTGACCGAAGCCGAGCGGCTTACCGAACTCATCAACGACGTGCTGGACATTGCCAAGATGGAATCGGGTCGGGCCCAATGGCGGGATCAGATCGTGGACATGGGCGAGGTGGTGCGGCAGGCCGTGGACTCCACGCAGGGCCTGTGGTCGGCAAAGGAGCTTCAGGTTGTGTGCGAGGTGGAACCTGATCTGCCGCATGTTCGGGGCGACAAGGCCCGGCTCATGCAGGTGGTGGTCAATCTGCTTTCCAACGCCGTGAAATTCACGGAGGCGAGTCCCATTGTCTGCCGCGTCTTTCGCAAGGGCGACCGCATCGTGACCAGCGTGGAGGACAAGGGCATCGGCATAGCGGAAAAGGACATGGCCTCGATTTTCGACAAGTTCAGGCAGGCCGGGGATACCCTGACCGAAAAGCCCAGCGGCACGGGGCTCGGATTGCCCATCTCGCGTCAGATCGTGGAGCACCACCGGGGCGAAATCCGGGTGGAGAGCGAGCCGGAAAAGGGCAGCCGCTTCTTTTTTTCCCTTCCGGTCATGTTCATATCCAGCCTTGACGACCTGCCTGCGGACGAAAAGGTGGTGTGCGGCGATGAAGAGCAGGTCCGGGCCATTGAGCGCAAGGCCATGCTCGTGGAGGAAAAGCGGGATCAGGATTCCGCGCCTCTGGTGCTGGTCGTGGATGACGATCCCTCCCTGGGGGCTCTGTTGACCCAGATTCTGGAAGGCGAAGGATTTCGCGTTCGGGTGGCCGTGAACGGGGAGCAGGCGCTGGCTTTGGCCAAGGAGCTGCTGCCCAATCTCATCACCATGGACCTGATGCTGCCGGGCATGGACGGCCGGACCGCTATAACGTGCTTGCGTCGCAACCCGTTTACCCGGCATATTCCCATTCTGGTGCTCAGTGCCCTGAGCGACGCCATGGAAGCCGGAGGGGATGTCGCGCTGGTCAAGCCCGTGGACGATGTCCGGCTCGTGGAGGTGGTCCGTGCCCTGCTTCTGGAAAAGGACATGCGGCGTTCCTGCATGATTCTGGGCGAAGAGGACCGCGACTACTGCTACGAGGAACTCAAGGTCATCTGTCCGGGAACCATAACCTTCTGTCCGCCGGGGCAGATATGGGGGCGCATCGAGCAGGGGTTTCGGGGCATGGTCTTCGTGCCTGCCGAGGTGTCCTCCGGCATGGATCTGGAAAGACTGGCGCGCACTCCGGAGGTGGAGGTCGTGATCCTGCCCGGCACCACTGTTTCGGCAGACCTGACCTGACAGATGATTTGCGCACTTGACGGGGTTTGTGGCATGAAGGGAAAAGGGGCCGATGCCGGACCCGCACATCTTTCGTTCGAAGGAGAAAGTGATGCCGAAAAAAATCCTCATAGTAGACGATGAGGTCCATATCAAGATGCTGCTTGAGCAGACGCTTGAGGAGCTTGAAGACGAGTACGACGTCGAATTGTTCACTGCATCCGACGGCGAGGAGGGACTGGATTTCATCCGTTCCGAGCGCCCGGATCTTGTCTTTCTGGACATCATGATGCCCAAGATGAACGGGTACGAGGTCTGTCGGGTAGTCATGGATGACGACGAACTCAAGAGCACCCAGATCATTTTGTTAACGGCCAAGGGGCAGGAAGTGGATCGCAAGCAGGGATTGGAGCTCGGCGCCAAGATGTACATGACCAAACCCTTTGACCCGGATGAAATCCTGAAGGTTTCCAAAGACCTGCTGGCTTTGTAACCACAGCATGACGCCACTGAAGAAATACATCCGTCCGCAGGTCCTCAAGCGTTTTCTGGAAAAGGCGCTGAATGCTGCCGGTTCCGGCAGCGTGGTGGCCATCGAGTATGAAGGCGAGATGATTCTGGTGGCCGGAGTCGATTCCCCGGCCGAGTTCGATGCCGGGGGCGCAGATGTTTTTTCCGAACCGATTTCCTTCAATTCCATACACTCCGGACGGCTGCTTCTGAAACGAAGCGGTGATTTCGAGGAGAGCGGGCGGCTTCTGTCCTTCATGGCCTACACACTTCAGGGCTATGTGGACATGGAGGCGGCGCGTCGTTCCATTGGTGAGGATTCTTTGGCCAAGTACAGGGAACTTGCCCTGTTGTATAGGTCCGTTCCCGAAATCAACACGTCGCTGCGTCTTCGGGATGTGGTCGGAGCCTTGCTCAATGAATGTCGGCGGGAGAATTATCCCGGTGAAGTGGGCATGGTTTTTCTGTCCGACCCGGCATCGAATCGCTTCAAGCTTTTCACCCAGTTCGGATTGCCCTTTGGCAGCAACCCGGAACAGTTGGCAGGGAGCAGGATTTTTCAGAATGTCATCTTCTTCGGGCGAAGCGAGATTGTCGACGATCTGGATCAGGACGAGCGCTGGCATGGCGAGATTCCCCGCGTCAGGAGCATGGCCCTGATTCCCATTGTTTCGCCGAACAGATGCGAAGGCATGCTCGTGCTTGCCTCGGAAAACACCGGACTGTTCGAAGCGGCCCACGCCAAGAGCCTGTCCACTCTGGCATCGGTTGCCGGCATTTCCGTGAGCAACGCGTTCAACTTCGAGGGCGTGCAACGGCTCATGGATGCGATGCTCAAGGCCTTGGCCGAGGCCATTGATTCGCGCGACCCCTTTACTGCGGGCCATTCCGAACGCGTGGCCCAGCTTGCCGTGGCCTTTGCTCTGGTCTTGAACGAATCCCCGGAATTCTCGGACATTCATTTTTCCGATGCCGACCTGCGGGAGATATATTACGCAGGAATTCTGCATGACGTGGGCAAGATCGGCATTCGCGAGGACGTGCTGACAAAGGATTCGCGCTTGCCGAAGCGGCGGCTGGAAGTCATCCGTTCCCGTTTCCAGATAGCCGCTCACGCCGGAAAGCTGAACTGGGTCGAAGCGTTCGAGTGCGTGCGCAACCTGAATACGGCCATGAATCCGCGGCAGGAGGATCTGGACTTTGTCCGTTCACTGAGCGGGTTGCACTGGGGCGTGGATGACGAACGCATGCCGCTTCTGTATTCGGATGAGCTTGAAGCCCTGCTTTTGCCCTACGGCAACCTGACCCCGGACGAGCGGCGCGAGATCGAGCGTCATCCCGCCGAAAGCGAACGCATTCTTCAGCACATTCCCTTGCAGGAAGGCTTTGTCCATCTGCTGACCATCATTCGCCAGCATCATGAGCGCATGGACGGGTCTGGTTATCCGGACGGCGTGATCGGGAATGAAATCCTGTTGCAGAGCCGTCTCATGGCCATTGTGGACATCTACGACGCCGTGACCCAGGAGCGGCACTACAAGCCCGCCTATACCCGGCGCGAGGCCATGAACATCCTGTCCGGGGATGCCGAGCGCGGCAAACTCGACGCCGTTCTCGTGAACCTGTTTCAGACCAATCTTGCCCGTGTCGAGGAGTTGGCCGAGCGGGTCAAGGGCTCCCGGATCAACCACATTGCGGAGATAACGGGATCGTCCATGTTCAGCCGGTGATCTCTTCGGACTGCACGTTGTTTCTGCCGCTTTCCTTGGCCCGATACAGAGCTGCATCCGCCCGGCCCACAAACGCTTCCAGCGCTTCCCCGGCCTTGTACTCCGCCACTCCCATGCTGACCGTCACGTTTTTCAGGACCGGGTCCGAACTTTCCGCGATGAACAGGCGCAGCTTTTCGGCATAGGCAAACGCGCCGAGCCTGTCGACATTGGGACTGAGAATCAGGAATTCCTCTCCGCCCCATCTGCATATGCTGTCCGTGGTCCGGCTGTTTTCCGAAAATTCCCTTGCCAATTGGCGAAGCACTTCATCCCCTGCCTGATGTCCCTGCGTGTCATTGATCCTCTTGAAATGATCGATGTCCGCCATGACGACGGAAAGCGGCGTTCCGTACCGGTTGGCGCGATCCATTTCCTGCTCCAGAGTCGTATCCATGCTCCGCCTGTTTAGCAGTCCGGTCAGTGGATCGGTGCTGGCCAATTGCTCAAGGCGACGGTTGAGTGCGCCGATGCGTTCGAAGTTGCCTTGAATCTGGTCGGCCATGCCTGCCAGTGCATCGGCAAGGCGCGATATTTCGAGGTTGTGCCGTTTGGGGAGAGTGAGCAGCCTTTTGCGCATCTGCGGCAAGTCGGTGAGGTTGCGTGAATAGGCCAGAATGATCTGCATGAGGCGGCTGTAGGGAGCGATCTGCCACTGTACGAAAAGCAGCAGGAAAAGCAGGGTAACGCCGCCTGCAATCAGGCTGTTCTTGCGAAGGGAGGCCTTGAGTTCAAGCAGGTCCGCATGCCGCGCATCCGGAAGCAGGGTGATGAAGACGCCTTCGCTGCCCACGAATCCGATACCGCCCGGGGCAAGGGGCACCTGGTCGCTTCCGGGAGGTGGGGGGTGGGAATGGATCATGGCACCCTCGGGGCTGCGTATGCTCAGGATGGTCCAGCTGTCGGGCACGAGTCTGCCAAGCATGCCCGGGGTCAGGTGCATTGCCGCAGCCACGACGCCGACCGGGGTGTCGTTGTACTTGTTGATGATGCGGCTGGCCACCAGTGCGAGTTTTCCGTCAACCATGGCCAGACCGAGAAATTCCCCGTCCTTGAGTGCGGCGCGGAAATAGTCGGCTTGCGCGATGGAATCGCCGAAACGGAATTCCTCCGGAGCGCGGGCCAGCACCATGCCGTTGACGTCGGCAAAGGATATGCAGTCGATGTCGCCCACAAAGGCGATGCTCCAGTCGTACAGTTCGTTGTTGTCCGCCACCTCCACCGCACTGACGATTTCGTTGGGCCGGGACAGGCTGACCGCTACCTGCGCGATGCCGGAAGCCACGTTTCCAAAAAGTTTGGCAACGCTGTCGGCCTTGGTTCTGGCGTTGGACCGGATCGAGTGTTCATATCTGGAAATGACCTGTTCCAGAGATATGGTGTTGATGGAGCTGAGCACGATGAACGGCACGAACACCATGAGGAAGATGAGAATGCGAAGCGACATGGCCCTAGTTCCGCAGAGATTCTCTTACCGAGTCATAGAACGCGTCGTCCCGGGCCTGAAAACCTGCGGCGCTCCAGCCAAGGATGCTTTTCATGGCCTTGCAGAAGGCATGGTCCGGGGGCATGGATTCAAGAGCTCGCCGGTAGGCCAGAACCTTTTTGCTGGAGACTTCCTCGTTCGCAATGATCGCGTCCAGCGGGATCGGATCGGATTTGTCGAGAATCCTGAATTTTTCACCGTGTTTGCGTGTGGCTGTGAAATAGGTGCCGTCGGACATGGCGCCAAGATCGATGGCTCCGGCCAGCAGGGCCTCCACCACTCTGTCGTGTTTCTTCAGAAAGAAGACCTTGCCGAAATAGGTGGACGGATCGATTCCCTGTTTGCGCAGCATCATGTTGGGATAGGCGTAGCCCGAGGTGGAATCCAGGTCCGTGAAGGCGAACCGTTTGCCCCGGGCCTGAATAAGGTCGTGGATGTCACTGGATTCGAGCGTGACCAGATAGGACTGGTAGAACGGCTGGATTGTTCCGGAATCCTCGTTCCTTTCCCTGTAGGTGGTGATGTACTGGATTGTCGGAACGGCTTTCTTGAGGCGGACGTAGTTGAGGGTGTTTGTCCAGGCCATGTCCAGCGTCCGGTTTTCCAGCCGATCCGCAAGTTCGTGATAGTCTCTCGTGATCACCGCTTCCACGCGGTCCCCGGTGTTTTTCTCCAGATATTGGGCGAGCATGTCCATGACCTTTTGCAGCTTGACCGGATCATTGGACGGAAACATGCCGAACTTGACGGTCCCGGCCGCAGCGGGCGCGGATACGCTCAGGACGAGCAGCAGGATTGCGAACAGTCTGCGCATTCTTCCCCCCTTGCGGCAAATGGTTGATCAGAAGGATACTGTAGGCAGTCTAGCGGAAGCTTGGCGTAATGACCACGGGCTCGGCGTGATAATCGTGAATTGTCAGGATTTGTCCCTGTTCACGAGATGTCCGGCAAGAGCAAAGGATACATGGCCTCCCTGAAGGATTCTGGAGCAGAATTCGCCCAGATCAAGGCCTGATTCCGAACGGAGCTGACGGAGCTCGTGCAGGCCGAGCACGGGGCAGACCTTGTTGCCGGGCATGAGCCGGATGGTTCGGACCAGTTCCAGTCCTTCATGGCGGGAAAACCCGGTCTGTTCCAGAATTTCAAGGCACTGGTCCTGAGTCAGGGCTTTGGTGGCCAGCCCGGCGTCGATCATGGCGGTTCCGGCCCGGCGCAGGGCGCGGCGAACCAGAACGAGTCGGGGCTGCGGAGCCCTGAGAAGGTCCAGTTCCCCGAGCATGTCCTCGGCAAAGGCAAGCCAGCCATGCACGAACAGGGGATGCGCAGTCTGGCTGAACACCGGGTCGTCCGAGGCCCGGCGGCTGGAATGGAGCAGGTGCAGGCCCGGATAGGTGTAGCGTGCGGCCAGAAACAGGTGTTCCCGCCGGATTCGTGCCAGCATGGTCTGGTCGTCCCGGAATCCCCGTCCGGAAAAGGCGTGGACATTGATGAAGCACTTGGCTGGGATGTCGGGAAGCAGTCCGGCTTCGTACTGGATCGGATCGGGCATGGATGACAGGTGCAGGGGCGGTTCGTGAATGTGCAGGTCCGCGTCCCGGAATATGCCGGGCAGGGCGTACTCCATGACGAAGCTGCGCAGTTCGTGAATGGTGCGGACCATTTCGTCCAGAGGGGCGGTCCCATCCATGCCTGTGTAGTCCTCGAGCAGGGAATGCCAGTCCCTGCCGAAGTCGCGGGAGGCCCGATCCAGTTCGCGCAGGCGGATGCGCCATTCGGTTTCCGCTATCTCGAAGATTTCCGCAGCGGATTTGTCCGATCCCAGCACGCCGGACATGACCGTGGTGAAGTCCGGTCCTTCGGGTTCGGGCACCTCGGGCCGCGTGGCAACGAATCTGTCGAAGTCGCGCAGCGAGACAAGCCCCTTTTGCGCGAGTCTGGCGATCCTGCCTTCCCGGCTCAGGGGACCGGACTCAAGGGTGTTGAGGAATCGGGCACAGTCCCGAACCAGCGTCTGGGCTGCGGCTCGGCTGGAATGACTGATGGCTTCGACGTTTCTGGCGACCCGGGACAGGAATCCGGGAATCTTGACAAGGCGCTTGGCCATGCGTCTGGCTCGGACCGAGTCGGTCTCCGCCGGCATGTCCTGACATTGGGCCAGCCCGGTGAACGCCACGGAGAGATAGAGCTCCGGAGCCTTGCGCCATGTCTGCGCCTGTTCGAATTCCGTGAGTATGCCGCTGGCGTTCTGGGCCAGAATTTCGGCTTTTGCCCGGTCTTCGACGGTGTCGGCTTTTGCCTGTTCCGCTTCGAAAAGATTCTTGAACTTGCGGATTTTGGCCATGCGGGAGCGGATGCTGCTTTGCGAAAAATCCTCCAGCCGGTCCAGCCTGTCCGCAGAGGTCCGCACTGCAGGCATGAACGAAAAGCGTGCCGAAGCGCACATGACCGGAAAGTGCTTGGCAAGATATGCGAAGTATTTGTCCGCGAGTTTGGATTTCATCGGTGTGGTTCGTCCCGCAATTGTTCCGTGTCTTTCACCAGCCGAAAAACCGTTTCGGCCAGTTCATTGAGCTCCGCCTTGGATATCTGCGCATCCGCACCCACGGAAATGCCCTTGTGGTGGAGCGTGTCCGTGATGATGGAGGAGCAGAGCACCACGGGCAGATTCCTGAGCATGGCGTCTTCCTTGATCCGGCGCGTCAGGGTATGCCCATCCATGACCGGCATTTCGATGTCCGACACCACCGCGTCCACATGGTCGCTCAGCGCGTCTCCGAATTCCAGACATTTCCGGCTCTGGGCCTGAAGGTAGCTCCATGCCTGCTCCCCGTTCTCCACGCTGTGGACCGTATACCCCGCCTTTTCCAGAATGTGGGCGATCATTCTGCGCGCCATGCTGGAGTCGTCGGCCACTACCACCTTGACATGGCGGTTGGAAACTTCCGTGGTCAGTGCCTCGGGCGCGGTTTCGGTCGGCTCAAGCGCCGGGTTGAGGTCCACGCAGATTTTTTCCATGTCCAGAATGAACACGATGCGCGAACCGAATCTGACCACGCCGGTGATGGAATTCACGGTCAGCGAGGACACGTATTTGGTCGGGGCTTCGACCTGTTTCCAGTTGATGCGGTGGATGCGGGTGACCCCGGACACGAGAAATGCACTCTTGGTACGGTTGAATTCCGTGACAATGACCTTGAGCACATCCGAGTCGGAGCGCTTCTTGCCCAGCCATTTGGCGAGATCGATCAGCGGAATGATCTCGTCGCGCAGGTTGAAGGCGCCGAGTACGGCCGGATGGGACGTGTCCGGCATGTCCGTGAGCTCGGGCTGCCGGATGATTTCCAGAACCTTGGCCACGTTGATGCCGAAATAGCCGCGATAGCCGGACCCGTCCTCACGGGTTTCGTCAAGATAGAATTCCACGATTTCCAGCTCGTTGGTACCGGATTCGAGCAGGATGCCGGTGCTGGTCATGCTGTTCCCCCCTGGCCGGGACTCGATGTATGCGCGAACTCCCATTCGCAACCCCTATCTATACCAAGGCAAAGGCGATACGCAAGCCCGTGGCGGAGTGGGCCGCGCTTTGCGGAAGGCGAAAGTCACGACCTTTGCGAAAAAGAGGAGGCCGTTCCCGGTCATGCGGTCCGGGAACGGCCGTGCCTTTGGAAGTCGGGGCGCGATCAACCGCGCATTTCAAAGTGCTCGTGCACCTTGTCGTAATCCATGACGTTGCAGGAAATGTCCTTGATTTCCGGCAGAGGGGCTTCGGTTTTGAGGCGTTCGCGAAACGCCGCGTAGGCTTCGGCTTCTCCCTGGATCAGGATTTCGGCCTTGTTGCCTTCGATGTTGCGAATCCAGCCCGTCAGATTCAGTTCCTGAGCCGTGGCCAGAGCCCATGACTGGAAGTTGCCTCCGGTCACCTTGCCTTCAATTACGCATCTGTAGCTCTTCTTCATTGCGCACCTCCGGGTGTGATTATCCAAGGTTACAATAGTGTACGGAATATCGTCGCGCATGAAAAGGGGCGAAGGGAAAAACCTTTCAGCCCCGGGCGTCCGGAAGGTCCGGCGTGTCGAACGCGGCGATGTCCTTGAGAAACTTCTTCCTGCGCCGTGCCACGGCAGCGGTATCGGTCATGATCATGTCCAGTTGCCGGGTGTGGGTGATCAGGTAGCCCAGCACCTTGAGCCGGTGTTCCATGATCGGCTGTTCGAATCCCTCGATGCGGGCGGCGAGGTTGTCGCCCCGTACCCGGGTCCGGAAGTCGAATTCCTCCAGCAGGTCGGCCACGAAGCGGGCCCGCAGGATGCGGCGCTCCTGATTCGCGGCTCCGCCCTTGAACTGGAAGCTCGCGTAGTTTTCGCTGTCCCGCTCGTCCACAAGGGCTTCGGCCCCGCAGAAGTGGAAGCCGAACCGCGACTGGAGGCTGCAATAGTTGCGCGAAATGAGGAAATAGTTCTTCTGGGCAAACTGCGAGGACTGGGTCGGCTCCAGATTCGGGTTCATGGTCGCCTCGAACATGACGGACATGAGGCCCCGTCCGTGAATGGGCGGCGGTCCCTCCCACGGAACGGCCTGCATACCGGCCCACAGGGCGCGCATGGGAATGGATTCCACGTGTTCGATCAGCACGCAACGGTCCGGGCGTTGCCTGCCTTCGTCGCTGATGCCGTCGTCCAGATTCAGTACCCAGAACTGCTTGGGCACGTTGCAGATGAGTTGGCGCGACGCGGTCTGGAGAAAGTCGGTTTCCGTGCCGAATTCGAACATTTCGCGCACCGCCATTTCATGGCAGAAACGCATGATGTCGTGAAACGTCCGGCAGTTGCGGGGGCGAAAGTCGGGAGAATCCGGGTCCAGCAGATTCAGGCGCACGATGTGTCGGGCCGCGCCGCGCAGGGCTGCCTGCACCGGGCTGCCGCGCATGAGTTTCTTGACCGGCTTTTCCTGAAGCAGCGGTTCCACTGCTCCGGCGTACACGGCGTGGGAATCCGCATCCACGGTCACGATGCTGCGGTTTTGCAGGCCGTCCAGCGCGCCCTTGACCCCGAACAGGGCCGGGACTCCGAATTCGCGTGCAACGTTGGCGAGGTGACCGGCAATGCCGCCCTGTTCCGCCACGACCGCGCTGCACCGGGACAGGAGTGCGGCCCGACTGGGCAGGGACTGGCGAAGCACCATGATGCCGCCGTCCGGAAACGTGATGGCGTCCGCGTCCTTGCGGATCACGTGCACCGGCCCTACGCCCACGCCCGGGCTGGCCGTGCTCCCGCCTCGAAAGAGCGGCTCGGGCAGGTCCGTGGGATGCGGCAGCTGCCCTTCGTGTTCCTCCATGAGCAGCAGGGGGCGGCACTGGAGCAGGGTGAAGGTGTTGTCACTGGTAATGGCCCATTCCACGTCCTGCGGCGTGCCGAAATATTCCTCGATGGCCACGGCGTTGCGCGCCACCTCGATGGTCTGTTCCGGGGTCAGGGAGGGCTTGTCCCGTCTGCCGTTCTGCACTTCGATCCGGCAGGTTCCCTTTTCCTGGTCGCACACGAATTTTTCCGCCTTGTCCGCGATGTGCTGCTCCTCAAGGGAAAAGGGGGAGCGGCTTACGATGAACATGTCGGTTTCGGCCGACCCGTCCACCACAGGTTTTGGCAGTCCCCATACCGAGTGGATGGACACCCGTGTGTCGTGCGAATGCACCGGGCTGGACGAATAGGCCACGCCACTGGATTCCGCCGGAACCATGGCAAGACAGCCCACGCACATGGCCACGTCCTCGTCCTTGATGCCCCGGCTGATGCGGTAGGCCGTGGCCTGTACCGAATACTTCGAGGCCACCACTTCCTTGTAGGCGGAAAGCAGGGCCTCGCGTTCCACGTTGAGGATGGAGCGGTACTGGCCCGCAAAGGTCGAACCCTCCAGATCCTCGCCCAGAGCCGAGGACCTTACGGCCACGCGCACGTCGTCGCCCTCGATTTCCCGCAGGATGTCGTGGGCCGCCAGAATGGCTTCCTCCAGCTCCGGGGGCATGGGCGTGGACATGATGAGCTGCATGACCCGGGACGAGGTGCTGAACACTGCGGCCCGGTCATCCGGGTCCGTGGCCTGAAGCAGGCGGTTGACCTCCTCCTTCAGGTCGCCGTGGGAAATGAAGCGGCGGTAGGCTGCGGCAGTGATCACGAAACCCGTGGGCACCTTGAGCCCGAGCTTGTTCTTGGCCTCGCCAAGCATGGCCATCTTGGATCCGGCCATGTCGGCCTGATCCCGGCTCAGGTCGCGGATGCGGAGCACCAGCGCCCCCTGTCCGGAATACTGCTTTGGCTGGATGTGCGGATTGATCTGCTGCTGGATGTCCTTGAATCTCGGGTAGAGGTTTTCGTACTTGCCGGGCGCGAGCTGATCCAGATTGCGGATCATCTGGAACACGGCCGTGGAGATGCGGGTGCACAGGGCGCGAACGTAATGCATGCCGTAGGGCCGAATGCCCCGGAGTGCCTCCTCCAGTTCCGCGATGAGTTCGTGGGTTCTGGTGTTGGCCTTGAGCAGCAGCTTGAAATGATTGTAGCGGGCCGCGAACAGACGCTTGAGTTCCGCAAGCTCCTCCCGGGTCTTTTCCTTCTCGGCCTTTCTGCCAAGGGAAAACCACTTGCGAATGTTCATCTGACGCGGCCCGCTTTTGATTCAGGGTTATGCCTTCTGGCTACATTTCCTTCTTCTTGCCCGCCTTCATCTCCAGACCAAGGCCGTCGAAGATGAAGAATATGGAGTAGCCCCACCACATGGTGTAGATCACGTAGAATACCAGTGCGAAGACGATGATCCAGACGTTTTCGGTCACGTCCTGGGCATCGATTCCGTAGTAGTTGTATCCTACTTCAATGGCGCGGGAAACCACATACTTGGAAATGAAGGTGGCCGGGGCAAACACCTTCTGGTGGTCCAGAGCCAGCTTGACTTCCTTCATGATCTTCCACCACACGTACATGGCTTCACGGGGCTCCATGCCGTACTTGGCGGACAAGGCGTCGCCTTCGTTCTTGAACATGGCGTCCGAGTCGTTCACGACCTTCTGCATCAGGTCGCCGAGGTCGCCGGAGACCTTGAGCCCGGCTTCGCCCGAAGCCACGTTCAGGCCGTTGGCCTGAAGAACTGCGGCGGCATAGGGGATCATCTTGGCATCATGTTCGAAGATCGAGACTTCGAACGCCTTGCCTTCGAACTTTTTCGTACCTTCCATCACCTGCGGGATGTAGTAGGTCGATCCCTTGGAGATGGAGTTGAACAGGGCATCCGAGGCGTGGAATGCGTTCTGACCGCCGAAGTTCGGGGTGAACATGTAGGCAAGGACCACGAAGAACGCGATACCCAGCACCATTCCCTTGGTGAATTCCTTCTTCTTGCGCAACATGGTTTATTCCTCCCTCAGCTGCTTGGCCTTGCCAAAGAACGTGCCCAGGACCCATACGGCGAATATGCCGATGACCAGGAAAAACAGCCAGTTGCCTATCTGTGCCAGAAATCCGGCCAACCCTGGGTCAATGGAGATCATCTTCATGTCTCCGAGCTTGCCGGGCAGGGCGAACAGCCTGTTCACGAAGCCGGACAGAATGGCCAGGGCGTAGAAGCCGCGGATGTAGATGCCGGGCACCATCTTGGTGACCAGTGCGCCGACCTGAATGCCCACGAGGGAGCCGAGCAGCATGCCCATGGCCAGGGTGTAGAAGATGAAGCCGTAGATCGCATACTGGGAAACAGCCGCGAAACCGGCGGTGAAGATGATCTGGAGAATGTCGGTGCCTACCGTGGTGAACGAGGACACGCCCAGAATGTACACGAACATGGGGAAGGTCAGGAAGCCGCCGCCCACGCCCATGATGGCGGCCATGAAGCCCACGATGGAGCCGCATGCGGCCACGAACCAGCCCGAGATGGACTTGCCGCCCGGGACCAGATCTTCATCAAAGGTGATCATGGGAGGAATCTTCGCGGCCTGAAGCTTGGCCGGCAGACCGACCGAGGCATCGCCGCCGCCACCGTGCGCATCACCACCGCCCGCCTTCCTGAGACGCAGGAAGTCGATCAGCGAATATGTGCCCAGAAAGCCCAGCAGCACCACGTAGATCACGGAAATGAAAGTGTCCGAGGCCACGGGGTTGGATTCGTAGATCATGCGGTTGAGCACGCCGCCGCCGAGCACGCCCGCGCCGGAGCCGACCAGAAAGGCCAGAGCCAGACCAACGGACACGTTGCCGAGCTTCTTGTGCACCGCAGTGCCCATGATGGCCTTGGCAAAGATGTGGAACAGGTCCGTGCCGACCGCCAGAATGCCCTTGATGCCCGCGGACATCAGGGCCGGAGTGATGATGAACCCGCCGCCTGCGCCGATGCAGCCGGTGATCAGGCCCGCACACAGACCGATGCCGATGGACGCGATGAAAATGGAGTTGGTATAGAAGGCCGGGGTGTAGGCCTTTTTGCCGCCCAGCGCGGCGGGGAGGTCCAGACCTTCGGCGAATCCGAGAGGAAATCAGGACCACGGGCACGATCGCCATCAGCGTGACGAGCAGGAGCTTCTTCCTGTTCCCCACAATGCTCTTCGTGGCCTGGATGTCCCACTGTGCGTGGGCCTGTGCGGCCGCGATGAGCGAGTCATACATTCTTCTCCCGATGTTCATGACAGCTTCCTTGGTTTGTGTTTCAGTCTGAGGTTCAGCTTCCTCAATCCTCTAGCCTCTGGACCGGTCATCCGGCTGTATTCGTCTCGTGCTCCGCGCCCCCCGGGGCATGGAGCTTCTTGCGTTGCATGGCGTCTTCGAGCTTGAAGACCAGTTCGTCCAGTTCGACGGGCTTCATCATGTAGTCGAAGGCGCCGAGTTCCATTCCCTTGATTGCCGCTTCCACGCTGGCGTGGCCCGTGAGCATGATCACTTCCACGTCCGGATGGAGCCGCTTGATTTCCTGCAGGGTCTCGATGCCGTCCATGCCGGGCATCTTCATGTCCAGCACGGCCACGTCCATGTCGTGGCTGGCCAGCCACTCCAGAGCCTGCTCGCCGCTGCCCGCCACGGAAACGTCGATGCCGCGACGCTTCAACCGCTTGGTCAGTGGGGTCAGGAATTCGACTTCGTCGTCAATGAGCAGGATTCGCATATCCACCTCCCGTGTCCGCCGCAGGTCATTCCACGGCTTCCCGGATTTTCTGAACCAGAGTGTCCAGGTCGCACGGCTTGAGCAGGTAGTCGAATGCGCCAAAGGCAACGCCGTCTCTGGCCGCCTGTTCCGAGCCGTGGCCCGTAAGCATGATCACCGGCATTTCCGGGACCATCTTCTTGAAAAACTTCAGCACTTCGATGCCGTCCATGTCCTCCATCTTCAGGTCCAGCACGGCCACATCGAAGTCGTGCCGCCGGAGAATCTGTATGGCCTCGGTTCCGGACAAGGCCGGAATCACGGAAAATCCCCGTTTGATCATGCGCTTGGCCAGCACGTCCACGAACCCGGTTTCGTCATCCACCAGAAGCACCCGTATGGTTCTGCCGTCGTTCATGACCGTCCCCGTCCTATTCCTGTTCCCGCCGCGCCTTGTCCGCGGAGGGCAGGGTTATGGTGAACGCGGTGCCCTTGCCCACGGTGCTGTCCACGGTAATGTCCCCACCCATCTTGCGCACGATGCCGTAGATGATGGACAGGCCCAGTCCCGTGCCCTTGCCCACGGGCTTGGTGGTGAAGAACGGATCGAACAGCCGCTTGAGGTTGGCCTTGGGAATGCCTTCGCCCTGATCCTCCACGGTGAGCACGATGTCGTCGTCCGACTTGCGTGTGGCGATGCGCAGGTCGCCGCCCTTTTTTTCCATGGCGTCGATGGCGTTGTTGATCAGGTTGATGAGCACCTGCTGCATTTCGGACGGGCTGCCCATGATGCTGGGCAGGGCCGGATCCAGTTCGGTCTCGATGTGCACGCTGGCGAACCGGGCGCGCTGCTCGGACAGGGATTCCATTTCCCGGATGAGCAGGTTGAGCTGCATTTCGATGGCCGTGGGGTCGATCTTGCGGGCAAAGGAGAGCAGCTTGTGGGTGATGTCCCGGCAGCGGGCGCCCTGAGTGCGAATCTGGGCAAGGGCGCGCGCGGTTTCGTTCAGGTCGTCCTCGTTGCGGATGCCTTCCTTGAGGATGTCCTGAATCCAGCCCGCTTCCTCGACCATGATGGCGACCGGGTTGTTGATCTCGTGGGCAATGCCTGCGGCCAGTTCGCCGACCGAGGCCAGCTTGCCCGCTTCCACCACCTGTTCGTTCAGGATGTCCTTGGCCTGATCCACGTAGCGGATGCGGCTCACGATGCGCCGGGTGATCATGTGCGCGGTGATCACGATGGCCAGACAGCCGAGAAGCATGACCACGATGGCCAGATTGCGGGTCTGGTTCAGCTCGGAAAATGCGTCCGAGGCTTCCTGCTGGTAGATGAGCGCCCAGTCTCCGCGCTTGAGTTCCGTGGCAACGAAAATGGTTTCGCGTTCCGTGACCGGATTTTCCCGGACCATGGCCCGGGTGTCGCCATAGCCTGCCTGCCCGATGAGCTGGAGCAGAAAAGGAATTTCATAGTTCAGGGGGGTGCGTGGCCGGGTCTGGAACTGGCCCTGCCGGTTGATGATGAAGGCCTGTCCGGTTTCGCCGATGCTGATGTGCTCGACCATTTCATTGAAGTCCACGAAGTCCAGTGTGGTGCGAAGCACCCATTCCCTTCCGCCGTGGCTGAACTTCACGGCCACGATGAAGTGGGGCACGCCGCGCAGGCCCAGAAACACATCGCTGATGCACACGCCGCGCTTCATTACTTCCTTGAACCACGGGGCCGAGGAGTAGTCGGCCTTGCCCAGCTTGAACGGCCCCACATAGGCCTGCTGCACGCCGTCTTCGGAAATCAGGGAGATGTCGACGAAGTCGGTGCCGTGCCGCAGGCCCAGGGAGCGGTGCAACGCCGCGAGGCGTTGCGGAGTGCGGAAGGAATCGAAATCCATGATGTCGACCAGTACCTGGACCTGAGCGAGTTTCTCGTCCAGGTAGGTGTCCACTGCCTGCTCGTGCTTGAGCACCAGTTCGGAGAGGCTCTGGACCACGCGCTTCTTGTAGACCACGCTGTACTGGTATCCGGCGATCAGGGTGATGGCGAGGAGCGGCAGGAAAGACACCACGATGATGGTGAGCATCATGTTGCGCGTGATGGACTGGTAGTGCCTTCCTTCGGACATGGAACTACTCCTGTTCGCCTTGGGTTTCGGACAGCTCGGGCTGATGTTTGCGCAGGATGTCCCGGACCGTTCTGGTCAGGGTCTCGGGATTGCCGCTTTTCTCCACGACTCCGGCTGCCCGTTCGCCTGCGGAGGTCGCGGGCATGTCGCCGTTGTAGCCGTGTACCACCA
Organism: Pseudodesulfovibrio tunisiensis; assembly: GCF_022809775.1. Taxonomy (NCBI): domain Bacteria; kingdom Pseudomonadati; phylum Thermodesulfobacteriota; class Desulfovibrionia; order Desulfovibrionales; family Desulfovibrionaceae; genus Pseudodesulfovibrio; species Pseudodesulfovibrio tunisiensis. The sequence continues at coordinate 3,378,800 of NZ_CP094380.1, forward strand.
CCGGGATGTCCGGTCTGGCCGCCATGATGCGCGCCAGCATGTCCCCGCCTTCGATGTTCGGGGTGTCCGCGTCCAGCACGATCACGTGGGGCGGATTGTCGGATTCCAGAATGTCGAAGAGTTCTGCGCTGTCCCGGGCCGAAAGCACCTGAAAATCGTTTCGGGTGAACTCGCGGCGCAGGAAGTCGCGGATGTTCCGGTTGCGTTCTGCAATGAGTATGCGAATGTCGCTCGCCTTCATGTTGCTCCTCGACAGATTCTTGTTTCTGTAAAGGGCAACATGCATGCCAAAAGAATAACCTCTTGCGATTATCCTCAACTCGTTCCGATTGTTGCTTTTTTCACAAGCGTGAGGGTGAAGTGTCCGAATTTGCGGCGTCAGGTATTTTTGCAAGTGGAAAAAATCCTGACACCCTGAGCGATCGTTCGGGCCGATTTTCGGGAATCGAGCTTTTTTTCATTCGCGATTTCGTTTAACCAAAACAACTGTACCGGGAAAAGCGGTACGGAGACGCAACATGAATCAACTGACCAAACGACTCGGCCCGTTTCGGCTTTCGCTGCGCAGCCAGCTTCTCGGGCTGATTGGTGCGCTGCTCATCGCCACCCTGTCGGGTGCGGCCGTGACCTTCTGGTATGCGCACAGCACCCAGGTTCTGTTTTCCCATCTGGAGGAATACGACCTTCAGGCTCTGCTTGCGGCTCAGGGGTTGGAAAGCGAGCTTGTGGTCCAGAAGGGACTCACCACCTATTATTCTCTGGATCAGGACCAGCGCTGGCTCAAGGAGATCGGTCGCCATCACATGGCGTTCGAAACCTGGCTGGGCAAGGCGCGGCGCTCCAACTATCTGGACAAGGGGCGGGATATTCTCAATCGCATCGAGTCCGCATATTTGCGGTTCACCCACTCCCGTGACAAGGTCATCTCCCTGTATGCCCGCAACCGGCGCGAGGAGGCCGTGGTCCTGCATCAGGAGGTGCGGCGCCGATTCCAGTCCATCTACGACATGTGCGAGGAGTACAAGCGGCTGCATGAAGAACGCATCGACATGGCCGGGAACGCGTACAGCAGTCAGGCCAAGACCCTGACCATCCTGTCCCTGGCCGCCGTGCCCGTGTCCGCGATTCTGGCCCTGTGGCTCGGCATCATCCTGTTCAAGCAGATTCTCGGACCGATCCGGAGGCTGGCCGATCTGGACGACGGCGGCAGGAACGACAATCTTTCCGGCGAAATGGGCGCATTGTCCGACCGCATGCATACGCTGCTGGACGATGTGGAGATGGCCCATCAGATGTTGCAGCAGAGCCGGGATCAGATCGCCCAGTCCGAAAAGCTGGCCATGGTGGGCAAGCTGGCCGCAGGCGTGGCCCATTCCATCCGCAACCCGCTCACCTCGGTCAAGATGCGGCTGTTTTCTCTGGAGCGCAGTCTCCGGCTCGATGATCTCCAGCGCGAGGATTTCGACGTGATTTCCGAGGAAATCCGGCATCTGGACACCATCATTCGCAATTTTCTGGAATTTTCGCGGCCGCCCAAGCTCAAGATGCAGCGCGTGTCGCCTTCCGATGTGGTGGATTCCACCCTTGCGCTGCTCAGTCATCGGCTGGAATCCTCGGAAGTCGAGGCCGTGGTGGAGCGCGAGGACCGGCTGCCCGACGTGCAGGTGGACCCGGAGCAGCTCAAGGAAGCACTCATGAATCTGGTGCTCAACGCCTGCGAGGCCATGGTCGACGGCGGGCGCATCTCCATTGCCGAGGACGTGGGCGTGATTGAACCCCACGGACGCATGGCCGTGATCCGTGTCGCGGACAACGGACCTGGCATTCCCAAGGGCATGCAGGACGACATTTTCAAGCCTTTTCATTCCACCAAGGAAGAGGGCACGGGCCTGGGCCTGTCCATAGCCAACCGCATCATGGCCGAGCACGGCGGCTGGCTGCATCTGCAATCCTCGGGGCCCAAGGGCACCACGTTCTTGCTCGCCCTGCCTCTCAAGGAGAAGAGCAAATGGCTGAGATCCTGATCGTAGACGATGATTCGCAACTCAGGCAGAGCTTCGGCAAGCTCCTGACTCAGGAGGGGCACGATGTGCGCACTGCCGCGTCCGGCGAAGCCGGGGTGACCGAGGTCAAGGGCGCGCCCCCGGATCTCGTGATCATGGACGTGCGCATGCCCGGCATGAGCGGACTGGAAGCCTTTGCCCAGATGCGCCGAGTCGAGTCGCGTCTGCCCGTGCTCATCATGACTGCCTACGGCACCACCGAGACCGCGATCGAGGCCACCAAGATGGGGGCCTACGACTATATTCTGAAACCCTTCGACATCCCCGAGATGCTCGAACTCATTGCCCAGGCTCTGGAAGCGGGCCGTCTTGCCCGGGAACAGGTGCACATGGGCGATGCGCCGGAATACGCCAAGGCCGGGGCGCTCATCGGCAACAGTCGGGCCATGCACGCGGTGTACAAGGCCATTGGCAGGGCCGCGCCCACGGATGCGCTCGTGCTGGTGCGCGGCGAGTCCGGCACGGGCAAGGAACTCGTGGCCCGGGCCGTGTATCAGCACAGCCTGCGGTCCGAGAAGCCCTTCATGGTCATCAACTGCGTGGCCATTCCCGACACTTTGCTGGAATCCGAGCTGTTCGGCTATGAAAAGGGCGCATTCACGGGAGCGGATCGACGCAGGGCCGGCAAGATCGAACAGGCATCCGGCGGCACCATCTTTCTGGATGAAATCGGAGACATGCCTCTGAACATTCAGGCCAAGATTCTTCGGCTGCTTCAGGAAAAGAAGATCGAGCGTCTGGGCGGGCGGGAGCCCATCCCCGTGGACGTGCGCATCATTGCGGCCACCAACCGCAATCTTGAGGAAGCCGTGGAAACAGGACGATTTCGCGAGGACCTCTACTATCGGCTCAAGGTCGTGACCGTGAACCTGCCGCCCTTGCGTGAACGGCCCGAGGACATCGATCTGCTCGCCGACCATTTCATGGCCCGGCTCAGTGCGGAAATGGAGATGCCCACCCCAGGAGTTGCCGAGGATGGAAAGGAATATCTGCGTGCCTACCACTGGCCCGGCAATGTGCGCGAGCTGTCCAATACCCTGCAGAAGGCCCTGATCTTCAACCGGGGCGTGGCCCTCACCCGCAAGGATCTGGCCAAGGCCGTGGGCGAGGACGTGGAGACCGGCCAGAGCGCGGAATCCCTGCGCGAGAGCATGCGATCCATGATTCGCCGCGAACTCGGCACCCACGCGGGCGACAATGCCTTTGAAACCCTCATGGATCGCTACGGTCGTCTGATCGTGGCCGAGGCCCTGGACATCACAGGAAACAATCGCACCCGCGCTGCCAAGCTCCTCGGCATGACCCGGCCCACCCTTGCCTCCCGAATCGACAGGTACGGACTCAAGGACAACGGCAAGGGATAGGGGGAAGAGTGCCTCCGGCGGCACGAGAAACTTTCGTGAAAGTTTCTCGTGGCTCTTCAAAGCTTGTTGGTTCTACGCCGCCTGCAGGAACGGGGAAACCTGTCCAGTTCGCATGGCGGCGTAGTCGGACGCGGAAAAGCAGGGCTTGCCCTGTCGAAAAGGCAAAGTTCGGGGGAAACAGGTAAAAAAGAAAGAATTTTTGAGGACTACCCGTTTTCGGAATGTGAAGAGGCTGGTCTCATGCCCTGACAGGACATGAGACCAGCCTCTTCACATTCCGAAAACAGATGGGGATCCAAGGGGCCTTGCTCCTTGGCGGGTCTGGGCAGCGCCCAGCCCCCCGGGAGGGGTGCCGAAGGCCATGAAAAAAGCCCCGGTCCGCATGGATCGGGGCTTTGCTGATTCTAGTGACCGCCTTTGAGTCGATTCCAGAATTTTTCGTAAACGAAGATGGCTTCGCCCACGTCGTTCTGGAATTCGGATTTGTCCATGACTTCCTTGGGCGGGAAAATGACGCTGCTCTTGCGGTAGTTTTCCGGGAGCATGTCGATGGTGGCTCGGTTGGCCGTGGCATAGCCCCATTCCTCGACCATCTGCCTGGCGACCTCGGGCCGGAGGATGAAGTTGATGAATTCGTGGGCCTCGTCCACGTTCTCGGCCCCGGCCGGAATGCACAGGCAATCCATCCAGAACAGGCCGCCTTCCTCGGGCCAGATGAATTCCAGCGTGTCCATTTCATTCATGGCCACGAAGGCTTCGCCGTTCCAGATCATGCCCACGCCCACTTCCTCGTTCAGGAACGGGGTCTTGGGCGTGTCGGAATTGAAGGTGCGCACGTTGGGCATGAGGCTCTTGAGGAGTTCGTATGCCTGTTCGATGTGCTTGGGATCGGTGTCGTTCAGGGAATGGCCATTGATCTTGAGGGCGATGCCGAAGACGTCGCGCATGTCGTCCATGAGCAGTATCTGCCCGGCAAGGGAGGAATCCCAGAGTCCTTTCCAGGAGCGTATCCTTTCGGGATTCACTTCGGTCCTGTTGACCATGATGCCGGTGCCGCCGATGGCGTAGGGCATGGAATAGCGGTTGCCCTTGTCAAAGGGTTTGTCCAGATAGGCGGGATCCATGTTTTTCAGGTTGGGCAGCTTGGCATGGTCCAGTTCCCTGAGCAGCCCTTCGCGCGCCATCTTGCTGACGAAATAGGTGGACGGCACGATCACGTCATAGCCCTTGCCGTCGAGCATCTTGAGCTTGGCGTACATGGATTCGTTGGATTCGAACGTGGCGTACACCACCTTGATGCCGGTCGTGGCCTCGAATTCTTCGATGACCCCTTCGGGAATGTACTCGGTCCAGTTGAAGACATGGACCACGCGTTCCGCGGCAATGGCCGGACCAGCAGCCGCGAACAGGGCCAGAACAAGGACGGTCAAAGCGAGCTTCTTCATTTCTTTTTCCTCAAAAGGAGTTGCGAGGTGAATACAAGGATGACGGTGAGTCCCACCATGAACGCGGACAGCGCGTTCACGTCGGGCTTCACGCCCATCCGTACCATGGAGTAGATGCGCAGGGGAAGGATGTCGAAATCCGGCCCCGTTACAAAAAAGCTGATGATCACGTCATCCATGGACAGGGTGAAGGAGAGCAGCCATCCCGCGAGCACGGCGGGCCAGCACAGGGGCAGGATCACGTGTCGGAAGGTGCGGAACTCTCCGGCCCCCAGATCCTGGGCCGCCTCGATCAGGTGCGGGTCGAAGCCCTTGAGCCGCGACAGTACCGTTGTGGTCACAAAGGGCAGACAGAACGTGACATGAGCCAGAAGCAGGGGCCAGAACCCCGGGGCCATGCCCAGCAGTACGAAGAGCATGAGCAGGGAAACGCCCATGACTATGTCCGGGCTCATCATGAGCACGAACAGTCCGGCTTTCATGGCGGATCGGCCCGCGAACCGGTAGCGGTGCAGGGCCACGGCGGCCAGCACGCCGAGGGCGGTGGCCAGACTCGCGGCCAGCACGGCAACGGTCAGGGTGTTCAGGGCCGCGTCCATGAGCTGGGTATTGTCCAGCAGCCGGGAATACCACTTCCAGGTGAACCCCTTCCAGACCACGGAATACTTCGAGTCGTTGAACGAGAATCCGATGAGCACCAGAATGGGCACGTACAGGAAGAGGTAGACAGGAACCAGTCGGATCAGGCGCAGGAAGCGGTTCATATGCCGTTGCCTCCCTTGCCGCCGTTGCGGTGTCTGTCTGTCCAGCGGTAGACCGAGAGCAGGCAGAGCATGAGCGCGGTCAGGGCCATGCTTGCCGCGGCTCCGGCCGGCCAGTCCCGGGACGTGAGAAACTGGTTCTTGATGTAGTTGCCCACGATCAGGTGCTTGCCGCCGCCCAGCAGGTCCGGGATGTAGAACATGCCGAGGGCCGGGAGGAACACCATCATGGAGCCTGCGAGCACGCCGGGCATGGACAGGGGCAGGGTCACCCTGCGGAATGCCTGCCAGCGGTTCGCGCCCAGATCGCGTGCCGCTTCCAGCAGCCGATTGTCCATTTTTTCAATGGAGGAGTAGATGGGCAGGATCATGAACGGCAGAAGCGTGTAGGTCATGCCGATGAAGACTGCGGCCTCGGTGTACATCAGGGAGAGCGGTTTTTCGATGATTCCGGCCCAGAGCAGAAACTGGGAGAGCAGGCCCTTGGACTTGAGCATGAACACGAGCGCATAGGTTCGGATCAGCGAATTGGTCCAGAACGGGATGATCACCAGCATGAGCAGCGGGCCGCGCCACGCTTTGGGCATGCGCGCCACGCAATAGGCGAACGGGTATCCGGCCAGCAGGCAGAGCAGGGTTGTGCCTCCGGCGAGATACGCGGACTTGAGCAGGATGGTCAGGAACAGCGGACTGAACGTCTTGGCATAGCCTTCCAGCGAGAACGCGGGCGTGATGAACGAGGATTCGCTGCGTGCAAGAAAGCTCGCAGCGAGCATGATCAGCAGGGGAGCCAGCCCGAAGACGATCAGCCACAGCCCGGGAATCCCGGCGGACAGTCGGCGGAAAAGGGTTTTGTTATTCATCGGGCAGCACCACTTCCCAACCCGTGTACCAGCTCATGAAAATCCGGTCTCCCGGCTTGTGCCAGATGCGGTCGTCGTCCTCGTTGAAGAATTCCGTGACGCGAACGACCTTGCCGCAATCCAGCTCGACCAGCATGTCCCACGTCGAGCCCTTGTATACGGTCTCGGTGATCTCGCCGGGCAGCCAGAGATGGTCGTCATTGTCCGGAATCTCGCTTTCCACGAGAATGTCTTCGGGGCGCAGAACCACCTTGATGGGCTGGCCCTCGGAAAAGGTGCGTTTGGTGTGCAGGACGCAGGGCTTGCCCTCGACCTCGGCCTGCAGGAAGCCCTGGGTCCGGGAAACGGCCTTGCCGTCCAGAATGGCGGTTTCGCCGACGAAACCGGCCACGTACAGGTTGACGGGTTCCTCGTACACCTGAACCGGCGTGCCTACCTGCACGATCCGGCCTTCGTCCATGACCACCACGCGATCGGACATGGCGAATGCCTCTTCCTGATCGTGGGTCACGAGAATGAAGGTAATGCCGAGTTCCCGACAGAGCTGCTTCAGGCTGGTCTGCATCCGCTTTCTGAGGCGGGCGTCCAGCGCGGACAGGGGTTCGTCCAGAAGCAGGGCCTTGGGATTGTTGATGATGGCACGGGCAATGGCCACGCGCTGCTGCTGTCCGCCGGAAAGCTGGGAGGGCATCCGATCGATCATGGAGCCCAGATCCACCAGTTCCAGGGATTCGCGCACGCGGCGATCCGTGTCCCTGGGATTCGCCCCGGCCATTTTCGGGCCGAACGCGAGATTGTCCCGCACAGTCATGTGCGGGAACAGGGCGTAGCTCTGGAACACGGTGTTCACCTTGCGTTTTTCCGCAGGCACGTCGTTCACGCGCACGCCGTCCAGAAACACGTCGCCGGTTGTGGGTTCCTCAAGACCTGCGATGATGCGCAGGATCGTTGTCTTCCCGCACCCGCTCGGGCCGAGAAAAGTCAGGAACTCGCCGTTTTCAATGTCGAGGTTAACGTCCGAAAGGACCAACGATTCGCCGAATCTTTTGGAAAGATTCCGGAGCCGTATGACATGGTTGTTCTCTGCCATGGCATACCCCCTGAAAATGAGATATTCCGCCGGACCCTGCGTTACCAGACTGGTACACCGGTGGACGGCCTGAGCTAATATAGGTTTTTTTGGAAAAAAGAAACAGAAAAGATCAGGGTCGGGACGAGTTTTTTCGTACGTCTGTTTGCAAAGGTTTGGGGCAAGGCCGCGGAAAAACGCGGGAAACGATGATTACTGGTCCGGATTGGTGTTCAGGGCCAGCCCGCCCGAGGAAAAGGTCATGTTGCCGAGAGTGCCAAAGGTGGTGGCCTGCCGCACCTCGAAGGTGAGACGGCTGCCTGCATCAAGGCGGAATCTGCCACCGGTTTCCACCGGGGAATTTCCGGCCGTGGCCACGATCTTGTCGGAAGGGCCGTTGCTCCAGGTTCCTTCGAGCTCGTATTCACCGGCAGGGAGGTGATAGGCGCCGCCCGGGGTCCAGGGAATCAGCAGGGATTGCCCGTACGGATCGGCCAGACGCAGGGCCAGAACGCGCCTCGGCTCCACCTCGACCCGAAATTCGCTTCTGCGCACCCCCGGGGTTTCCCGGACCACGCGGTATTTTGCCACAAGGGTTTTCCCGTGCTTCATGCGGTACTTGTCCATGAAGTTGTCGGGATCAAGGATGATTTCCCAGCCCATGTCCTGGCCGTTGTTGGCCCATGGAATGGCGACGAATCCCTTGAAGTTGATGACTTCCTCTCGATGGCTGCCCCAGATGCCCTCCAGAATGAGCTGGTCGCCCTCGACTGCGCGAAGCACTTCGCCTTCACGAACAAAGGTCGGGTTGCCATTGAGCCAGCACACGAAAACCGGCTTGTCCCCGCCCGGGGATTCGGGCAGTCGTCCGGTCCAGTTGATCCGGGCCCGGGCCACGCGTCGGCCGTCGCTGCGCAGTTCCAGTTCGGAAAAAGGTTCAAGCACCATGCGCCGGGCATTCATGAGGTTGACGCCGGGACGGTCCGAAGCGAACAGGGCCAGCGTGGGCTCGAAGGTTTCCAACCCACCGGCGCGGGTTTCCACGGCAAGCGTGGCTCCCGGTGCCAGATTCAGGCTGCCTCCCCTCAGGCTCCTGCCATTCACTTGCACGTCCACGTTCATCCGGGCATAGGCGGAAATGTCCGCATCATTGATCGAGGGCGCCACAGCGTCCACGCCGAGGCGTTTCAGCAGCAGAACCGTGGCCGCGAGCTGATGCCGGACCTTCCAGTCGAGCTGGATGATGTCCTTGCTCACTTCGACGGCCATGGCCGGAATGCCGAGCTCGGACAGGGCGTAGCAGGTCAGGGATTTGCGCATTTCCGGGTAGTTCGTGCCCCGTTCGAAGGTACGGGTGTTGAAGAGGCGGAACTGATAGTCCCCGGTGGGAATGTGTCGATTCAACTCTTCAAGCACACCCTTCACGGTGTCGGCAAGGTCGATGGTCTTGTAGCGCAGGCTGTCGATGATGATGGATTGACCGTACCGCTTGGGATTGCGCATGGAATCCACCCATACCGGGGTGTAGAAGCCACTGCCCTCGTGCAGGTGGATGAACGCGTCGCTGCGGGAGAGCAGAAAGCGGATGACCCGGGCCACGCGGTCTTCGTAGAATCGGTTGTAGTCCTGATCGAACCGGCGGTTCATGTCCACGTTGACCTGCCGCGCGCGCAGGTTGATGGAGGGCACGTTGGCCCGGGGCAGGACGATCAGGTTGCCGCGAAGCGCCTTGACGCGGGAGAGAATCTGGGCCGTGACGAATCCCGAAGTCTCGTCGCCCTGAATGCCGCCCTGAACCATGACCGTGGGGCCGGGCAGGGCGCCTTCGATGTAGCAGACCTTCAGGGGGTATTGGGTGCCGCGGAAAAAGACGTGTTCCCACGAGTCGGCCATGGCCGGATGCACTGTCGCGATCAGGAGGAACAGCGCGAGAAAGATGACGCAGAACCGAAGCTGAGTCGATGCGGAAAGGACCGGATCGGCGAAGCGGTTTCGCCGAGTCCGGAATTCGGAACAATCCGGCCTAGGCCAGAATGTGGTAGAGAGGATAGGTTTCCGAGAAAATGACATTCCCTTCCTTGCCTTTTATGTCCAGCCGCAGCCCGAAGAGGTCCTTGCGGTCCATGCCGTCCGGCAGAAGAAACGTGGTGCGGATGCGCTTGAATCGCTGAATCTGGAATCCCAGATCACCCTGATTGGTTTTCGCCTGGACAAAGGTGCCGTCCTTCTTGACGAAAGTGAAGTCGCCCTGACCGGACATGGCCTTGGCCGCGTTGAGATTGTTCAGCTCGAAGGATACCGAGACCTTGCGGCCCACGATCTTGGCCTGCATGTTTTCCACGCCGACTTCGCGGGTGTCCACGCGGGTGAAGACCTTGTTCAGGTCCACCTCTTCCACTGGAGCCTGTTCCCTTGGCTCGGTCGTGGCAGCGGAGAGCAGGGATTGCAGTTCCGCAGGATCGTAGGATTTGAGAATCTTTTCCATGTTGCTGAGCCGTTCGAGGCGAACCTCGGCATCGACCAGCCGTTGTTCCAGATCCTTGTTTTCGTCCTGCAGCCCCACGTTCAGGGTATAGCCGCGCACGCCCGCATACAGGCCGATTCCGGCGCAGAGCAGGAGAAAGAATTGGGAAAGGAAAAACATGCGCAGCCAGAAAGGGCTGACGCGATAGCGCTTGACGTCGGTATCGTCGCGCATGAACAGGACGCTGTATTTGGAGTCGCTCATCTACTCCGTCTCCAGTGCTCGCTTTGAATCTTCCAGTCCCGACCACGGGGGGCGAGGACCAACGTCTTCACGCCCACATCCGAATAGCCGGAGGCATCACTGTATTTCTGCAGAAAATTCACTTTCAGGCCCCGGGGATGCAACGCGATTTCCATTTGCTCAACCTCCAGCTTAACAGGAGGTTTTTCTTCCCACAACGCCTTTTTGTACTCGGCGATGCGTTTCGGACCGCGCCGTCCGTCCTGCATGGCGTCGTCCGCGTAGCAGGTCGTGTACACATCGATGTCCGCACCTCGCCATGCCTCGGCCCACGTCCTGACCAGTTCCTCGGCCTGCGTGGAGACCCGGCTCAGGTAGCGGGGTTCGAGGTCCTGGGAAGCGGGGGTGAATTCCCGGCCCACGATGCGCCATTTTCCATCCGTGTCGCGCTGCCAGTAGAACCGCTTGCCGGTCTGGGAAATCAGACCGGTGGTGCGGTAGTACTGGTCGAACCACGTCACCCAGTAGTCCGGTCCGGGCATTACGTGGATGTTGTCCACCACTACGTGAATCCAGGGCTTGGCCGCGAACACGTTGCGCTTGTGCGCAGCAAAGTTGCGGAAATCGCTGTTCTCGGAGAGCGTCATCAGGGCGGGGTTGTAGTGGTCGAGGAAATCCTGTCCCTGCTTTTCCCAGTCCGAAGCCCAGATGCGAACCTGCTCGGCGAGTTCCTCGGCAAGCGGATCGTCCTGGTTGTTCTTCGGGGTCCATTTCAGGTCGCTGGCGATGAGCACCGGGGTGCCCGGTGTGATGTCATCCCCAAGGGCCTGAATGTCGGGATTCTTGAGGGCCACGCATCCGAGCGTATCGCGGGGGACAAGGGTCTTGCCCCGGCCATGCAGCCATATGCCGTATCCGGTCTTGCCCTTGATGCGATCCACCGGGTTCGGATAGTTCAGGGAATAGGCCACGTTGCCGTACAAGGTCCAGTCGAGCTTCCGCCCGATGCGTCCCCCAAGGAAATAGACCCCTTCCGGGGTGCGCATGTCACCCCGCACGAGCTTGTCGCCTTCGACCTGCCCCGTGGTGCAGGGGTAGCTTTCCTTCATGTGCAGGGGAGACCGCTGTTCCAGAAGGAACAGGGTCTGGGAAGCCTTGTCTATGGCGACAATGCGCTCCGGACCGAGACTGTGGGACGACAGGGTCGTCTTCCAGCCATCGGCCCGGACAGCGGAGGCGGCCAATAACAGTATGGTCAGGCTCCAGGCAATGACGCGCATGTCTCTCCACGGGCTCCTTGACGTTACTTGCCAGCGTCCTTGAGTTCCTGCCGGGTGAAGATGGAGCGCAGCTCCAACCCCGCATCCCGCAGGTTCTCGCGTCCGCCTTCGCCTCGATCCAGCACGCTCAGCACGGTCACGATCTCCAGCCCGGCGTCGCGCACACGCTCCGCAGCCGTGATCAGGGTGCCGCCGGTGGTGACCACGTCCTCGAGCAGGGCGACCTTGTCGCCGGGCTCGAAGTTGGACATTCCTTCCAGATACTGGCCGGTTCCATGGCCCTTGGCCTTCTTGCGAATGATGAATCCGGGCATGCCCCGGTCCTCCAGATGCGACACCACGGTCACGCTGGAGATCAGGGGGTCGGCGCCCAGAGTCATGCCGCCCACGCCCTTGACGTCCACGTCGCGGAGCATCTCGAAGAACAGCTTGCCGATGAGGTAGCTGCCTTCGGGGTGCAGGGCGGTCTGCTTGCAATCGAAATAGAAATCGCTCTTCTTGCCGGACGTCAGCGTAAAGTCGCCCTCCTTGTAGGAGCGCTCCAGAAGCAGCTTGGCAAGTTTGGTCTTCAGATTCTGCATGCTGTCCTTATTCTCCGAACACTCGTTCGAAGATGGTGTCTTCATAACGTTTGTAATACGAGGGGTCAAACGCGTCGTCAAGTTCGTTGGATGCCAGATGCGTCTTGATTTCCGCGTCCTTACGCACCTCGTCCTCGAACTGGAGCTTTTCGGCCCAGCAGACCATGGCCACGCGCTGGACCATTTCATAGGCCTTCTGGCGGCGAAGGCCCGAGGCGATGAGCTTGTTCAGAACCCGCTGGGAGTAGAAAAGTCCGAACGATCCGTACAGGTTGCGGGTGATGTTGTCTTCCTTGACCACCAGACGTTCCAGCACGCCGGCCATGCGGTTCAGGATGTAGTCCATGAGCACGGTGGAGTCGGGCATGATCACGCGTTCCACGGAGGAGTGGCTGATGTCGCGCTCGTGCCACAGGGCCTGGCTTTCCATGCTGGCAAGGGAGTTGGAGCGGACCACGCGGGACAGGCCGCACAGGTTTTCCGCGGAAATGGGATTCTTCTTGTGGGGCATGGCCGAGGAGCCCTTCTGCCCCTTGGTGAAGCCTTCCTCCACCTCGAGGACTTCGGTGCGCTGCAGGTGGCGCAGCTCCACGCCGAGGCGCTCGATGCCGCCAGCCATCATGGCCAGCGTGGTGAAGAACTGGGCGTAGCGGTCGCGCTGGACAACCTGGGTGGAATGCGGGTCCGGCCTCAGGCCGAGGATTTCGCAGGCGCGTTCCTCGATCTCCGGGGACAGGTGCGCAAAGGTGCCCACTGCGCCGGAGAGCTTGCCCACGCGGATGTTTTCGCATGCGGCTTCCCAGCGTTCGCGGTGGCGCTGGAATTCGGCGTGGAAGCCGGCGAACTTGAGTCCGTAGGTGGTGGGCTCGGCGTGGATGCCGTGGGTGCGGCCCATGCAGAGCAGGCCCTTGTGGCGATGCGCCAGTTCCTTGAGCACGTCCAGAAGGCGGTCGAGGCTCTTGGCGATGACTCTTCCGGCCCGGGTCAGGAGCACGCCGTTGGCCGTGTCCACGATGTCGGACGAGGTGCAGCCCAGATGAATGTACCGGGACGACGGTCCCACCTTTTCCTCCACTGCGGTAAGAAAGGCGATCACATCGTGCTTGGTGGTTTTTTCGATTTCCAGAATGCGGTCCGCGTCGAAGTCGGCCATTGTCCGGATATCGTTGATGGCCTTGTCCGAAATCTGGCCGTTTTCATGCCAGGCCTCGCAAACGGCCAGTTCCACTTCCAGCCAGACCCGGAACTTGTTTTCCAGAGTCCACAGCGCGGCCATCTCGGGCCGCGAGTACCGTTCAATCATGGCTCCCTCGCTTGACCGCCGGTCGGCGGTCTCTCTGTTACGGCCGGGCAAACCGTCCCCGGGACGGATCGTGCCTGACCGACCAAAAAAAAGGCAGCCGGGGCTGCCTTTTTCCGCCGCTATTGTGCGGAAGTCGTGGATGCCGAAGCAGCGCAGCCCCCGGTATCGGGTTTGGCTTTGCTGGCGGCGGCGTCCTTTTTGCCGTTTCCGTTTCCATTGTCCCCGCTGCCGGAAGCCCCGTTGCTGGGATTTTTTCCTGCATAGTCGGTGACATACCATCCGGAGCCCTTGAGGATGAACGAGGTGTTGGAAATGAGACGCCTGGAAACGCCCCCGCAATCGGGGCATTCCATGTCGTGTTCCTCAAAACCGGACTGCCAGTCCTCAAAGACTCGACCGCATTTTTCGCATTGATATTCGTAGATGGGCATTTCGCCCCTCCCCTCGGTTCACTGCACGATGCTTTCGAGTCGGCTCGCGTCGCTATTTGGCGGCAGCGGCCTTCGCTTCCCTGACCCTCGCCTTCAGAGCCTTGGCCCGGCGATGACGTTTGCGATCCAGTTCCTTCTTGCGTTCGTGCTTCTTGTGTCTGGCCATGAAAATGTCTCCTTGGATATTATAGCCCGAGCGGGCTTGTTTGCCTTTCGAGCCGCACTTCATATAACACCGCACTCGGGTTTGTCCAGTCCGGCATGCTCAGGTTTTTCCCAAAAACTCGTCTTTCCCCATAAAGACTTGACGCATCCGGATTTGATGACCATATTTCCACCCCGACAGCCTGTTGAATACCGATAATAAGGCCGGTTGTCCCGAAAAGCGGCTTGAAACCCCGTCCGTTTCCGGTGCGGAGCGACTTTTGCGGCGGAAAAAGGGGAGATTGGCGATTTTCGGCAACGGCCAACGCAAATTGCGAGGTTACCATGCTCAAAAGCGTCAGCGTGAAAAGCGCGGTCAGGGATGCGCTAGAAATCTTTCAGTTCGACCAGTGGCTCCGCTTCTATTTCGTCAAGGAAAAGGACGGTGGCCTCTGGATGAGCGTGTCCGAGGATGCGCTTGCCGACATCCGCGACAATCACCCCAGAATGGTGACTCTGGTCGAAATGCTCAATGAATCGGCCATTGACTACCGGACCTCCCAGGATACGGTCTGCTCCTTTGTGGGCGCGGAACTCGACGGTGCCAAGTATGACCCCGCCATCATGCCCAAGGTCTTCGACCACAGCGATTTCAAGATCGAGATGTACATGTTCAACCTCTGGACCAAGATGCACGAGGCCTACCTTGACGAGGAGTTCAAGAGCTTTTCGGAATGGAAGGAATGGTTCGGCGAATGGTCGGACATGGCCGAGATCAGGGAATATCGGGAAAAGCTGGTCAAGAGCGGTCAGGACCCCAACATTCCGTCCTGCTCCACTCCGCAATAGGCGGATTCGGCAAAGGGGCGGTCCGGACTCGGCAGGGCTGGGACGTCCAAGGGAATTCTCATCGGAAAAATCCGGGACCGGTGCGCATGGAAAAATGCGTGCCGGTCCCGTTTCTTTTGTGGTAGTTGAACGACCATTGCCACCCGGTTTCCCTGCTGTTCGGCGCGGCGAATTGCCGTGACAAGACCGTTTTCCGCGATCTGGTGTTGCGATCGACAAAAGTCTGGCCGGGTTTGTGCTTGAATTTATGTACAAAACGTGCGTAAGAAAAGAGATTGCATACATGCGAATCTCGGTGATTTCTCGACGAAAGCGAAACCGAAACAGGGGATGCCGGATATGAATAGGGTTGTGAAACGGATCGGAATGCTGTTGCCCGGATTGTGCGTGGCGCTGGTTCTGGCCTCGCTGGTCGCCTGCAAGGGCGGAGAGGACAAGAAGAAGGCCGTGGCTTCGCAGGAGACCGTGCCCATGAAGGTGGTCAAGGCCGAACAGCGGCCCGTGCAGGTCTGGGGGGAATTCGTGGCCCAGATCAATGCCAAGGCCACGGTGGACGTGCGCGCCCGCGTGGAGGGCTTTCTGCTCGAAAAGCATTTCAAGGAGGGCGACACGGTCGAGAAGGATCAGCTGCTTTTCGAGATCGATCCCCAAACCTATCAGGAGCAGATCAAGCAGGCTCAGGCCACGGTCAATTACAACAGGGCCAAGTTGAGCAAGGCGGAACGCGATTTCCAGCGTTTCGAAAAGCTGTTTGACGAGGGCGTGGTCAGCCGCGACGAGTTCGAGGTGCGTCAGACCGACATGGAAACCCTCAAGGCTTCACTTAGCGATTCTCAGGCTGCGCTTCGGGATTCGCAGCTTCAGCTTGGCTACACGCGCATTCATTCCCCGTTGACCGGAGTCATCGGCAAGGCCCATGTGGACGTGGGCAATCTTGTCGGACGCGGCGAAAACACCCTGCTTGCGACCGTGTCCTCCACCGACCCCGTGTACGTGAATTTTTCCATCAGCGAATCCGACTACGTGCGCGCCATGCGCAACCGCGAATTGCGCAATGCCCAGAACAAGGATGAAAACGCACTGCGCATCATCCTTGCCGATGGTTCGAAGTACGAGCACGGGGGCACGTTCGACATGGCCGACCGTGCGGTTGATCCCAGAACCGGAACCCTCGGCATCCGACTGACCTTTCCCAATCCGGACGGCCTGCTCAAGCCCGGCCAGTACGCCAAGCTGCGTGCGCTTCTCGACAACATCCCGGACGCGCTGGTCGTTCCCGCACGCGCCGTGGTGGACGTTCAGGGCGTGAAGTCGCTGTACGTTGTCGGCGAAGACGGCGTGGTCAAGAGCGTGCCGGTCAAGCTCGGCCCCGAGCAGCAGGACGTGGTTGCGGTCACGGAAGGCATCAAGGTCGGGGACATGATCATTGCGGACGGCGTGAGCCGCGTGCGTCCCGGCATCAAGGTCAAGCCCATCCCCGTGCCCATGTCCGACGGAGATTCGCAGAAGCAGCCGCAGGCGAACACGGAACAGGACAAGACCGAAACCTCGGGCCAGAACGGGTAGGTAGCCATGTTTGTCAGATTCTTCATCGACCGGCCCATCTTTGCCTCGGTCGTGGCCATCGTGATTCTTCTGGTGGGTACGCTGAGTCTGCTCTCCCTGCCCATTGCGCAATATCCGCAGATTTCGCCGCCGTCGGTGCAGGTTTCGGCCTCGTACACCGGCGCGAACGCTGAAGTCGTGGAAGAGGCGGTTGCCACTCCCATCGAGGAGCAGGTCAACGGCGCGCAGGATATGCTGTACATGAATTCCATCAGCTCGAACGACGGCCGCATGAATCTGACCGTCACCTTCGAGCTGGGACGCGATCTGGAGCTCGCCACTGTCGATGTACAGAACCGCGTCAGCCTTGCCCAGCCTCAGCTTCCGCAGGAAGTGCGCAACTCGGGCATTCAGGTCAAGAAGCAGTCCCCGGAAATCGTGCTCATCGTCAACCTGACCTCCAAGGAAGGCCAGTTCGACACCCTGTTTCTGAACAATTACGCCAAGATCAATCTGTATGACGCGCTCAAGCGCATTCCCGGCGTTGGCGACGTATCCCTGTTCGGCGATCAGGACTACGGCATGCGCATCTGGCTCGATCCGGACAAGCTCGCCACCTACGGCCTGACCGTGGGGGACGTGATCGGCGTGGTTCAGGAACAGAACGTTCAGGCCCCTGCCGGGCAGATCGGCATGCCCCCGGCTCCCAAGGGCCAGCAGTTCCAGATGACCGTTCGGGTCAAGGGCCGTCTGTCCGATCCGCAGGAGTTCGGCAACATCATCGTCAAGATGCAGCCCGATGGTTCCACCGTGCGCATCGGCGATGTGGCGCGCGTGGAAATGGGCGCCAAGAACTACTATACCTTCAGCCGTCTTTCCGGTTCGAACACCGCGTCCATCCTGATCTATCAGCTGCCCGGGTCCAATGCCCTGGATGTGGCCGATCAGGTGCGGTCCACCATGAAGGAGCTGTCCACGTATTTTCCGGACGGCGTGCAGTACACCATTCCCTACGACACCACCCGGTTCGTGAACGCGTCCATCGACGAGGTCATGGAAACCCTGTACGAGGCCCTTGTCCTCGTGTTTCTGGTCGTGTTCATATTCCTTCAGAACTGGCGCACCACCATCATTCCCATGGTCTGCGTGCCCGTCTCCCTGATCGGTACGTTCGCGTTGTTCCCGGTGCTCGGATTCTCCATCAACACCCTGACCCTGTTCGGTCTGGTGCTTGCCATCGGCATCGTGGTCGACGACGCCATCGTCGTTGTCGAGGCCACGCAACGCATCATCGACGAGGAGGGGCTCAGTCCCAAGGAAGCCACGAAAAAGGCCATGGCCGAAGTAACCGGTCCGGTCATTGCCAGTACGCTCGTGCTCATTGCCGTGTTCGTGCCTGTCGCGTTCATGGGTGGCATCACTGGCCAGCTGTACAAGCAGTTCGCCTTGACCCTGTCCGTGTCCGTGGCCATTTCGTCCGTGAACGCCCTGACCCTGTCCCCGGCCCTGTCCGCGCTGCTGCTTCGGCCCTATACGCCGATCCGCGGCCCGCTCGGCTGGTTCTTCGACAAGTTCAACGTGGTGTTCACCGCCGTGACCAACAAGTACAACGCGGTCGTGAGCGGACTGATTCGCCGCGCCCTCATGGGCATTGCCATCATCGGCGTGGTCACGGTCAGCTGCTGGGGCCTGTTCTCCATCCTGCCGTCCAGTTTCGTGCCGGACGAGGACCAGGGCTACATGATCATCAACGTGCAGTTGCCCGAGGGCGCGTCCCTCGAACGCACCGATGCCGTGGTCAGGAAGATCGAAGACTACCTCAAGGACGCTCCGGGCGTGTACAACTGGGTTGCGCTGGGTGGGCTGAACCTGCTCAACAGCGCCTACACCTCCTATGCCGCCACGGTCTTCGTCATTTTTGACGACTGGTCCGAACGTCAGACCCCGGAGCTCAGTTTCGACGGCATCAGGGGCCGGGCGCAAAAGGCGTTCATGAGCATTCAGGAAGCCTCGATCGTGGCGTTCGGCGCGCCGCCCATTCCGGGCCTGAGTTCCACCGGCGGCCTTCAGTTCGAATTGCAGGACCGCGCGGGCGGTACTCCCGAGGAGCTGTTTGCCGTGACCCGGGCTTATCTGGCCGAGGTGTCCAAACGGCCCGAGGTCACCGGCCTGTTCTCCACCTTCAGCACCAACGTGCCCCAGTTCTACGTGGAAGTGGACCGCGAAAAGTGCAAGAAGCTCGGCGTGCCCGTGAACGATGTGTTCCAGACCCTTCAGACCTATCTGGGTGGTTATTACATCAATGACTTCAACAAGTACGGGCGCACCTTCCGCGTCATGGCGCAGGCCGAATCCGAATTCCGGGGCAAGATCGATGATCTCGCCCAGTTCTACATGCGCTCGGGTGAGGGAGAGATGATTCCCTTGCGCACCGTGGCCAATGTGGAACGCATCACCGGGCCGGAATACATCCAGCGGTACAATCTGTTCAAGACTGCGGAAATCAACGCGGCCACGCCTCCGGGCTTCAGCTCGGGCCAGACCATGCAGGCCATGGAGGACGTGGCGCGGCAGACTCTGCCGCAGGGCTACGGGTTCGACTGGACCGGCATCGCCTACCAGCAGAAGAACTCGGGCGGGCAGACCGGCCTCGTGTTCGCGTTGGCCATCATCATGGTCTTCCTCGTGCTGGCTGCCCAGTACGAAAGCTGGGCCACCCCGTTCGCGGTCATCCTCTGCGTGCCCCTCGGCATTCTGGGGGCCATGTCGTCCCAGTGGATGCGCGGATTGGACAACAACGTGTATGCCCAGATCGGTCTGGTCATGCTCATCGGTCTGGCGGCCAAGAATGCCATTCTCATCGTGGAGTTTGCCAAGGAACGCCGCGAACAGGGCGCGTCCATCGTGGAAGCGGCCAAACATGCCGCGCATCTGCGGTTCCGCCCCATCCTCATGACATCCTTTGCCTTCATTCTCGGCGTCATCCCGCTGGTCACGGCCTCGGGCGCAGGCTCGGCCTCGCGTCACGCCCTCGGCACTTCGGTGTTCGGCGGCATGATCGCGGCAACCTGTTTCGGCGTGATCGTGATTCCGGCCCTGTATGTGGCCATCCAGCGTATTGCCGAGTTCCGGAAAAAGGTCCCGGAACCGGAGCCGCCAGATGACGACAAGGCGTAAAACAGGATATGACAAGACCCGGTGCTTCGGCATCGGGTCTTGTTTTTTGGGATGCCTTCGGCGACCCTCCCGGGGGGCGGGCGCTGCCCAGACCCGCCAAGGAGCAAGGCCCCTTGGATCCCCATTCCGTTTCAGGGATCGGCAAGGCCCGATCCCTGAAACAGGTTGTTCGAGATTAGGAGGGTTTGTTTTTGAAGGAAATTTTGTCGGAGGGTACAGTCTTGACAGATTGGCTGGCAACGATTGTCTCGTGTCAGGTGGTCGGAAAGGTCCGGGGAATGTCTCGCCAGAGCATTCCCCGGACCTTTCCGACCACCTGACACAAATGGAGTCGAGGGGCCTTGCTCCTTGCGGGTCCAGGGCAGCGCCCTGGTCTCCCCGAAGGGGCCGCCGGAGGCCGCTTTCTTCTTCATTGCATCCGTCCTGGAAACCATGCATGTTGGAAGAATGAATATTACCAATGCGATTCTGGGTGTTGAAGGCAGTCCGCGAAAAAGTGGCAACTCCCACCATCTGCTTCAAGCCGTTCTGGATGGAGCTGCCGGGCGTGGCGGTGCGGCAAAGAGCGTTCACCTGCGGGATTATCGGTACGAGCCGTGCATCGGGTGCGAGAAATGTCGCAGGGACAAGATATGCACGCAGTTTCATGACGGCATGAGCCTGCTGTATCCCGAGTTGGTGAGCAGCCGCGGGCTTGTTCTCGTTTCTCCGGTGCACAACTACAATATCACGGCATGGATGAAGGCATTCATTGACCGGCTGTACTGCTTTTACGAGTTCAAGGACACCCGGCCACGCCAGTGGTCCAGCAATCTTGCCGGGCAGGGACGGAAAGCAGTGATCGCTGCCATTGGCGAGCAGGAGGACCTGAGGGACATGGGCTTTGCTCTTGAGGCCATGCGCATGCCTCTTGAAGCCCTGGGGTACGAGATCGTTGCCGAGATTCCCATCATGCGGATATTCGATCGCGGCAGGATCAAATCCTACCCGGAGATTCTGGAAAAGGCGGTGCAAAGCGGGGCCTTGCTGGCTGAGGCATTGGCCTCGGATGTGGCGTGAGCGGAAAAAGCCTTTCGGCTTTGCTGGTGCGGACGTGAAAAGGGCCGCGACGAGTGCATTCGTCGCGACCCTTTGCGCAATGCGTATGTGATTCGGACTAGTTCAGTTCCAGTCCCCAATTCTGCCAGACCTGAGTGCGCCAATCCGCAAAGGCCTGAGCGAATCCGTCCAGAGGCAGTTCGATCTTTTCACCGGTCTTGCGGTTCTTGGCTTCGATGATGCCGTTCTTGAGGCCCTTGCCGCCAAGCACGAGCTGCATGGGGTAGCCCACGAGATCGGCGTCCGCGAACTTCACGCCCGGACGTTCCTTGCGATCATCGTAGCACACGTCCACGCCCAGAGCGCGAATTTCCTCGTAGAGTTCCTCGGCCTTGGCGTTGACGGCCTCATCCTTGCCACCAAGGGAAATGAGGCAGGCTTCGAAGGGCGCGATGGAGGGCGGGAACACGCAACCGCCATCATCGTTGTTCTGCTCGATGGCGGAAGCGATGATGCGGGACACGCCGATGCCGTAGCAGCCCATGATCATGGTCTGGGACTTGCCGTTCTCGTCCAGATAGGTGGCGCTCATCTTTTCGGAATACTTGGTGCCGAGCTTGAACACGTGGCCGACTTCGATGCCCTTGGTGAACTCGATTTCGCCGCCGCATTCCGGGCAGTGGTCGCCTTCCTGAATCACGCGCAGGTCGGCGAACTTCTCGATGTTGCAGTCGCGGCCAAGGGAGAGGTGGCGCACATGGGTGTCGGCCTTGTTGCCGCCTGCGATCCAGTCCGTGGCGAGACAGAGCTCGTTGTCCGCGAACACGCGCACGCCCTCCTTGAGGGAGTGCGGTCCGGCAAAGCCCACGGGCGCGCCCGTGATTTCCTTGACCAGAGCCTCGTCCGCAAACTCGATCTCATTGCCGCCGACCAGATTGCGCAGCTTCACGTCGTTGATTTCGCGGTCGCCGCGAACCAGTGCGGCCACGGGTTCGCCGTCCACCACGAAGAGCAGGGTCTTGACCAGTGCGGAGGCGTCCACGTTCAGGAACTTGCAGACTTCCTCGACCGTGTGCTGGCCTGGGGTCGGCACTTCCTCGATGGCCGGGCATTCCGCGTCGCACAGGCATTCGCCCTGCGGAGCCGTGACCTTGGCCTTTTCAAGGTTGGCTGCGAATTCGCAGGCCTTGCACGAGGCAATGGTGTCTTCGCCGGTATCGGCCAGCACCATGAATTCATGGGAAAAGTCGCCGCCGATCGCGCCGGAGTCGGCCTGGACCGGCTTGAAGCGCAGCCCGATGCGGGAGAAGATGCGCTTGTATGCCTCGAACATGTTCCAGTAGGAGGCCTCTGCGCCCTGCTCGTCACGGTCGAAGGAATAGGCGTCCTTCATCACGAATTCGCGGCCGCGCATCAGGCCGAAACGGGGCCGGATTTCGTCGCGAAACTTGGTCTGAATCTGGTACAGGTTCACGGGAAGCTGCTTGTAGGAGCGGATTTCGCCGCGAATCAGGTCGGTCATGACCTCTTCATGCGTGGGGCCGAGGCAGTAGTCCCGGTCGTGGCGGTCATGAAAGCGGAGCAGTTCCTTGCCGTAGTAGTCCCAGCGGCCGGTTTCGCGCCACAGGTCCGCAGGCTGGACCATGGGCAGGAGCACTTCCATGGCTCCGGCGCGGTCCATTTCCTCGCGCACGATGGCTTCGACCTTGTTCAGGGAACGCAGGCCAAGGGGCAGAAAATTGTAGATGCCGCTGGTGAGCTTGCGGATCATGCCCGCGCGGATCAGCAGCTTGTGGGAGATGACCTCGGCCTCGGAGGGCGCCTCCTTCAGGGTCGGAACATAGTATCGGGAAAGTCGCATTTACTTGTTTCTCCTTTCTTGCAGAAAGCTCTGAATTTCTCTCATGAATTCGGGCAGCAGGTTGCCTTTGCCCTTGACCTTGCGGACAACCTCGCCCTTGCGGAAAATTATGCCCAGATCGCGGCCTCCGGCAATGCCGATGTCGGCCTCGCGTGCTTCGCCCGGGCCGTTGACCACGCAGCCCATCACGGCCACGGTAAAGACTTCCTCGACTCCGCGCAGGGCCTCTTCGACCTGTTCGGCAAGGGATATGAGGTCGATTTCGGTTCTGCCGCAGGTGGGGCAGGAAACGATCTCCGGGCCGCGTTCGCGCAGGCCGAGCGAGCGCAGGATTTCCCAGCATACACCGATTTCGGCCACGGGGTCGTGGGTCAGGGATACGCGCATGGTGTCGCCGATGCCCTCGGCAAGCAGGAGTCCCAGACCGACGGACGATTTGACCGCACCCCGGACAAGGGTGCCTGCTTCGGTCACGCCAATGTGCAGGGGATAGTCGCATTTTTCGGACATGAGCCGATACGCGGCAACCGTGGTGAGCACGGACGAGGACTTCAGGGAAATCTTGGTGTCATGAAAGCCGCGCTTTTCCAGCATGGCCACATGCCGCAGGGCGGAGTCGACCATGGCTTCGGGCGTGGGACCGCCGTACTGGCGGAGCAGGTCCTTTTCAAGGGAGCCGCCGTTCACGCCGATGCGGATGGGGGCTCCCTGATCTGCGGCAGCGCGTACAACCGCGTCCACCTTGTTCTCGCCGCCGATGTTGCCTGGGTTGATGCGCAGCGCATCCATGCCCGCCTCAAGCGAGGACAGGGCCAGACGGTAGTCGAAATGGATGTCCGCCACCAGCGGAACGGGCGATTGGGCACGGATTTGTCGAAGTGCCTGTGCGGCTGTGTCATCGGGAACGGCAAGGCGGACGATTTCGCAGCCTGCCTCGGCCAGTTGGTTGATCTGGGCCAGTGTAGTCTGCACGTCGCGGGTGTCGGTGTTGCACATGGACTGGACCCGAACCGGGTTGTCTCCGCCGATGCCCACGCCGCCGATGCTTACGGCCCGTGTTGGCTTGCGTTTCATAAGGGCAGAGACGTTACTTCATTTCCCGGCGCAAGCCAAGCGTGGCGCGCAGGAGTGGCCCGTGGCTTGCCAGTGGAAAGGACGTATGCGTATCGGTTTGAAAGTGCAGAAAAAAAAGCCCCGGTTCGCAGGAACCGGGGCTTTGACGTTCATGTCAGCGGCAGGGAATTACTTCCTGCCTTTTTTCTTGCCCTTCCTGGGAGCAGGCTTGGCAGCCTTTTCCGTGGTCGGGGCAGTTTCTTCCTTGGGCTCCTCGACCTTGGCCTCGGGAGCAGGTTCGGCCTTGGCCTCGGGAGCAGGCTCGGGCTTGGCCTCGGGAGCAGGCTCGGGCTTGGCCTCGGGAGCAGGCTCGGGCTTGGCTTCGGCCTTTGCCTCGGGAGCCGGGGCAGCCTTCTTCTTTCTGGGCTTGGGCGGCTCGCCGTGTTCGGTCATCATGATCTTTTCGACCAGAGGCTTGCGATGCACATCCTTCATGTGGATGGCCTTGACCGGACAGAGGTCCTCGCAGATGCCGCAGTAGATGCAGGCGTGCGGGTCGCATTCCCACAGGCCCGTGGACTTGTCCACCACGATGCATTGGGACGGACACTTGCGCGAGCAGGTGCCGCAGAAGATGCATTTTTCGATGTCGATGTACAGCTCGCCCCGGTATTTCGGGAACGGGTCCCGAACCTCGAACGGGTATTTGCGCGTCGCCGGCTTGGAGAGCAGGTTCTTGAGTACGTTGGGCGTAAACAGCATATCGGTCCCTCCTTAGCGTTCTGTGCAGCTGATGCACGGGTCGATGGACAGGACGATAACCGGTACGTCCGCCAGTTCGCATTCCGGAAGCATGGTCAGCAGCGGCGGAATGTTGGCGAAAGTGGGCGTCCGGATACGCAGGCGTTCAAGGTGCTTGGTGCCGTTGCTGCGGATGTAGTACATGCACTCGCCGCGAGGCTGTTCCACGCGGGTGTAGATTTCGCCACCCTCGGGCGGATTGCCCTTGACCTTCACGTTGATGTCTCCCTCGGGCAACTTGCTGATGGCCTGGCGTACGAGATCGATGGACTGGAGCACTTCGCGGAAGCGCACCGTGGAGCGCGACCAGCAGTCGCCGTCCGGCTCGACAACGGGTTCGAAGTCGAGCTGGGAGTAAGCACCATAGCCGAGCATGCGGGCGTCCTGAGCCACGTTGGAACCACGCAGGGTCGGACCGGCCGCGCCGAGTTCGATGGCCTGCTCCGGAGTCATGACGCCGATGCCCTTGGTCCGGGACTTGACGGTGTAGTCGTCCAGAATGGTGGGCTGGATCGCCTTGAGCTGCTTTTCCACGTCGTCCAGCTCGGTCAGAATCCAGCGAATCTGGTCCGGGCTGAGGTCGGCGCGGACGCCGCCGATTACGTTCACGGACACGATCACGCGGTTGCCCGCAGTGGCTTCGTTGATGTCCATGATCTTTTCACGGATTTTCCAGAACTGCATGAACAGGGCTTCGAAGCCGAACGCATCGGCAAAGAGGCCGAGCCACAGCAGATGGCTGTGCATGCGGTGCAGTTCGCTCCAGACGATGCGGAGCAGCTCGGCGCGAGGCGGAACCTCGATGTTCATGAGCTCTTCGATGGTCTGGGAGTAGCAGGTGGCGTGAATCATGGAACAGATGCCGCAGATGCGTTCGCACACCTGAATCATGTGATGGTAATCGCGAATGGAACAGAGCATTTCCAGACCGCGATGGATGTAGCCAAGGGCCGGGACAGCTTCCTTGACGATTTCGTCCTCCACCTTGAGCGTCAAGTGAATGGGCTCGGGCAGGACGGGATGCTGCGGGCCGAAAGGAATAACAGTACTCGCCATATCGGCCTCCCTAGTTTTTCGGCTCGATCTTGACGTTGTTCACCAGGGGAACCGTGGTGACTTCGGAGTCAAGAAGGAGGGTGCGGTTGAAGTCAACGACCAGACCGTCGAACTTGACGTTCCACTGGTCCTGGATTTCGTTCTCGACGAGCATGGCGCAGAAGTAGACGCCGGAAACGCTCGGAATGGGCTTTTCCTTGTCCACGACCAGACGCAGATGCGCTTCATCGAGATCCTTATCGAAATGGTACATGATGCCCAGTTCCTTCTCGCCCACTGCGTAGGTGCTGAAGGTCACGAGCCTGTACCCGTCGTTTTTCATCTTCATGACTTCGTTGACGATGGCGTCAACAGTCACTTCGGTAACATTGCTTATCACGGCGAATCACCTCTTTGAGGAGGGCCTAACCGGCCTCTTCCACCTTTTGCGCGAACTTCTGGAGGCCAGCGACCACACCGTCAATGATGGCTTCGGGCTTGGCCGGGCAACCGGGCACGTAGACATCCACGGGGATGACCTTGTCGATGCCGCCCACCACGTTGTAGCAGTCGCGGAACACGCCGCCGCTGTTGCCGCATGCGCCGATGGCGATGACGGCCTTGGGTTCGGGCATCTGATCGTAGAGGTTCTTGAGTACCTTCTTGTTGCGGTGGTTTACGGTGCCGGTGACCAGGAGCACGTCCGCGTGCTTGGGGTTGCCGACGTTGACGATGCCGAACCGCTCGATGTCGTAGAGCGGTGTCAGGCAGGCCAGTACTTCGATATCGCAGCCATTACAGCTCCCGCAATCAAAGTGCATGATCCACGGGGATTTGGCGCGAGACTTCTTGATGAACGAGCTGAACATAGTGGTTACCCCGCGTACAGCCAGATGAGGTTAACAACGGACATGCCCATGCCGATGAGCCAGACGCGCTTGAGCATCCAGCGCCAGGTCATGCGGGCCATGGTGTTGTCCACCAGCACTTCGAGGAAGTATGTGGCGACCAGCAGAACGGCCATCCACACCACGTTGGTGGACCAGAAGATCGCACACAGGCCGAGGACCAGAATGGTCTCGTACCAGTGGGCCAGTTCGACCAGACCCAGATAGGGACCGGAGAACTCGGTCAGGACGCCCTTGACGAGCTCCTGATGGCCGTGATGCGAAGTGGAGAAGTCGAAGGGCGACTTCCGCAGCTTGATGGTCAGGGCATATCCCAGCGCGATGTACAGCAGGGGCAGTTTGGCCAGCATTGGGGAATCCAGGGCCCAGACAGCTTCGAGCTTGAAGCTGCCGGTGGTCAGGAAGATGCCCACGAACACGAGGATCAGAATCGGCTCGTAAGCCAGAATCTGGATCAGCTCGCGCTGTGCGCCGACCTGGGAATAGGGCGACTTGGCGGCAAGTGCACCCATGACCAGAAACACGGCGCCGATGGCCTGCACAAAGAAGATCAGGAGCAGGTCGCTCTGGGCGAAGAACAGCCCCACGGACACGGCCGCGGCGATCATGTACACCCATGCGCAGAGAACCTGCCACTGGTTGACGACCATTTTTTCCTTACCGAACAGCTTGGCCACGTCATAGAAGGGCTGCAGGATGGGCGGGCCCTGACGGGATTGGAACCAAGCGGTCAAGCGCCTGTCGAGTCCGGCGATCAGGCCGCCGAGCACGGGAGCGATGATGATACCGAGTATTGCGAGAATGATAGCTTTCATTACAGCGCCCCTCCCATCATGAGCACGATCAGGGCTATGGCTACTGCATTCGCGGCTGCGGTGATCTTGTTTTCACCGAAAAGCTCGCCGAGATACATGTTTCCGGCCGAGAAGGACACGGGCTGGTCCATGGGGCCGTTGTAGCTGCCGGGAGTTTCAACATTGGAACCGGATACGTAGGGAGCCACTTCCTTGGCCTTGCGCCAGCCCGAGGTGGCCTTGAGCGCGAAGAGCAGGCCCACGCCGAGGACCAGGAACAGCGGGTAGACAGCGAAGCCGCCCTGCGTGCTGGAGAGCACGCCGAGGCTGACCTGGAAGGGAGCGCCTTCCGGGAACAGGGGGGCGATCAGGCCGGAGTAGATCACCGGAGCAATCAGGGCCAGAACCACGGAGCCGATGACAAGGATGGTCAGGGGCAGACGGGTCAGGGTTGCCTGGGATTCGGGCTGTGCGCCGCGTTCACGGGTGCCCATGAGCAGGCCGCCCCAGCGGGCCCAGTACACGACGGTCAGGGCGGAGCCCATGGCCATGAGCACGACCGGGATCAGGAACTGGGAAGCCGCCTCGATGGCCATCCACTTGGACATGAGCACGCCGAACGGAGGGAGCAGCATGGTCAGGATGCCCACGATGGTGATGACCGTGGTGCGGGGCATGCGGGCGTACAGGCCGCGCATGTCTTCCACGTCCCGGGAACCGATGCCGTGTTCGATGGTGCCCACGCAGAGGAACAGCAGGGACTTGGACACGGCGTGGAAGATGATCAGCATGATGGCTGCGGTGATGGCCAGCGGAGTGTTGATGCCGGCACAGGCGATGATCAGGCCGAGGTTCGAGATGGTCGAGTAGGCCAGAATCTTCTTGCCGTTGGACTGGCCGATTGCCAGCGCGGCACATGCCACGAAGGTGAAGGCTCCGCAAAGCGCGATGCCGTAGCTGAGGAAGGTTCCGGCATAGGCCGGGGCAAACCTCAGGATGACGTACACGCCAGCCTTGACCATGGTGGAGGAGTGCAGCAGCGCGGAGACCGGGGTCGGAGCGACCATGGCGCCGAGCAGCCAGCTCTGGAACGGCATCTGTGCGGCCTTGGTGAAGCCTGCCAGACAGATGAACCCGAGGCCGGTGAGCATGATGGCGCCCTGCGGGCCAGCGGCCAGAATCGCCTGAATGGAGACCGTGCCGAGCTTGGCTTCCATCAGGATCATGCCGATGACGAAGGCCAGACCGCCGAGGGAGTTCATCCACAGGGCGCGGGTGGCGTTCCTGGTGGCGATTTCGGTTTCGTCATGCCCGATGAGCATGAAGGAACAGAACGTGGTCACTTCGAAGAAGAAGTAGAGCCACAGGATGTTGTTCGCCAGGACCAGGCCGTTCATGGCTCCCAGGAACAGCACCAGAAAGAAGAAGAAGCGGGGCTGCTTGGACTTCGTCAGGTGCAGATGCTCTTCGTGCTCCTTCATGTACGGGATGGCGAAGATGCAGATGAGGGAACCCACGATGGAAATGATGGCCACCATGATCAGGGACAGGTTGTCCCCGTACAGTGCCGGAATTTCCATGCCGTGGTCGATGGTTGCTTCAAGCCAGAGCAGCAGCACGAACTGGGCTGCCACGAAAATCTGGATGAGCAGGTTTTTGAGTTTCAAGCCGTAAAAGAACATGATCACGAGCAATGCGAAATCCAGGACAGTGATCAACACGTCCCAGCTCATGATACCGAGGAACGAACCCGGAGAGTACGTGAACTCTCCCTGGGCCAGCAGGCCCAGCGATGCCACCGTCAGAATGGCTCCTGTGGCGGTCACCGTCAGGCTCCGTACCGCGCGCGACCGCACAAAATAGCAAACCAGTGCGGCGGCAACGGGCAGGAGAATGAGAAGTAACAGCAGATTCGACATGACGACCTCGTTTCAAAGGTTTTGACACGAGTACAATCGAACACCCTTAATCGGCTCACCTCCAACCGATTGTCAGTGCAGTTGCACTTCACCCTTAGCCTAGTAAACATGGCCTATTATGAAATGTTAACCAATTGGTCAATACCCGTCGCCCGAAAAAATTCCCTCATTAAATGGTAAAAAATGCTTGACTTTTGCCTTGAGGGAGGACTGGCAAGGGCTCCTGCAAATAGACCTTCACAAGCTTCTTGGGTGGCTTGTGAACATGAGCACTAATTACCCCCGGGAAAGAGGAAAATCAGAAACTTGGTTCTTGCGCATGGATCGACACCAAGTTTCTGTTCGCGAAGCGTTCGTTTGAAAAAAACCGGCTAGAAGTAGCCCAGATTCGTGAGGGTGCGCATGGCTTGTTCCTTGGCCCGGGAGCGGCCGGAACGTTCGCCCTGTCCCGGGGCGGGGAGCGTGGTGCAGGGCATGCAGCCGAGGGATCGGTAGCCTTCCGCATACAGGGAGCAGCGGGGCAGGCCGAAGCGGTCGTGAAAGGCCCAGATGTCCATTTCGGTCCAATCCAGCAGGGGATTGGCGAGCACATGGTCGGGATCGGTCCGGTTTTCCAGGAAATCGCGGTCATGGCGGTCCGGGTTTTCGTCCCGGCGGATGCCCGTGATCAGGATGCGGGTGCTCGTGTCCCGGATGGCGCGTTGCAGGGGGATGATCTTGAGGTCGCGGCAGCACGACACCTTGTCCTGTGCCAGCGGGTATTCCTTCAGGGAGATTGCGGGGCGGGCAATGTGCAGGTCCACATTCCATTCTCGTGTCAATGCGTCACGGAATTCGATGATTTCCGGGAACTTGCATCCGGTGTCCAGATTGATGGCCCGAGGCGCGCCCGAACCGAGGTGGTCCAGCACGGCCTTCCACAGGAACAGGAGCGCAGTGGAGTCCTTGCCTCCGGTCCATGCCACGCGAATGGCTTGCGGGTCGGCCTGTTTGCAGAGGGAAAGCAGCATTTCCTCGGTCTGTTGGATGCGGTTGTCCAGAGAGCATGTCGGCATGGGCGCAGTGTGGCCTGTTGCGGGGTGGTTTGGCAAGGGATGAACGCCTGTCGAAATCATTGTGCACCATGCCCTGTTTCTGTATATATGAAGCATGGAAGAACAGACTCTTGCCACGATCCGGGCGCTGATCGCCTCCCGGGACATCTGCGTGCTTGCCACCACCAACGGCGAGGAACCGCACACTTCGCTCATGGCCTATGCTGCCGAGACCGACGGGACCGTGCTGTATCTGGTGACGCGCAAGGCATCGCGCAAGTACCTGAACATTCTGACCGTGCCTCGGGTGAGCCTGCTGATCGACACCCGGGACGAACATTTGACAGAAGACCGTGCGTCCATGCTCGCCCTGAGCGTGAACGGGACGGCCGAACCGATTACCGATTCGACGGTGGCAGGCCCGTGCATGGAGCGGTTTCTGGATCGTCATCCGGACATGGAAGGATTCGTTTCCCGGGAGGATAGCGTGTTCCTGCGAATTCGGGCGGAATCGTTTCTGCTCCTGCGTGGCCCCGAGTCCGCAAGACACGTGAAACTGGAAAAAACATGAAAAAAGTTCTTGACGGGAACGGGGTCTGAGCTTAAACCCTCTTCTCGAACGCGCCCGTAGCTCAGCTGGATAGAGTGCCGGACTACGAATCCGTAGGTCAGAGGTTCGAATCCTCTCGGGCGCACCATTGGAGAACAAGGGGCTAGGTAAACAGCCTGGCCCTTTTTCTTTTACCAGAGTCCGCATGGACTTGATTTTACCATATGCGCCCGTAGCTCAGCTGGATAGAGTGCCGGACTACGAATCCGTAGGTCAGAGGTTCGAATCCTCTCGGGCGCACCACTCTCGGAAAAACAGGGACTTGAACAATTTGTTCAGGTCCCTTTTCCTTTTTGGTCTGCTGAGTCCTTTTTTCGCATTCTCTGGTAGCCGCATGTTGCCACCACCCCTGCCTTGGTGATAGTTTGTCGCATATTGTTTTTCTGTATGCATTGATTGGGCCATTTTTAGTCATTTTTGTTGGCTTTTTTGAAATGCCCATTTTTTGCCTGCAATTGCCATTGGTTCCAGCAAGGGTGTTCCCCACGTGTGTGGGGATGAACCGACCTGAAGTCCGTGAAGGCGAAGTTGGATGCCGTGTTCCCCACGTGTGTGGGGATGAACCGCACTCCGTCAAAAGTGAGCCAGTCAGGTCGGCGTGTTCCCCACGTGTGTGGGGATGAACCGACCTATTGAGTTGTTTTGTACCGAACCCAAATGTGTTCCCCACGTGTGTGGGGATGAACCGCCGCCGAGATGCAGGGACGCAGCGTAAAGGGGGGTGTTCCCCACGTGTGTGGGGATGAACCGAAACGAAAGCAGTCCTCCCATGGCTACACCCCGTGTTCCCCACGTGTGTGGGGATGAACCGAAGCATACGAAACCTAGTTTGTAAATTGAGAGGTGTTCCCCACGTGTGTGGGGATGAACCGGCTGAGGTCGAGGCGTATCGTGCTCAAATGCGGTGTTCCCCACGTGTGTGGGGATGAACCGCCGTCGGTGCCGTTATGCGCTGCGGCATGGTTGTGTTCCCCACGTGTGTGGGGATGAACCGACGCGGGGGAGTCCGTCACGCCCAGACCCGTGAGTGTTCCCCACGTGTGTGGGGATGAACCGAACACCACAGAATGAATGTCCTCGCCTCGCTCGTGTTCCCCACGTGTGTGGGGATGAACCGTATTCACATACGCACCACGCGCACGTGCACGCGTGTTCCCCACGTGTGTGGGGATGAACCGCGAGACAAGCAAAGCGATTCCGATACAGGGAAGTGTTCCCCACGTGTGTGGGGATGAACCGTCCATGGTCATGAACGGCTTGGGGTCCATGATGTGTTCCCCACGTGTGTGGGGATGAACCGATAGCTTGTCTCCATGCTTTTGAGGTCTTGGAGTGTTCCCCACGTGTGTGGGGATGAACCGGCTGACATCAAGGCGGCGCAGGAAATGGCCCGGTGTTCCCCACGTGTGTGGGGATGAACCGCAGTCCCATGCTACACCCCGTTCACGTCAACAGTGTTCCCCACGTGTGTGGGGATGAACCGTTGAAAATACTGTCTCAAGAAGCGTTTCGATAGTGTTCCCCACGTGTGTGGGGATGAACCGCAGGTCGCCGTTATCCGTGGCGTTGCTGCAATGTGTTCCCCACGTGTGTGGGGATGAACCGATCGATCACAAACACACGCTCGCGGGCAAAAGGTGTTCCCCACGTGTGTGGGGATGAACCGCGAATTGATAGGCAGTTGACCATGAGAGTAGGGTGTTCCCCACGTGTGTGGGGATGAACCGTTTTCGAGTTCAGCGTCCAGCCGCTGGGCAAAGTGTTCCCCACGTGTGTGGGGATGAACCGGACGTTTACACCTGCCCTCGGTGTGGGTGTGAGTGTTCCCCACGTGTGTGGGGATGAACCGGGCGAGTTCAACGAGGCGTACCAGGCTGCGGCGTGTTCCCCACGTGTGTGGGGATGAACCGCACGATTTTGACGCACATTTCAAAAATTGGAAGTGTTCCCCACGTGTGTGGGGATGAACCGGCAGAGTTATCCGGTTCCGCGAGCTGCAATTAGTGTTCCCCACGTGTGTGGGGATGAACCGTTGACGACCTTGTCCCCGGACTAGGCCCCGGCGGTGTTCCCCACGTGTGTGGGGATGAACCGTGTAGTTGGAGGGTTTTCAATGGCTGGATTCAGTGTTCCCCACGTGTGTGGGGATGAACCGAGGCGGGCACCGATGAGTAGCAGCGTTACTCAGTGTTCCCTACGTGTGTGGGGATGAACCGGCTGCTCCGGCTGATGCGGATTCCGCAACAACGTGTTCCCCACGTGTGTGGGGATTTTTTTTATTTTTTGTCTGAAATAATTTCTCCTGTTCGTGCGGTTGTCGCTCCGGGGCTTGTAATGATAGGCTCTGCGAATTGTTCGGGCGCGCGGGTGTGCGTGCTCGGGAAATGCCGGGCGTGTCCGGCCGTGGAGATGTTGTTTGGCCGCCATTCTTACCGTCAGCGAGCTGACCCGATCAGTCAAGAATCTGCTTGAGGCGGAATTTCCGTTCGTCTGGGTGCGGGGGCAGGTGACCAATCTGGCCCGGCCTGCGAGTGGGCATGTGTATTTCACGCTGACGGACGGGGATGCCGCCCTGAACGTGGTCTGGTTCAAATCGGCGCAGGAGTCGGTGCGGGCCGTGCCCGTGGGCGGCGAACGCATCAATCCCCTGACCGGCGAGGTCGAGGAATCGTCCGGAGAATCGGCCATGCGGGCTTCCGGGCTGGAGGACGGTCTGGACGTGCTCTGTGCCGGACGGTTGAACGTGTACGAGCCGCGCGGCCAGTATCAGATGATCGCGGAACTTGTGCAGGATCAGGGAGTGGGCGACCTGCATCTGCAGTTCGAGGCCTTGAAGCGCAAACTCGCGGCCAAAGGGTATTTCGACGAGGAACGCAAGATGGAGCTGCCGCGCAATCCTGCGCGCGTGGCCGTGATCACCTCGCCGCGTGGAGCTGCGATCCGCGATTTTCTGCGCATAGCCGAGACCCGGGGAACCGGATCGGAAATCCGAATTTACCCGTCACTGGTTCAGGGCGACCTTGCCCCGGAACAGATAGCCGCTGCCCTTGACGCGGCGGGCGATGACGACTGGGCCGAGGTTGCCGTGCTCATCCGCGGGGGCGGTTCCCTTGAGGATTTGTGGGCCTTCAACACCGAGGCTGTTGCCGACGCGATTTTCCGGGCCAGAATTCCGGTGCTGTGCGGTGTCGGACATGAACCGGACGTGTCCATTGCGGATTTCGTGGCGGACAGGCGTGCGGCCACGCCGAGCCATGCGGCGCAGGAACTCTGGCCGAGGCGCGAGACACTGGCTCAGGGCGTGGATGTGCTGGACATGCGTCTGGGACGTGCCTATGCCGCGTTGCTGCGCGGAAAACGGGCCGAATTCGCGTCCTTGCGCAAGGCCCTTGTCTGGCTTTCGCCCCAGCGGCGCGTGGAGCGGCTGGAGGAGCGGTATTCCTCGCTGCTCGGACGGCTCGGCGGAGCCGGGTGGTCGCATTTCTTTTCCAGCGCGTCCCGAGCTGCTGTCTGGACCGGACGGTTGCAGCGCGCATTCGGTCCGGAATCCGTTGCCGGGCGCGAAATCGAACTTGAAAATCTTTCCCGGCGGCTGATGCGGGCCGCCCATGACCATGTGGAGGCAAAGACGCGTGTTCTGGAACTGACCGGCGCGTCCCTGACCGGGCTGGATCCGGAAAAGCCCTTGGAACGCGGCTATTCCCTGGTGCGCGTGGAGCGGACCTCGGGATTCCTGCGCAGCCCGGACCAAGTCCTGCCCGGAGATCGGCTGGACATTCGGGTGCGGGACGGCCGGGTCGCGGCCGTGGTTGCCGATGACAATTCTGAAACCGACAGGTAGCTGTTTGATGAGACGACTCTGGATTTCCCTTTTGCTGTTTGCTGTTGTGGCTGTTTCCGCCATGCCCGCCTTTGCTCAGGATTTCGGTCTGGAAGAAGGCGATGACGTGAATCTGGCCGTGCCCAAGGCCGACCCGGAGATCGGGAAAAAGGCCGAACCCGCTGCGGCTCCGGCCCGTTCCGGCGAACTGGTTCTGGCCGCGCCCTCCCGCGTGGAGCTGGGCATGCCCTTTCTGGTGCGGCTGACCTCGGATCTGCCTCTGGACGATGTGTCCGTGCATTGGGGCGGCAAGGCCGTGCAGCCGTCCATTTCCGTCTGGAACAGCCGTCATGTGGCTCTGGTCATGCTGGGCACGGACGTGATTTCCGCCAAGCCCGGCAAGCAGGAGCTTGTGGTTACCGCAGCCATTGACGGCAAGGAGAACACCTTTCGCCGCAACGTGGTGGTGCGGGGCAAGAAATATCCGCGTCAGGACCTGACCCTGCCCGAGAAGATGGTCACTCCGCCCGAAGAGGTGCTGAAACGCATTGCCGACGAGCGCGTGGTCATTGCCGAGGCCCGGGACACCCTGACCCCGTTGCGGCATTGGGCCCTGCCTCTGGAACGTCCGGTTTCCGGCAGGATCACCAGCGCGTACGGGTTGCAGCGGTTCCTGAATGGCAAGCCCCGCAATCCGCACCGGGGCATCGACTTCCGTTCGCCCATGGGCAATCCGGTCAAGAGCGTGGCCGATGGCGAAGTCGTGCTGGTGGGCGACCACTACTATGCCGGAAAATCCGTGTATGTGGATCACGGCAACGGCGTGGTGTCCATGTACTTCCATCTTTCCAAGCCCATTGTGAAGGCGGGCGACAAGGTTCGCCGGGGGCAGGCCGTGGGCCTGTCCGGCATGACCGGTCGCGCCACCGGGCCGCATCTGCATTTTTCCTTGGCCGTGCAGGGCCGGCTCGTGGACCCGATGCCCCTGTTTCAGGCCGGAGCCGACGAACTGCTCAACTAACGAGAACGGGCGGCAATCCCGCTGCGGAGACATGTCATGGCGAACGAGACGTTTGAACACAGGCTGGAGCGGCTTCGCGAGATCGTGGAGCGGCTGGAGCGCGGCGACCTGCCTCTGGAGGAGGGGGTCGCCCTGTACAAGGAGGGGCTGGTCCTGTCCAAGGAATGCGGCAGGCAGCTTGACGCGGCCCGGCACGAGGTCCGCATCGTGAGCGAGGGACTGGTCCGCGAATTCGATGCCCTTGAAAGCCTGGGCGCGGAGGATGACGAGCAATGATCATCAAGGAGAAACTCGCGGCCCGGGCCGTGAATGTGGAAGATTTTCTCAAGGACTGCCTGCGCGGCCGCAATGTTCCGGCCCGGCTGCTGGAATCCATGGAATACAGCCTGCTTGCAGGCGGCAAGCGGCTTCGGCCCGTGCTGGCGTTGTCATGGTGCTCCCTGCTGGGCGGGGATGCGGACCGGGCCATGCCCTTTGCCGCGAGTCTGGAATGCATCCATACCTATTCCCTGATTCACGACGATCTGCCCGCCATGGATGACGATGATCTGCGGCGCGGACGTCCGTCCAATCACAAGCAGTTCGACGAGGCCACGGCCATTCTGGCCGGGGACGGGCTGCTGACCGAGGCCTTTACCCTGATGTGCGAATCCGGCCTGAAACAGGGACTGGATGCGGAGCGCGTGCTGCGCGCCGTTGGCGTGCTCGCGGTTGCCGCCGGAGCCGGGGGCATGGTCGGGGGCCAGACCGTGGACATGGAGTTCACGGGCCGGACCGATGTGCCGCTGGATGATCTGCGGGCCATGCATGCCATGAAGACCGGCGCGCTCATCACCGCGGCCTGCGAATGCGGAGCCATCCTGTCCGGCGCGGGCGAGGACGACGTGACAAACGCCCGGGAGTTCGGGCGGGCCATTGGCGTGGCCTTCCAGATCGTGGATGACGTGCTGGACATCGTGGGCGACGAAGCCACTCTGGGCAAGCCCGTTGGCAGCGACGTCGAACAGGGCAAGACCACCTATCCTTCGCTGCTCGGACTGGAACGCAGCCGGGAACTGGCGGCCGCGCACGTCAACGATGCCGTGGCGCGTCTGCACGGCTACGAGGGCGAGGAATGCGTTTTCCTGGAAGCGCTTGCACGGTACATTGTGGACAGAGCGTGTTGATTGGCCTAAGGTGTGCGCCCTATGAACAGTAATCCCTCGACCCTGCTTTCCGGAATCCGCAGACCCGGCGACGTCAAGGAGCTCTCGGCCGAGCAGCTTGACATTCTGGGCCAGGAACTGCGTGACACCATCATTGATCAGGTCGCGGAGCACGGCGGCCATCTGGCTCCGTCCCTCGGCGTGATCGAACTGACCATGGCCCTGTTTCACGCCTTTGATCTGGAACGGGACAAGCTCATTTGGGACGTGGGGCATCAGGCCTACGCGCACAAGCTGCTCACAGGTCGTCAGGCCATGTTTCATACCATGCGTCAGAAGAACGGCCTGAGCGGGTTCCCCCGTCTGGAGGAATCCCCGTACGATCACTTCGGCGTGGGCCATTCCAGCACATCCATTTCCGCCGCGC
This sequence comes from Pseudodesulfovibrio tunisiensis, assembly GCF_022809775.1. Lineage (NCBI taxonomy): Bacteria > Pseudomonadati > Thermodesulfobacteriota > Desulfovibrionia > Desulfovibrionales > Desulfovibrionaceae > Pseudodesulfovibrio > Pseudodesulfovibrio tunisiensis. Next base: position 3,415,848 of record NZ_CP094380.1, read on the forward strand.
TCGGCATGGCCATGGCGCGCGATCTGGAAGGCGACGACTACGAGGTCGTTTCCGTGATCGGAGACGGTTCCATGACGGCCGGGCTGGCCTTCGAGGGATTGAATCAGGCCGGAGACATGGGCCGCAAGATGGTGGTGGTGCTCAACGACAACGAGATGTCCATCTCCAAGAACGTGGGCGCGCTTTCCCAGTTCCTGAGCCGCAAGATGACCACCCCGTTTCTCCAGCGGCTCAAGAGCGATGTGGAAAACCTGCTCGGCACCGTGCCCGGCATCGGCGATGATCTGGCCGGCTATGCCAAGCGGTCCGGGGATTCCATCAAGACGTTCTTCACCCCGGGCATGCTGTTCGAGGCGTTTCACTTCACCTATGTCGGCCCGCTGGACGGGCACAACACGGCGCAGCTCATCAAGGTCTTCAACGAAGTCAGGAAGCTGGACAAGCCCGTGCTCGTGCATGTGCTGACCAAGAAGGGCAAGGGCTACGAGCCGGCCGAGCACGATCCCGCGCATTTTCACGGCGTGGGCACCTTCATTCCGGAAACCGGACTGGCCCGCAAGCATTCGGGCGAAGGACATCCTTCGTACACGGCGATTTTCGGCCAGACATTGTGCAATATCGCGGACCGGGACGACAAGGTCGTGGCCATTACCGCTGCCATGCCCGAAGGCACGGGCACGGAATGCTTTCGCCAGAAGCATCCCGATCGGTTCGTGGATGTGGGCATCTGCGAGCAGCATGCCGTGACCTTTGCCGCAGGCTTGGCAACGCGCGGATACAAGCCTGCCGTGGCCATCTATTCCACGTTTCTGCAGCGCGCCTATGATCAGGTGATCCACGACGTGTGCCTGCAGAATCTGAACGTGAATCTCTTTCTGGATCGGGGCGGCCTTGTTGGCGCGGACGGGGCCACGCATCACGGTGCGTTCGACATGAGCTACCTGCGCCATATTCCGAATCTCGTGGTCATGGCACCCAAGGACGAGGCCGAGCTGGCCCGGATGATGGTGACCGCGTTTGCCTACGAAGGGCCGACCGCAACCCGGTACCCGCGCGGAACCGGGGTGGGGGCGCCGTTTTCCAGAACTCCGCGTCGCATTGCCATCGGCACGGGCGAACTGGTGCGCGAAGGTGCGGACGCCGTGGTCATCACGCTGGGATCACGCGTGTATCCGGCCATCGAGGCTTCCATGGAGCTGGAAAAGGCCGGTCTGAACGTGGCCGTGTTCAACACCCGGTTCATCAAGCCACTGCCCAAAAAACAGATACTGGAACTGGTCCGCGATCATGACCGCATTCTGCTGGTCGAGGAAAACGCGCTGGCCGGGGGATTCTCCTCGGCGGTGCTGGAAATGCTTTCCGACAACGATGCATTGCAGGGCAAGAGGGTGCATCGGCTCGGCATCCCCGACGAATTCATCGAGCACGGTACGCAAAAGGAACTGCGTGCCATGCTCGGCATTGACAAGGACGGCATCAAGCGGGCCCTGAAAAAGCTCTGTCCCTGACCGTTCGCCGCATTGCGGGCAGGATTTCGCCATGGCCCGAAAAAAGCCGGGACCGAAACATCATCGATGCTTCGGTCCCGGCTTTTTCCAAACCTGGTTTGGCTGGCTACACGAGGGAGAGGTCCTGCATGGCCAGATAGATTTCCCTGGATATCCACGCGTCCGTGGCAGCGTAGTTGATCTGCTGGGGCGTCAGGGTTTCCTTGGCCCAGTTCGAGCATTGGGCGGACTTGGAGATGCGGAACCCGAGCAGGTTGGCGGCCAGATTGCGCAGGCCGTGGGTCTGCATGTCCGCGTTCATGGAGATGTCGGACAGGTCCACGAAACTCCGGGGCGTGAATTGGGCGAGCCGCTTGAGGCCGAGAATGTCGTCGCGTACGGCCACGCCGGTCTTGATCACGTTTTTGTCGGCCAGGATTTCGCACAGGCCGTTTTCCAGCGGAATGATGTTGAGCTGAATCACGTACACGCATTCCGCGGTTGCGAGCTGGATGAGATTGGGAGGGCCGGGCTTCTTGCCCTTCTTGAAGACCGGGCGGGTTTCGGTGTCGAACCCGAGCAGGGGATCGCGTCGCAGTTCCTTGACTGCCTGCGCATACTGTTTTTCCGTGCGGACCACTTTCACCGGACCGTCGTAGCGCCTGAGAGGCATGGCATTGATCGCGTCCTTGGTGAATGGTCGCAGATATTTTTCTGGTATGACCGGATCGGTACTCATTGTGAATGCTTTGGTTTGTTGATTGATGGGAAACGGGCCGTGTCCCGGGCCGGAAAAGCACGTCCGTGCCTTCCGAAAAGCCGGGAAAAGCCGCGCCAGCGGCCAGCTTTAGTACACCGTTGTCCCTTTCGGGTCAAATCCACTTGCGAAACGGGCTTCCTTCGCATGGAGTTCGGCTGTTGCGCCACCAGTAGCTGCCCGAGCATCGGGAATTCGGTTCATTGTCATCTGCACGTCGAAACGTGGCATTGTTGCGGAACTGTTTCCAGGTGGCCTTTTCCACCGGAGCCACGGCAGCTTCAAGCGAACCTTCTCCGGTCTCCAGATTCGTGACCTGCAGGCCTACGGACTGCTGGATGAACCGCTGGCTCGTGCCTTTTTCCTGAAACAGTTTCCATTGGCTCAGGGCAGCTTCCGCATTGCCGAGTCGGGCAGAGGCGAGGCCGGAAAAGAGATACGCCTCCCACAGGTTCGGGTCCCGAGCCGCTGCCTGTTCCATGGTGGAAATGCACTCCGCGTATTTTCCGGTGAAATAGAACGACATGCCTGCCATGCCCAGATTCGAGGCAAAGGAGGCCGACCGGTATTTGTCTCCGGCAGCGAGCATCTCTGCATAGGCCGAGGCTGCCTGTTCGAAGTATTTCGCGGCATTTTCCTGATTGCCGCGCTGCCACGCGGGCCATGCTCGTTCGAATGCCTTGCGTCCGGAACGTACGGGATCGGCACACGCCGGGGCCGAAAGAAACGCGGCGCACAAAAGCGCGACTACGGGTATGGTGATGGATCTGCGCATGATGGAAGACTCCTTGTCGACCGGGTTACGGCATGTAGGCCCGGGCTATGCGGAAAACATCGTCGTACGGCACCTTGGCATTGATGGCCAGAGCCATTTCCAGGGCCATTTCCATTTTTCTGGCGGTTTCGGCCAATGTCTGGTCCCGAATCTGTTCAAGGTGGTTGACCAGAAAATCCGGTTCGAAGTTGTCGATGGCCAGGGACAGCCCCTCCGTGAAATAGCGGGACCGGGTGTAGGGCAGGAACCGTTCGAGGCTCTGCTTGCCCTCGCGCCGGGCATACATGGTGAAGAACAGCAGCTTGACCACCAGCCGGTCGAATTCCAGCTTGTGGTCCACGGAGAGCAGGGTGTTCAGATCAACGCCCCGGGGCCGGATCGCGTCGAACATGGCCGTGGCCATGTCGAAAGCGCGTTCCTCGCTCAATGGCGGGTGCGGAAACTTGGAGTCCATGCGCACCAGCGTGATGCGCGGGTTTTCGCCCGAGGCAATGGCGTAGAGCACCACGCGCATCAGATCGATCTTGCGGTGGTACTGGCCGAGCAGGGTTTCCCGCTTGGCCCGGGCCAGTCTGCGGATCAGGCCGCGTTCCATGCCGGAGAACGCGGTGTCGAGCAGATGGCGGATGTAGGGTTCCCCGATGGTGGCCATTTCCTCATCGATCACGGCTCGCCCCTTTCTGGTATCCATGAGCTTTTTCACGGACAGCCAGTAGGCTGCCAGCCCTTCGAAGGGCATTTCCAGAATGTCGAGGTCCTGCGGTTTTGCCATGACGCGCGCGTCCCGGGGTTGACGTGATGCGGAAAAGGGTACAGCCTGTGCCCTCGGAGACTCTGTCGGAGTGAAGCAGTGTATCCGAATTTCCTGAAAAAACAAAGCCGCGCAAAGGGAGTCCATGCTCATATACCCGCAATTCGACCCCGTGATCTTCGAGGTTGGGCCGTTGCAGGTCCGCTGGTACGGCATGATGTATGTTTTCGGGGTGCTGGCCGGATGGCTGCTCGGCCGCTGGCGTGCGTCCCGGCCCGGAAGCGGATGGACAAAGGCCGAGGTGGACGACTTCGTGACCTGGTCCATCATCGGCATTGTGGCGGGCGGTCGGCTCGGCTACGTATTCTTCTACAACGCGGCCTTCTACCTTTCGCATCCCCTCAAGATATTCGCGGTGTGGGAGGGCGGCATGTCCTTTCACGGCGGTCTGCTCGGCGTGATCGCGGCCATCTGGCTGTTTGCGCGCTCCACGAACAAGCCCCTGCTTGCCGTGGGCGATTTCGTGGCCCCGCTGGTGCCGCCGGGCCTGTTCTTCGGCAGGCTGGGCAATTTCATCAATGCGGAACTGTGGGGCCGGGCAACCGATCTGCCCGTGGGCATGATCTTTCCCGGCGGCGGCCCGGTGTACCGTCATCCCTCCCAGCTCTACGAAGCCGCGCTTGAAGGCGTGGCCCTGTTCTGCATCCTGTGGTGGTATTCATCCAGACCGCGTCCGCGCGGCGCTGTGGGCGGCCTGTTTCTGACCGGCTACGGCGTGTTCCGCTTCATTGTGGAATTCGCCCGCGAACCGGACGCGCACCTTGGATTCGTGGCCCTGCACTGGATGTCAATGGGCCAGATTCTGTGCCTGCCCATGATCGCCCTCGGCCTGTTCTTCATGCTGCGCGGACGGAGGCAGGCTCGCGGGTAGCCGCCAGAGCACCCTGTCCACCCGGATTTCGAACAATTTGTCCCAGAGCTTGCCCGTGACGAACAGACGCCCCTGTTCGCTGTCGTAGGCTATGCCGTTGGCCACCCCGGCGTCCGGGGAAACGCGCTTGCGCAGCGGAGACAGGTCGATCCAGACCTCGACCTTGCCGGATTTCGGATTCACCACGGCAATGCGGTCCTTTTTCCAGACATTGCAGAGTACCTTTCCACCCACGTATTCCAGTTCGTTGAGTTGGCGCACGGGCCTGTGCCCGTCGCGGACCACCACGCTGCGCACTTCCGTGAAGTCGCGCGGATCATGAAAGAACAGTCTGGCCGATCCCGAACTCATGATGAATTCGGTGCCGTCAAAGGTCAGGCCCCACCCTTCCTTGTCCCGGTCCGGTGCCCGGTAGGCGAATCCGGCGAGATATTCGAGAGTGGCCCGGTCGTACACTGCGCCGTCCCCGGAAAGCCATGTCACCATGTACAGCTTGTCCCGGTACGGGGCTATGCCCTCGGCGAACCAGTGTGCGTCGATGTCGGCCCGGCGCACCTGTCTTCCGGTTTCAATGTCCACGGCCGCGACATGGGATTCGCCGTAGCCGCCCGAGGATTCGTAGAGCAGCCCATCCGCAAGAAACAGCCCCTGGGTGAACGCGGCGGGATCGTGCGGATGTTCGGCCACGATTTCGCATGCAACGACTGGCGTTCCGGCAAGAGCCGGAACCCGGACGAACAGCACGGACAATACCGCGGCGAGAAGGCAAAGCACTTTGGTCATGATGAGTACCCGGGAAGAGGAAACTGGAACAGGGGGCGGCTTCTGGGGAAAGCCGCCCCCTGCCTCTGGGGGAAGTTTGCAGGAAACCGGACGCTGGTCAAGGGGAGTGCGTTCGGTTCCGTGCTCCTATACGCCTTTCGGCGATATTGTCTTCGCCTTGATGGCCTGAAGGCCGCCAAGGGAAAATTCGTAGATCAGCTCCGCCACTTCCTCGGCATTTTCCGGCATGGGGGCGCGTCTGGGCTTGAGTCGGGCCACAAAGGGCGAGGTCATGAGGTAGTCCAGCAGCAGGGACCACACCTTGGAGCTGCAGAAAAACACGTATTCGTCCGGCGCGTCCGGTCCGAGCACCCCGCGCATGATGGCGCGAAGCTCGTCGACCCGGGGCTGGACCTGCTGCCTGACGATGAAGTCGAGCTGGTCGCTCGGCTTGGCCACCTCGTTCAGGAAGATGGACCAGCGATGTGCGCTGAAACCGTGATTCCTCGTGTAGATGTCCAGAATCAGCGCTCGTATGAACGCCTTGAGCCGCTCCTGCGGCGGCATGGACTCCCCGGTCAGGTCCGGAACCACGTCCTGCTCGAAAAAGACCTTTCTGAGCACGGCTTCATAGAGCGGCCCCTTGCCCCCAAAATGGTAGTTCACCGCAGCCACGTTGGCATTTGCGCGTGCGCAGATTTCGCGCACGGTGGCGGCGTGATACCCCTTTTCCGCGAACACGCTCACGGCGTTGTCCAGCAGGGCTTCCTTGGTTGATTGGTCGTTTTCGCTACTCATTTCGTGTTTCCATGGATTCAAACATGCGTTTGAAATCCGTGTTTAAAGTCATTATTCCACTGTGGCGCTTTTTGTCAAGCTTTGTCGATATCGGAAAGTTGCCAAGAGGCGCGGGCCGGGATACAGAAGTCGGGCCGGACAAACCGGAGGTATTTCCATGAAAGTCATTCTTGCTGAAACGGCCGGTTTCTGCATGGGCGTGGCGCTTGCCCTGCGCAAACTGGACAATCTCATTGCCGAGGCCGGGAATCGGCCCATATACACCCTCGGCCCCATCATTCACAACCCGCAGGTGCTGGAGCATTATGCGCGCCGCGGCGTGACCACGGCAAAGGAGCCCGAGGTCATTCCCAATGGCTCTCTGGCCGTGATCCGGGCGCACGGCATTACCCGCGATGTGGAAGAGACCCTGCGCTCCCGCGACGTGCTGGTCAAGGACGCCACCTGTCCCCGGGTCAAGAAGGCCCAGCTTCTCATAGAACGTCATACTGCGGACGGCGCGCATCTGCTGCTCTACGGCGAGGCCGATCACCCCGAGGTCAAGGGACTGGTCAGCTATGCCGGCAGCGGATTCACCGTGTTCGATGATCCGGCCGAGCTGGACATGGACGAAATCCGTTCGGACCGAAAATACGTGCTTGCGGCCCAGACCACGCAGGATCGGCATGTCTTCGAGGAACTGGCCGAAAAGCTGGACAACACCCCGGACGCGGATGTGACCATACTGCGCACGATTTGCGACGCGACCCGTCTTCGTCAGCGCGAGGCGCGGGATCTGGCCTCCAATGTGGGATGCATGGTCGTGGTTGGCGGCAGAAACAGCGGCAACACCCGCAGGCTGGTTCAGGTCGCTGCGGAGCAGGGTGCCATGTGCCGTCACGTGGAAGTCTGGGATGAGATCGATCCCGAGGATTTCCGCAATTGTTCCGAGGTGGGCGTCACCGCAGGCGCATCCACGCCCAAGTCGTCCATTGATGCAGTGGTGCAGGGCCTGAAGGCGTTGTAGGCAGCACGTTTTGTCTGCTGAAAAAATCCGGGGCCGGAAATCCAGGCACGAAGGATTTCCGGCCCCTACGCTGACATCCGCCGTCTGCTTTTTCCGCCCGGCCCGGTCCCGATTTCACAGTGGAGGGCTGCATGTCGGCCCGGATATCGGGCCAGCCGGCCGGATGCCTGCTGGATGGGGGTGGTCGATACGCGTTTGCACGCTTCTCGGCTGATTTCACCATACCGGCATTCAGGCGCTCAGGTATTATAATAACCCCGTTCTAACATCCCCACGCGTTTTCCCTTGCCCGGCAGGGACTGTCCCTGTATGAGGCGAAGGCCGGTGCCTGATCCCGGGCAAATTCCCGAGGGTTGCGTCCCTTGTCTTCCGGTCGTATCTACGGGGACAGTGCAGGCGGATACTTTCCTGTCAGGAGTAGAAACATGGACATCAACAAAGCCATTGCCGAATTGAAGAAGGAGCCCGGGTTCGCCGAGAACGTGGGCATGATGCTGGTACACAACGGTGTCGTGCGCGCCTGGTCTCGCAAGGATCACAGCGAAGTCACGGCCATTGAAATCACGTCGGATCTGGAAAGGATCGAATCCATCCGTCAGGAAATCGAGGCCCGTCCCGGCATTTTTCGCGCCGTGGCTCAGGCCAATTCCGGTCGCATGAAACCGGGCGACGACGTGCTGCTGCTCGTTGTTGCCGGAGACATCCGGGAAAACGTCAAGCCTGCGCTTGCGGATTTTCTGGATCGGGTCAAGTCCGAGGCCGTGAGCAAGCGCGAGATATTCGCGTAGCTGTTTTTCGTCCTGCCCGCGCTTGCGGGCGGACGCAATTCCCATCCGCCGCATCACTACAGGATTGCCGGGAGGCGAATCCATGCACAAGACACTTACCGACACGCACGGCCGCATGGTCTCGTACATGCGCATCAGCGTGACCGACCGCTGCAATCTCCGCTGCAAATATTGCGCAGGGGAGGCTCTGGACTTCATTCCCCACCCCAGGATTCTTCGCTACGAGGAGATCATGGACCTGATCGGCCTCGGCCATTCCATGGGCGTGGACAAGATTCGGTTCACCGGGGGCGAACCCTTTGTGCGCAAGGGATTCGCCGACTTCATGGTGGCGGCGGCTGGCCGTTTCCCGAACATGGAAATGTGCGTCACCACCAATGCCACGCTGATCCGCGACTGGGTCGAACCGCTTTCCAACGCGGGCATTCATCGCATCAACATTTCCCTGGATACCCTGAGTCCGGAAAAATACGAGGCCATCACGGGCAGGGACATGTTCTCCACGGTCATGGAGAACATCCTGCGTTGCGTGGACGCGGGCATGACCGTCAAGGTCAATGCCGTGGCCATGCACGGGACCAATGACGACGAACTGCCGGGCTTTCTGGATTTTGCGGCGTCCAACGCACTGGACTTCCGGCTGATCGAATTCATGCCCGTGGGCAGCGAACCGGGCTGGTCGGATCAGGCGGTGTGGAAGGCCTCGGAAATTCTGGAACAGGCCCAATCCCTTGTCGACCTGACTCCTTCCGAGGACAACGGCATCCGCGTCAAGGGCCCGGCCCGCATGTATGACATCAGGGATGGCAAGGGGCGGTTCGGCATCATTTCCCCGTACACCGACCATTTCTGCGGCACCTGCAACCGGCTTCGCATCACGTCGGACGGCAAGCTGCGCACCTGCCTGTTTTCGGACAAGACCTTCCGGCTTCGCCCGGCCCTGCGCCATCCGGCTCTGGGCCTGAAATTCGTGGAACGCATCATTCGTCGTGCCGGACGCAAGAAGCCCATCGGGCATGAACTGCTGGAACGCATGCCCTCGGGCCAGTCCGTGTGCAGCACGCGAATGGCCTCCATCGGCGGCTGATCCCCTTCCTTTCCCTTTTCTCTCTTTCCGGTGCACGGGCGGACCGCAAGGTCCGGCCCGTGCACCATGCTTGATAATTTCCCTGTTTCCCTTCCCAAAACTGCGTGAAATTCGTATTCATTAGAAAAAGGTTTTCACGTTTCGGCCGCAATGGGGCGGTCTTCGGACTCTCAAGGATGTCTCGTGGCAGCACTGTTCGGGAACATGCGTATACGCTATCGACTCGCGCTCGGGTACTGTCTCGTCTTTCTGCTTGTCTTTTCCGTTGCCGGCTGGTGGATGTTTTCCGAAGTCGGGAATATCGTGGAGAGCGGCATTGAAATGCAGCTCGATACCACCACGGACGCCATTGCCGACATGGTGGAGACGGCAGCGGACGTTTCCGTGCGCAATCGACTTCGCGCCATTGCGGAAAAGAATCTGGACATTCTGGAATCCCTGGCCGCCCGGGCGCGCGCCGGGGAAATGACCGAAGCCGAAGCCCGAAGTCTGGCCCGATCCATCCTGCTTTCCCAGAACGTGGGCCATACCGGCTACATCTACTGCCTGACGAGCAGGGGCGTGCTGGCCGTGCATCCGGTTGCGGCCATGGAGGGGCGCGACATTTCCCGGGAATGGCTCATTCGCGAACAGATCGGCCGGTTGCGCGGATTTCTTGCCTATCAGTGGCGCAACGATCAGGAAACCATGACGCGGGACAAGGTCCTGTACATGGACTATTTCGAGCCGTGGGACTGGATCGTGTCAGTGTCCTCGTACCGCGCGGAATTCGCTTCCCTGGTGCAGGTGGATGATTTCCGCGCCGCGATCGAGGACCGGAAGCTTGGCGAGAACGGGTATGTCTTCGTGCTCAACTCCCGGGGCGAAGTCATACTGCATCCCTGGATTGCCGAAGGCATCCCTGATTCGGGAACCATTGCGGGACGGCCTCTGGTCAAGGAAATGCTTGCGCTGGGCCGCGGTACGCTTCGCTATGAACTGGTCGATCCGGGACGTGGAGAAGCCCGGGAAAAGGTGGTCCGCTTCACCTCGATCCCGAATCTGGAATGGATCGTTGGGGCGAGCGGCTATCTGGATGAGGTCTACGCCCCGCTGCTCCGGTTCAAGTGCCTGTTCTGGGGCGCAGCCGGAATGACCCTGCTTCTGATCATTCCGCTCAGCTTCCTTCTTGCCTCGGATATCACCCGGCCGCTTTCCCGTCTGACTCGCAGGATGGAGCAGGCCGAAGCCGGAGATTTTCAGGCTCGTCTGGAGTGCGATGCCAAAGGCGAAATCGGCGAGCTTGCCCGGCGTTTCAACGGATTCATGGATGCGTTGCAGGCTTCGCGGGAAAAGCTTCGGCTGGAGATCGAAATCCGCAGAAGTGCGGAACAGCAGCTTCGATTGTACGGGCAGGCCTTTGAGAGCGCACTGGAGGGCATCTGCATCACGGATGTGCATGGCAATATCGTGGAGATCAATCCGGCTTTCACGACCATCACGGGATATTCCGCCGAGGAGGTCATGGGCAGAAATCCCCGCCTGCTCAAGTCCGACCGTCATGATGCGGACTTCTACAAGGAGATGTGGCACTCCCTGAACACGAAGGGGCGCTGGGTGGCGGAAATCTGGAATCGTCGCAAGGATGGGGAGTCCTATCCGGAACTGCTCAGCATCAGCGCCATCCGGGGCGAGAACGGCGACCCCACGCACTACATCGCCGTGTTTCACGACATCACGGACATGAAGATCAAGGAGGAGCAGATCGAGCATCAGGCCTACCATGACGCCCTGACCGGTCTGCCCAACCGCATTCTGCTCAATGACCGCCTTTCCGTGGCCATTTCCCATGCCAGACGCGATCCCATGCGAGTGGCCGTGTATTTCATCGATCTGGACAACTTCAAGACCATCAACGACAGCCTCGGGCATGCACTGGGTGACGAACTGCTGCAGGGAGTGGCCCTGCGGCTGTCGGAGCAGTTCCGCAGTCAGGACACCGTGGCCCGACTGGGCGGCGACGAATTCGTGGTCATGATCGAGGATGTGGCGGACGACAGGCATGTGGTGAATGCTGCTGAGCGCATTCTCGAAGCGTTGCGCGAGCCTTTCCTGATCCGGGAAAACGAATTGTTTGTCACGGCCAGCGTAGGCATCACGGTCTTTCCCGACGATGGAGAGGAGCCGGGCACCCTGATCCGCAACGCGGACATGGCCATGTATCAGGCCAAGGCGCGCGGCAGAAACGATTATTTCGTGTTCAAGGCCGAAATGAATGATCGTGTCTCGGATCGGTTGGCCCGGGAGAGTGCATTGCGTCGGGCCGTGAATGAGCGGGAGTTCACCGTGTTCTTTCAGCCCAAGGTGGACATCTGTTCCATGGAGGTCTGCGGCATGGAAGCCCTGGTCCGCTGGGAGCGAAAGGACGGAACTCTGGTCAGTCCCGGCGAATTCATTCCGCTGGCCGAGGAGACCGGGCTCATGATTCCGCTCGGGGAAATCGTGCTTGATGCGTCCTGCAAGGCCATGCAGGTCTTCGACGGCATGGGGTGTTCCGGTCTCAAGGTCTCCGTCAATCTGTCACCGGTGCAGTTCCGGCAGGACGATCTGGTGGAAACCATCGTGGCCAATCTGGAGCGCAACGGCCTGCCGCCGTCCCGGCTGGAAGTGGAGATCACGGAATCCACGCTCATGACCGACGTGGCTTCGTCGACCGACAAGCTCAACCGTCTGGTGGAGCACGGCATCTCCGTGTCCATCGACGACTTCGGCACCGGATATTCCTCCCTGTACTATCTCAAGGCCTTTCCCATCAGTGTGCTCAAGATCGACCGCTCGTTCATCCACGACGTGGCCGTTGATCCGAACGATGCGCAGATTGTCCGCACCATCATTCTCATGGCCGGGAATCTGGGGCTCGACGTTGTGGCGGAAGGAGTGGAAAACGAGGAACAGCTTGCGCTGTTGCAGGGATTCGGATGCGGTCTGGTGCAGGGATACCATTTCAGCCGCCCCTTGCCGCTGGAAGGCATGATCGAGTACCTGCGTTCCGAGGATGGCAGGCTGGAGGCGTGTCTGGAAAAAGGGGATGCCGGGAAGGATGCCGACGATCAGTAGTCGTCCAGCGGGTTGTTCCTTCGGCGGTTCTGTTTCTTGCGGGCCAGCCGTTTCTTGGATTCCAGCCTGCGGCGCACCGAGCCCAGAGTGGGCAGGGTTTCCTTGCGAGGGGTAACGGGCTTGAGCGCCCAGCGAAGCAGTTCCACGAATCGTTCCAGCGCGGACTCCCGGTTGGATTTCTGACTGCGGAATTTCTGGGACGTGACGCTCAGCACGCCGCGCGAGTCGATTTTTCGGCGCAGCTTGCCCCGGACTGCGACCTTCTGGAGCTGGGTCAGGGATTGGGTGCGGTCCACATTGAACCGGACCGTGACGCGCGTATCCGTGGTGTTCACGTGCTGACCACCGGGCCCGGAGCTTCGGGATGTGGTAAAGGTCAGTTCCTTCACGGGGATGGATACCCGTTCGGTTATCTGGAGGATTTCATTGGATCGGCTCATGGCCGCACCATGACACGCGTTCCGGCCATCCGCAAGGACCGGTTTTTCCGCGTTGACACGCGGACCGCTTCCGATACAATCCCGCAGATTGAAACCATGAACCTGACAATCGAGGAAACCATAATGTCCGAAATGTGCCCGTGCGGCTCCGGCAAATCCCTTGCCGAATGCTGCGGACCGTATCTGAATCAGGAGGCTCAGGCCCCCACTGCCGAGGCGCTCATGCGCGCCCGCTATTCCGCCTACGTGACCAGACAGCTTGACTATCTCAGGCATTCCCTTGCCCCCGAGCTTCAGGAAAGCCATGACGAGGACGCGGTGCGTGAATGGGCCGACTCCGCCAAATGGCTCGGCCTGCAGATTCTGGACACCATTGGCGGTTCGGCCGCCGAGGATCAGGGCGTGGTCGAATTTGCCGCGTCCTACGAGCAGGATGGCGCCGCCATGATTCATCGCGAACGTTCCCGTTTTCGGCGTGATGAGGGTATCTGGTACTACGTGGACGGCGAAGCCATTGCCGGTCCGCCGGTTCGTCGCGAAACGCCCAAGATCGGCCGCAACGAGCCCTGCCCGTGCGGTTCCGGCAGGAAGTACAAGAAGTGTTGCGGCAGATAGGCTGTTTTCGGCTTTTTTGACAGGGGAATGGCTTCGGCCGAGTGCTCCCTGTCGACAGAGCTGTTCCGGGCGGTCCGGGAAACGTTGCGAGCGTTTCCGGGCCGCTCCCTTTTGGGGGAGGGCGGGCCGTCACTCCGTGTTCATTGGCGCGGTGATGGTGAAGGTGGTTCCGCGTCCGGGCGTGCTTTCGCAGGAAATGGTTCCATTCAGGGTCTGGGTCACGGTGTTGAAGGTGATGTGCAGGCCGAGGCCCGTGCCGCCATTTCCCCGGAGCGTGGTGAAAAAGGGTTCGAATATCCTGGGAAGCATCTCCTTGGGCATGCCTTTGCCGTTGTCCGAGAAGGTGAGGGTCAGCATTCCCTTGTCCACGGTGCCGCCGATGCGGATTTCTCCCTGCTGGTCCGGGTCGAAGGCATGGGTCAGGGCGTTGAAGAGCAGGTTGGAAATGATCTGCATGAGTGCGCCGGGATAGCTGTATATGTCCCGATCATCGCAATCGTTCAGAATCACGTGGCCTGTGCGGCGGTATTCCGGACTCAGACTCACCAGCACTTCGTCCACGTATCCCTTGAGATTGAATATGCGCGGCTGTTCCGAGGACTGGTCTGCCGCGACCTCCTTGAAACTGCGCACGAGCTGGGCCGCGCGTTCCAGATTGATGTTGATGCTGCGCGTGGATTCTTCCGCCGCATTGAGGAATTCCTCCATCTCGGTCCTTGTCAGGGCGGACTTGGCATACAGTCCCTGAAGCCGGATCAGGCGGGCGTCCAGATACGAGGCCGCAGTCACGGCTACGCCCAGAGGCGTGTTGATTTCGTGAGCCACGCCCGCGACCAGTCCGCCGAGGGCCGCCATCTTTTCGGACATGACCAGTTCGTTCTGGGTGCGACGAAGTGTGTCCAGGGACGTTTCCAGTTCGTTTTTTGCCTGTTTCAGGTTTCGGGTTCTCTCCTCGACCCGCAGTTCCAGCTCCTCGTTCAACTGGCGAAGTTTTTCCTCGGCCAGCTTGCGGTTCGTGATGTCCACGGAAAGGACCAGAGCCGCATTCTCGGTCGTGCCAAGAGGGACGAACGGCAGTTTCGTGGTCTGGAGCCAGCGGATGTTGCCCTGCTGGTCGTGGTATTCCTGCTGGAGCGCGACCTTGGGAATGCCGGTGTCGATGACGCTTCGGTCGTCTTCGATTTCCTGCTGCGCATGCGTCGCATCCGGGTGGGCGTCCCCGTAGAGCATGCCTGTCAGTTCCCGGGGCGTTTTGCCCAGACTGTCGGCCATGGCCTGATTGACGAGCAGTATGCGGCCTTCGGCGTTGCGTGCGTAGACCATGTCCGGCAGCAGGTCCAGAACCTGTCGAATGGTGGCTTCGCTGGTTTCCAGCGTATGATTGTGGTCCTCGACAAGCTGCCTTCGGCATTTGCGCAGTCGGAAAATGGCATGGCCGAGCATGCCCGCGAGAGCCGCAACGGCTGCGGCCTGCCATGACAGCATTGCCGCGGCAAGGATCAGGGCTGCGAGGAAAACGCCCCAAAGCATGTAAGGGAAGGGGACCATGATTGCACTGTGCCAGATTGTGGCTTCATTGTGTACCAGGTTAGAAATTCTTCCGACTGATTCGAGAAAATAAATGGAATTTCAACTTGAAAAATGTATGTATCGGTATCGAATGGTGCAAACATTGCCACAGGGTGATGCTGCTGAAAAAAGTGGAGTCATGCCGCATGCAGAATCCCGAATCGGGAAACATAGATGTCGTTATCGCCGATCTTGCCTGGGCCGCCCGCATCAACCGGGCTCTTGGGGTGCTGCTCGATCCCATCATGGCTCCGGACGCCACGTTGGAGGAGGTTTCGGACAAGCTGCTCAAGGAGGCGCGGGACATCGTGGGCTGTGGCGACGGGTATGCGGGCAGCATTGATCAGGAATCCTATGCGCTGGTGGTGCATGCGGTTACGGAAATGGTCGGCGGGCAGTGCCGTCTTGCTCCAAAGGGACGCAACATCAAGTTCTTTCCCGGCAAGAACGGATGGTACAACGGACTGTGGGGGCATTCCCTGAACACGCACGAGCCTTTTGTGACCAATGAGCCGGGAAAGCACGAGGCCTCGGCCGGAGCGCCCGAAGGGCATGTGCCGATTGTCAACGTGCTCTCCTATCCGGTTGTGGCGGCAGGGGAACTCATGGGACAGATTTCGCTGGCCAACAAGCCGGGCGGATTCGTCAAGCGTGATCTGGAGGCCGTGGGCCAGCTCGGCAGGCTGTTTGCCATAGCCATCCGTCGCATTCGGGACCTGAAGAAGAAGCAGGAAACCGAGGAGCGGTACCGCGATCTGGTCGAACTCATGCAGGAAGGCATCATCATCGATGACGCCGAATCCCGGATTACCTATGTCAATCACATGCTGTGCAGCATGCTCGGGGTATCGCGCAAGGACCTAGTGGGACGCTCCCTGCATGATTTCGTGATTCCCGAGGACAGGGCGCGATGGAAGCGTGCGCAGGACGACCGCAAGCGGGGCGGAACCGGAAACTATGAACTCGTCATGCGCAATGCGGACGGGGCCAAGGTTTTCACGCTCATTTCTCCGACCCCCATGTTCAACGAGGACGGCAAGTTCATCGGTTCCTTCGGGGTGGTCACGGACGTGACCCGGCTGAAGCTGCTGGAAAGTCAGCTTCTTCAGGCCCAGAAGCTGGAGTCCATAGGACAGTTGGCTGCGGGCATTGCCCACGAGATCAACACTCCGACCCAGTACGTGGACAACAATGTCCGCTATCTCGAAACCACGTTTCTCGACATGCTGAAGATGGCGGAAACCGCGCGGGAACTGGCGGATGCCGTGTCGCGGGGTGATGATGTCGCGGCCTTGAAGCGCATTGCCTGGGGCGTGCCGGATCAGGAATTTCTGGATGAACTGCGCGAGGACGTTCCCGAAGCCCTGTCCGATTCCCTGAAGGGGTTGGAGCGCATTGCCGAGATCGTGGCGTCCATCAAGCGGTTGTCCCATCCGGGCCAGACCGAGAAGAAGTACGTGAACATCAACGACAGCGTGAAGAGCACGATTACCGTGGCCACCAACGAATGGAAATACGTGGCCGAGATGCAAACCGAACTGGCCGACGATCTGCCGGATGTGCCGTGCCTCATCGGCGAATTCAATCAGGTGCTGCTGAACCTCATCGTCAATGCCGTGGATGCCATCAAGGACAGGATCGGCGAGGCTCCTTCGGAACGGGGCATGATCTCGGTCGAAACCGCAGCAGTGGACGGCGGCGTGGAGGTTCGCGTGTCCGATACCGGAATCGGCATTCCCGCAGACATCCGGGGCCGGATTTTCGACCCATTTTTCACCACCAAGGAGGTGGGCAAGGGAACCGGGCAGGGATTGGCGATCAGCTACAGCGTGATCGTGGAAAAGCACGGAGGCCGCATTTCCGTGGAAAGCGAGGAAGGGAAGGGATCGACATTCGTGGTCTTTCTTCCCGCCGGAACCGACGACGGGTAGGACATGATCGACAAGCGACGCATATTGTTCGTGGATGACGAACCCATGGTGCTCAAGGGGATTCGCCGCATGCTTTCGCCCAGAAGGCGGGAGTGGGACGTGCTGTTTGCCGAGGGCGGGGAAAAGGCTCTGGAAATGCTGGAGCACAACGAGATCGACGTGATCATTTCGGACATCCGCATGCCGGGCATGGACGGGATAACCCTGCTGCGAAAGGTGCAGGACCGCTATCCCAGCGTCATCCGCGTGACCCTGACCGGGCAGCCGCACGAGGACTATGCGGACGGATACGTCGACTGCGCGCACCAGAGTCTGGTCAAACCGTGCGACAACGGAACCCTGTTCAAGGTCATTGGCGAAGCGTTGCGCGCGGCTGACCTGCGATTGGAGCCTCGCATGAAGGAGGTCGTTTCGCGAATCTCATCCCTGCCCACCTTGCCCAAGGTGTATCAATCCATTCTGGACGAACTGCACCGCGAGCCGGTGGATTTGCAGGCCGTGGCCCGGCTCATGCGGCAGGATGTCGGCATTTGCGCCAAGGTCCTGACCCTGGCGAATTCCCAGTATTTCGGGTTCAGGGAAAAGATCGCGGAGCCCGAGCGAGCCGTGGTGCTGCTCGGCACCAATGTGATCAAGGCCATGATTCTGTCCATCAACGTGTTCTCCGCCTACAATGCCGATGGCATTCCGGAATTTTCCCTGGAACAGTTGTGGGGGCATTGTCAGCGCACCGCCTGCATCGCCAGAGCCATCGCCAGAACCGAAGGTCTGGATCGGCAGGGGCAGGACCATGCGTTCATGGCCGGGCTGCTGCATGATCTGGGCAAGCTGATCTTCTGCACGGAATTCACGGATGACTATCGGAAGCTGCTGCAGGCCGTGCGCAGCGGCAAGGGCACGGTCACGGCGCTGGAACGCGACTACTTCGGCACGACCCATGCCAAGGTCGGGGCGTATCTCATGGGACTGTGGGGCATGCAGAGTCCGGCCGTGGATGCCATTGCCGATCACCATTCCACGCACATGCTCGGAGAGGACAAGATGGTGCGAACCATCGTTTTTTCGGCCAGCATTCTGGATCACAAGCTTGTCGTGCTCAACCATGAGTATTTCAGGCCCGAGGTGCCGGAGAGCCGTTTTCGGGAATTGGGTCTTGAGGAACGATACGCAACCTGGAGCGAACTTGCGGAAACCGTGTTGGAGGATTGCTCATGACCAGGCACCGGATATTGATAGTGGATGACGACGAAAAGCTGCTTCGTTCCTTCGAGCGGGTGCTGCGGTCCAGATTCGACGTGTCCGTTGCGGAGAACGCAACCCGGGCCCTGTCCATGATCGGGGCGGAAGAACCCTATGCGATCATCATTTCCGACTACCGGATGCCGGGCATGAACGGCGTCGATTTTCTGGCTCGCGTCATGGAAGTGGCGCCGGATACCGTCCGTATCCTGCTGACCGGGCATGCCGACGTGCAGGTGGCGATCAAGGCCGTGAACGAGGGCAACATCTTCCGGCTGCTGGACAAGCCCTGTCCGCCCAAGGTGCTGGCCAAGGCGCTGATGGATGGACTTCGGTTCGTGGATCTGGTGAATGCGGAGCATGAGATCATGGAAAGGACCGTGCAGAGCAGTGTCGCCGTGCTTGGTGATCTGGTTTCCCTTGTGCGGCCCGAGGTCTACGGCAGAATTTCGCGCATCACTCCCTATGTGCGCCACATAAGCCGGGAACTGGCTCCGCAGCATCTGTGGGAGGCCGTGACCGCGGCCAAGCTCTCCATGATCGGGTTCGTCATGTTGCCGGAGGCCGTGGTGCAGGAGGACCTTGCCGGAGAAAGGCTGACCACCGAGCGGCAGGCCCAGTTCGCCAGCCATGCGGCGTTTGCCGCCAAGTTCGTGGGCAAGATTCCGCGCATGGAAGAGGTCGCCCGCATCATCCGCTATCAGGAAAAGCGGTTTGACGGCGGCGGATATCCCAGGGACGAGCTCAGGGGCCTGATGCTGCCCATGGGAGCGCGCATTCTCAAGGCCGTCATCGATTTCGACAGGCATGTCTGCGCCGGATTGAGCTTCGGTGCCGCGCTCAATGCCATGTCCGAAAACGAGGACTGGTACGACCCGGACGTGCTCGGTTCCCTGTTCAGCCTGCTCGGCGAGGAAGCGACCACCCGGGAGAACCGTGTCTACCTTCAGGGACTGGAACCCGGCATGGTGCTCGGCGAGGACCTTTATGCCAAAAAGGACGGCAAGAAGGTCAAGCTGCTGGCAGAGGGCAGCGAGCTTACCGAAATGATGATCGACTACCTCATGTCGTTCAAGAAGAACGGCCTCAAGGAACCGATCCTCGTTTGCGAGGTCCAGTTCTGCCGTTTGTGATCCTTCCGGACTATTTCAGGCCCAGATCGGCTCTGTGACCGGGAACGCCTGTTTTTCCGGGCTTGTCCGTGGCGCGGTTCAGGAGGAAGATGCGCTCCGCCAGTTCCGGATTCCTGTCAAGCAGGTACTGCTTCACGGCCTTGGCGCGGTCCACGGCGAGTTGCTGAAGGTCCTCCTCGGTTACCCGTATGTGGTCGATCATGAATTTTTCCATGAATTCGACCGGCTGACGGTCGACCACGAACAGGGTCTTCGGTTTTTCATCACTCCCGGCCGGGTCGTCGCTGTAGGCTTCGTACAATATGTCCGCGTATTCGTCCGTGCCGATGATCATGGCGTCCACCGTTGTCTCGGCCCGCTCCTTGCGGGACAGGGATTCGTATTTGGCCTGCATGAGCTTCCGGCGGAAGATGTGGGCGACGAGCCCGCTTCTGTCCGTGACCGGGTCCACGGCGCCATCCACTTCCAGCTTGATTTTCGGGCGCTCGGTCATGGCCTTGGCCACGGTGTCCAGTTTCAGGGATGCCCCCTGACCCACGAGGGAAAGGCCGGGCTCGAAGGTCACGAATTCCAGATTCTGGCTGCCGCTTCCGCCAAACATGGAGCCGATGATGGAGAACGGCGATGCCACGGCACGGAACAGAAGCCCCACGAAGGTGCGGAACACGATGCCGCCGATCCGGAAGTTCGGATCGTCCAGCCTGCCGCGTACGGGCAGGTTGATTTCCATGTCCCCGTTGGAGTCCTGAAGCAGGGCCAGACCGAGCTTCACTGGCACGTTGGGAACGTCGGGGCCGTCGACCTTCCTGCCCAGAACGAGCTGCTGGACAAAGAACTTGTTGTCGATTTCCAGAAGCCGGTTCTCGGTCTTGAGACTCACGTCGGCATAGAGCCGTCCCTTTTCCACGGGATACCCGAGGTGGCGGACCATGTACGGGGTGAGCGGCACCAGTTCCAGACCGTTCACGGAAATGTGCATGTCCGAGAATATGGGGGAAACGACCGGATTGAACGCCCCGCTTATCGAGATCGGGGTCGGGCCGATATGCGCGCTGACCCTGAGCTTGGGCCGGGCACCGTCCTTCATGGTCACTTTTTCCAGATAGATGCCGACTTCGGTCACGTCCAGAGAGAAGTCCGGGTCAACGCTCTGATCCCGGTAGGAAAATCCTCCGTTCAGCACGGCAAGCCTGCCGATATCCACGGTCTTGAAGTAGGACGGTTCCTCCTTTGATGCTGGCGCGGGCTCGGCCATTTCCCGATTCTCCTCGGCCTGCATGGCTTCGGCTTCCTCGATGTTCGTGGGGGCTTTGACCTCTTCCGGTTCCGGGATGCGGAACAATCGCCGTACGTTCAGGCGGCCCTTGTCGTCTATGGCCACGAGCGCATGCGGTTTTGACAGGGAGATTTCCCCGACATGCAGCGAGGGGCCTGTGCTGTCGAATCGGATTTCCTTGAGCCGGAAGTGGTTCAGACTGGCGAATTCGCCCTTGCCGTGCCCGTCCTTGAGCATCAGGTCGTCCAGCCCGAACGAGCCTGTTGCGGAGTACGCGGACTTGGTGGAGTCGGCCGAGAATTTCAATTCGGCTGATACCGAGCCTTTTGTCAGAATCAGTTCCGAAAACAGATCAAGGTACGGGTCCAGCGGAGACAGTGCCAGTTTTTTCAGCCTGATCGCGCCGTCCGCGTGGAGATCGTGCAGGGATGCCTTGCCCGTGGCCGAGATCGATCCCGACCCGGGCCAATCTGCATTCAGGGAGAAGGGAGTCCTGTCTTTGCCGTTGGTGGAGAGGTTGTCCACGGTCAGGGCAATGTTTTTCAGGGCCACGCTGTTGCGGCGTTTGAGCGTGGTGTCGGTCACCGCGATCGTGCCGTTTTTCAGTGCCGTCTTTTCCACGGTCACATTCCATGGTTCGCCGCTGTCTTCGGATTTTGTTTTCGTTTCCGAATTCTGGAAGGGCAGAATCAGATCAATGCCCCGGGCATTGCGTTCCAGCGAAATGCTCGGGCCATCCAGAGTCACGCTGGACACACCCACGCTTCGGGCGTTCAGGTCCATGGCGGCACCCTGCACGGCAAGGGATTTCAGCGACACCGCAGCCTCTGTTTCGCCGGGTGCAGCCAGGGCAAGGCCTTCCAGTCCCAGTTCACTGTCGGACAGGGTCATGTTTGCCATGTCGGGAAGGAGCACCAGATCGGTCTTGAAGCGCGCCGTACCTTTGAGCAGGGGCAGGGGAAGGCCGAGTCGGGCATAGGAGGCGAAATCCTCGAGATGGATGTTGGTTCCGGACAGGGTGAGCTTGGCGGAAAACGGAATCAGGGTGATGGACCCCTGCGTGGTGAGCCTTTCCCGGTCCCGTCCCACGGATACCGAGACGAGCATGGGCTTTTCACGGGCTGTGGAAATTTCCTGAGCCGTGACCTCAATGGGACCGAGGGTTCGGGAATAGGGCTTGGGCAGGGCGTTGTCCAGCCACTCCACGGTTCCATTGCGTACGATCAGGCTCTTTACCTTGGCCAGAAAATCCTGAACCGGGCGCTCCTGTTCTCCGGTTTCGGCCGGGGGAACGGTTTGGGTCTCCTCCGAAGCCATGGCTTGGTCCTGAGCCTGCGGCGTTTCCGGCGCTGCCGGTTTTGGCTTGTTGTCGTCGGAAGACGTTTCCTCCGGAGCAGGAATCGGTTCGGCCGGGAAGTACTGCTGCCAGTTCAGTGTGCCGTTTTTGTCGCGAATCACCTTGATGAAGGGCGTGTCCAGCTCCAGTTCCGTGAACGCCAGACTGTTGCCATCCAGCGAATATTCGTTGAGCGCGAACGAGAACGACTTGAATCCGAGTACCTTGCCCTGATCCGGGGCCGAGATCTCCACATCCTCGAAACGTCCCTTGCCGCCCACCTTGAGTTGAATGCGTTTGCCTTCCGGTCTGGAAAAGAACAGGGATATTTCCGAGGAAAGCGTGCCCTTTTCCAGAGTCAGGGGCAGGTGCGCCGGAATGTAGGTGTCATACTGATCCAGGTCGATTTCCACGGCGCCGAGCTTGAACTCCGTGCGCAGGGTGGTGTCGAACGGCAGTATTCTGCCCTGGAATTCGAGAGGGTCGCCGTTGACCACGGCGGAAAGATGGGGCTGGGTGAATTCCTTGCGATATTTTTCCAGACTGGACATGAAGGGAACCTGAAGGGAGAGGTTCTTGATTTCGTGCCGTTTCCCGTGCGGCTGGTCCTGAAAGACGATGTGTCCGTTGTTCACCACGAGTTCGTAGAGGGCAAACGGGAAAACCGGGGCGTCCGGGGAGGGGGCCTGCGTCTGGCTGTCCGCTTCGATCAGGTCGGAGAAATTGTATTTGCCGTCGCCCAGAAAGGTCAGGTTCACGACCGGTTCGTCCAGTGTCAGGTCCGCCGCGACAGGCGCGAATTCCCACAGGGAGGAAAAGCCCGGCGCAAGGGAGAGCCGTTTCAGCCCGAAAAAGGTGGTGCTGCCGTCCCTGCTCTTCACGTTCAGACCGTCCACTTCGAGCCGGAAGGTCAGGGGGTTGAAGTAGATGCCTTTTATGGTTGTCTGTCTGCCGAGGGCCTTGCTCATTTCCTTTTCGGCAATGGACTGCGCGACCATGGGGACGACCAGAAAGCCGAGGCTCGTGTACGCGACAAGGAACACGGCTATCCAGAATGCGATTTTTCTTTGTTTGAGGCTGCCGTAGGGGACTTTGTTCAGAAAATCGAGCATGACACATCCTTGGTCCGTTGAATGAAAAGGATGAAAACAGCCTACAGCAAACGTTCGTGTTTCACCAGACCGGGGCCCCGGAAATCATGTGATGCGAAGAACGCCCCGACTCGGGGGAATCGGGGCGTTCGGGGTGAAAGGGAACAGGAGGGAAGGACTATTTCATGTCGGGAATCGCGAACCTGCCCTGACTGACCATTTCCTCGATCTGGGCAACGTCCTTGTCGCCGCGGCCCGAGAGGTTGACCACGATGACCGCGTCCTCGGGCATGTCCGGAGCGATGCGGATGGCGTGCGCCAGCGCATGGGAGGATTCCAGGGCCGGAATGATGCCTTCCATCTGGGAGAGCATGAAAAAGGAATCCACGGCTTCCCTGTCCGAGGCGTACACGTATTCGGCGCGGCCCAGATCCTTGAGATGGGCGTGCTCCGGACCGACGCTGGGATAGTCCAGCCCGGCGGAAATGGAATAGACCTCGGCGGGTTCGCCCTTGTCGTCCTTGAGCATGTAGGAATTGAAGCCGTGCATCACGCCGGGTTCGCCCAGACACAGGGAAGCGGCATGGTCGCCGTAGGCGAGGCCGCGTCCCGCAGGCTCCACGCCCACCAGCTTGACCGACTCGTCCCCGATGAATTCCGTGAACATGCCGATGGCGTTGGACCCGCCGCCCACGCATGCGATGCAGCAGTCGGGCAGCTTGCCCTCCATCTCCATGATCTGGGCACGGGTCTCGCGGCCCACGATGGACTGGAAGTCGCGCACCATGGCCGGATAGGGATGCGGTCCCACGGCCGAACCGAGCAGGTAGAAGGAATTTTCCGGGTCGCTGATCCATGCATCCAGAGCCTCGTCCACGGCTTCCTTGAGTGTGCGTTGGCCGGATTGGGCCGAGACGACTTTGGCGCCCATCATCTGCATGCGGAACACGTTCAGCTTCTGGCGTTCCACATCCACCGCGCCCATGTAGACCGTGCATTCCATGCCCATGAGCGCAGCTGTGGCCGCTGTTGCCACGCCGTGCTGTCCCGCGCCGGTTTCGGCAATGATTCTGGTCTTGCCCATGCGTTTTGCCAGCAGGATCTGGCCGATGGTGTTGTTGACCTTGTGCGCGCCGAGGTGGTTCAGGTCCTCGCGCTTGAGATAGATTTTCGCGCCGCCCAGCTTTCTGGTCAGGTTGGCACAGAAATACACCGGAGTCTCCCGGCCCGAGAAGTGTTTCACGTAGTAGTTGTACTCGGCAATGAACTCGGGGTCTTCCTTGTACTTCTCGTATTCGGCGGCCAGATTGTCCAGAATGGGTTTGAGCTGTTCCGGGACGAATTGTCCGCCGTACTCGCCGAAGAATCCCTTGCTGTCGGTGGTCATTGTTTCCTCTCCTGTGGGCAGCGGGCCAGCGGACAAAAAAAACCGCGGCCAGTTTTCACTGCCGCGGTTTGCTATTCAGGTTGGTTCCTGCTCTGTTTGCAGGCCAAGACTCTCCCACGGCGCTGTTAGCAGCGCCACCACCAATTGCCGGAGGTGAGGGAAAGCACGATTTCGTTCTGCATGAAAAATTCACCTAGCGGCTTTGCCGCGGCTTGTCAACCCGGGGAGATTTCGGGATTGATGCGCCGGGATTCGGAAGCTGTTGGTGTTCGCCCGGGGCTTTGCGTGGCGGCGGGGTGGTGCGCGGTCTCATGGAGTCGAGGCTGTGTTCCACGCCTTCCGACACGACCAGCGGCCCGTGCCTGAGGCGGGAAAAGTCGAAGCCGTCCACCAGTTCCGCAGCCCGGATCGGACGAGGCGAATCCGCAAGGCCGGACAGGTGCGCCAGATGGCCGATCACGGCCTCGGGCCGGATGCCTTGCTGGCGGAGTGCTGCCAGTTCAAGGGAGTGGTGGCGCTTGGACAGTTTCATGCCGTTTTCGTCCACGAGCAGGGGGACATGGGCATGGGAAGGCGGCTGGGCATTGAAGGCGCGGTACAGGCATGTCTGCCGAGGCGTGGAGTCCAGAAGGTCTTCGCCGCGCACCACCTGATTGACGTGCATGGCAATGTCGTCCGTGACCACGGCGAGCTGGTAGGCATGTACGCCGTCCGAACGCTGGACCGGGAAATCCCCGCCCAGTTCCCGCGTGTCCAGAGTCACGTCGCCAAGGCACAGATCGCGGAACGTGACGATTTCCTCCGGGAAGCGGAAACGCCATGCCGGGGAACGACCCGTTGCCCGTCTTTCCCGTATCTGTTCCGGGGAAAGGTCGCGGCAGAAGCCGGGATAGCCGGGGCCTGCGTTGCGGCGATGGGGAGCGGACGCGGCCTTGCGCAGTTCCCTGCGCGTGCAGAAGCACGGATAGATCAGGTTGCGGCTTTTCAGGCTTGCGACAGCCACGTCATACAGTGCGCGTCGTTCGTTCTGAGTGTACGGACCGAATGGACCGCCCCTGCCCGGGCCTTCGTCCCAGTCCAGTCCCAGCCATTGCAGGTCTTCCATGATCCCGTGGGCGAATTCCCTTCGCGATCTGGCCGGGTCGATGTCCTCGATGCGCAGAATCACATCACCCTCGGCGCTGCGGGCGCCCAGCCAGCACAAGAGCGCGGCAAGGGCGTTGCCCAGATGCATGCGGCCTGTGGGGGACGGGGCGAATCTGCCCCGGATGCGGGTCGGTTCGTGCGTCATGGCGTGCCTCGTGGAAAAAAGCGACCATGTAGCGGAAAACCGTTTCCGGGTCAAAGTGTGCGGGGAGCGGGCCGGAGTGGCCGCGCTCCCCGCACATGTCAGGAGAGGACTGGAAGCCTTTGCCGATCAATCGGGAAGTTCGTACGGCTTGTCCCGCAGAATGACTGGCGTCGAACGGCGTTCCTTGCCGTTGACCTGGAAAAAGGCTGTCGTGGTCTTGAGGTGTGCGGACTGATCCGAAAGCCCCTGCGCCGTGGATGCGATTTCCTCGGCTGCGGCCGCATTCTGCTGAATGGTGTCGTCCAGATTCTGGATCGCGGTGTTGACCTGCGTGGCCCCGGCGTTCTGCTCGCGGCATGAGGCGGATATCTCCTGCACCAGTTCCGCTGTCTTGCGAATGTTGGGCACCAGTTGTTCAAGCATCTTCCCGGCCCGGTCCGCGACCTTGACGCTGGAGTTCGACAATTCGCCGATTTCCCCGGCCGCATTGCCGCTGCGTTCCGCGAGCTGGCGAACCTCGCTCGCAACCACTGCGAATCCCTTGCCGTGCGTTCCGGCCCTTGCCGCCTCGATGGCCGCATTCAGGGCGAGGAGGTTGGTCTGTCTGGCGATTTCCTCGATCACCATGATCCTGTCCGCGATTTCCTTGAGCGCGCCCAGAGCTTCGGTCAAGGCCCTGCCGCATTCCTCGGCCTCCCCGGCCGCCTGTGTTGCCAATGCTTCGGTATCGCTGGAGTTGTTTGCGGTCTGGCCGATGTTGCCGGATATTTGCGCCATGCTCGCAGCCACTTCCTGCACATTCGCGGCCTGATGCGCCGCCCCTTCGGCAAGCGAGTTGGAGGCGGAGGAGAGTTCCCCGCTCATGTGCGCCACGCCCACGGTCACGTCGCGCACTTCGGAAATCACGTCGGAAAGGGCGTTCACCATGGTGTTGAGGGAATGGCCCACTGCGCCCATTTCATCCTTGGCCGGGATGTCGAGCTGTCTGGTGAAATCGCCATCCGCCATGCCTTCGGAAAGTCCTCGGATATTCAGCAGTGGGCGCAGGATGGAGCTGCGCATGAGCAGCCAGACTGCCACGCCGATGCAGCCGAGAATGATCAGGGTCCAGGAGGAAATGGAGATGGATGCCGAGACAACCTGGTCCCTGGCGGCCTGAAGCGAGCTGATGATTTCGAAGGCACCGTGGATTTCCCCGACCTTCCAGCCTTCCTTTGTCCCCCCGGTAACATCTTTGGAACCTGCCGGATTCCCGTGGCAGTACAGACATTCCCGGGTCAGGCGGATTGCCTTGAAATAACGTATCCGGCCGGGCTCCCGGATGACTTTTTCATCCATGTTCTTCGCTTTCATTTCCTTGAGCACGGCGGCTTCCAGTTCCGTGGGCGCATTGTCCGGGTTGCGGGGATCGATCTTGGGGACCCGGAAGGCATAGCCTGCCTTTTCCGCATTGAGCTGCGCCATGCGGATCGCCGTGATCACGGGAACTGCGTCAAGTATCCTGTCCTCGGGGATTTCATCGAAGGGACGGACCACTCCCTGCTCCAGCTTGCGCGCCATTTCGTTGCGTCCGGCCTCGGCCATGAACACCACGGCCCGGCTTTTTTCCAGTATGGACTCGTTCGCGCCCTGCTTGATGGCGTTGATCTGCTGGACGGCCATGATCAGCCCGATGATGATCGGTCCTGCCACGGCAATGCCAAGGGTCTTCCATTTGACGCTCAGATTTCGAAACATGCTTCTCCCCCCGTATGAAACCGGATTTCCGCCGAAATTCATCGTTGCATTCCCGGGTAAATGCGTATGTCTTTAATACTGTATCATCGATATTCTGCGTTCGTATTATAAATCAGCTCACAGCGGTCCGGTTCGTGTCGGATGGTGCAAATGCGCTTGTCTTTGCAGGTTTTTGCCGTTGCGATCCATGTGGACGAAGGGGGGCGGGCAGTGCTGGCCTCCGGCTCATTCTTTCCAACCTCTTGTGCCTGGTCCCAAGGAAGTCTTCCAGACGTTGCCCGCAAAATCATCTGCGTCACTCGGTGATCGGCTCTCAACAGGTCCTCCCTCAGAGCCCCTCATCCCCCGGGATGGCAACCTCCGCGCCAACAAAAAAAGCCCACCCGAAATTTCTCGTTTCGAATGGGCGATTTTCTCATTTCGAGTGGCGACTTAGGTAATCCTCCCCTTTCTAAGGGGCCTGAAAAGTAGAGCCTATGCCACTTGGCCAGTCTCGCTCTTGGGGAGCAGTGCCCCCATAATTAGGAATAGAAGCATGCTTAATGGTTGGGGGTGAGGTGGAAGCCAAGAGGCTGTAGCGTAGCAATATTCTTCAATAAAGAAGCTGAGACGATTAGGATCGTGCACCATGTCAGCTATTCCTATTGTGTTTAGAGGGAAGAGTACGTGTGCGACTTTATTCATGCCGATTTCAATAACGTGCAAGCTATGTAGTGTCTGCCGAGAGATGTGAAAAAAGGCTCGACCATTTGGTCGAGCCTTTTGACGGATAAGGCCTGGTGAGTTTTTAAATTTGTCTATTCGATGCCTTAAAAGTGTTGGAAATAATTTGAGATAACTATTTGTCTTTGCATTTCATGCGTCGCTTGAATTCCGCCACCATTTCTTCACTGGTTTCACAAGTCCGGTATAATTCTTTGACCAATTCTTGTCCCTGTTTCGAAAGATGAAGGCCTTCGATCGCGCACGAGGCCAGCGCATCCTTGAAAACATGGTTTCGGCGCTTTTTTTCTTCGTGTGTGAGCTTGAAACTTGGGGGTGGGGTAGATGGGGATGATTTCATGGTACCAGTCTAGCCCTTTTTCGTTTTGATGCAAAGGATTGAAGCGAAGAGGGGGCAAGTCATATTTTTTCTTCTACCAGACGGTGCAAACTTGTCCGTTCTTGAAAATATATACTGTTTCAGTGAGTCATAAATGCTTTTTGTCTGTAATCTCGACAGTTTTCATGCTTTTTGTCTGCAATCCCTTCTCGGTCACAGCGAATTCCGCATGACTTCCGACACCTATGCCCACGTTGCCGACGAAGACCTCCTCGACCTGATCAACGCCGTGGACTTCGGCCACGTGGATTAGGGGACAAAATAGGTTACATCACACCGTTTTTTCTAATTCCTCTATTTGTGCAATAAGATGTTTTATTTGGCTTTCATGAAGTTCGACTTCTTCAAGTTTTTCTTTGTTGTTTTTTTTCCCTCTGTAGATGAGCCAAACTCCGAAGAATAATAGAATCAAGCCATATAAGTCGACGTTGCCAGAACCAACAGAGATCATCCCTAATCCAGTCGTAACACATGCCCATGCTCCGAAAACATAGGGGTGCATTCTGGATTTTTCGTATGCCTCGGCCTTATAGTGTTCAAGTAACTTGAGCTCCCCTTCCAGCCTTCCTAGTTCTCTGTCCACGACATGCCCCTTTGCTGTGTTTTATATTTTTGTTGATATAAAATATTTGATAGGCTGGGCGAGGTTAGTCAAGGAAGAAATATATAAAAAGGGTCCCTTGGAGGGACCCGGAAGGAAATGTCGGGGGGCGCAAAATGCTTTGCCGAGGGACCCCGGAGGGACCCCAGAGGGACCCCGAATTGGGTCCCAGGGACCCTGAATCGGCGGTTTTCCGCCTAATGCGAAAAAAAGGCTGACGAGGTATAAACCCGCGTCAGCCTTTGATTTTCCTGGAGCCAGAGATGAGACTTGAACCCACGACCTGCTGATTACGAATCTGTTTCATAATATTTTAAATCCATGTGTTATCATTAGTATCTTTTATAAGTGGTCTTTTTCTTTAGTTTTAAAGTGTAGCACCTGACCTCTCTAGGCTCTCCTCAATTCTTGGAAGTCTTTGCCTCAGTGTCCCAAATTTGTCCCAGTTGTTAATGTTGAGAATGTGTGCATATAGTTTTGCCTATATGCCAAAAAAAGGAATAATATATCATTAAAAAACGATATGTTGACATGTTTTTTAGAAAGGGGGATAGAATAAAGTAAATGTTGTGAGCAGGGAGATTAAGGAGAAATATTAATGAAAATTATCGGTCGAGCTGAAGCTGCCAAACGTTTAGGTATGACTCCTCATGCGTTAAGTTGCCATGTCTACAAAAGAAATTGGGATGCCATTCCAGTCCCTATTATGATTGGAGGTCGTTATAAATGGATAGATGAAAAGATTACAGAGTGGATAACTGCTCGGTTTGAAGCCGTGAATAACGGTGAAGAGTTGCTACCTCCTCAGAAAAAGCGTGGCCCTGGTCGTCCACGGAAAAAGAGGAGGTCATCATGTTGTTGAGGATAAAAAAAGAAGGGAACTGCTCCAGCCAGCAAGCAAAGTAGCAGTCCCCAGGTCCCCGCTCGAGAGCGGAAGATTTTCTGATTTTCCCCTAAAAGTTCAGAAAAGACAAGGCGTGTTTCTTCACGTCTCTTCCTCTGCATCGAGTGGTTGTCATCAACCCTCTGAATTCGGAGGTCATTTTGTCTCTTACGCCTACGCAGAAGCGGCATGCTGCTCTTGCTGAATATCCTGTCGTTTTTCGTGATGAGGCCTTGGCGTCTCATTGGAAATCTTCTTCCCGTTTTATCCTGAATAATGGGGAACAGCTTTCGACCCCCAAGGGAGCCCCCTTGGTTTGCGGTGCTGTTCACCAACTGGCGTCCTGTCCCGTCAAGCTGTCTAGGCCGGAGCTCGTTGAACGCCCATGGGCTTTGCGGGATTGGTGCAGAGGTGTTTGCCGGGATGCAAAGTTGCCAGGAACATTGCGGAGTCTTTCGAATAAATACATGTGGAAGTGGGTCGAGTCTTTCAAGGAGAAAGTCATCGAAACAGTTGATATTAAAGATAATGATTTCAATCCATTTAGAGTTTTTAACTTCAAAATGTGTGGTGGAAAGAGGAGTTGGGGCCGGGAAATTGTCTACAAGAAAAAAAACGTAGTTGTTTCTTTTTCATGTGGTGAATCCTGCTGTCCGTTTTGTTCCGAAAAAAGCAAGCAAAAAACAGCACTTAAGTATGTAGACAGGTTTATGAACGCGTCAATGGTGCATGGAATAAAGCGGTTTTGGACTTTCGTCATCACATTGCCTGAAGAAATTGAAGCTATGATTCCAAAAGGATCAGAATTTCGGAAGGAGTTCATGAAGGAAATAAAAAAACTTATCCGTAAGATTTTTGCCCTCAAAACTGAAGATGGTCTTTGCGCTTACGCGAATATTCACCCCGTAGGCGATTCAAATTTGTTTCGGGATCGTTTTCATGTCCATGTCGGCGTATTGCCGCTCGCGGTTCGCCGGAAGAACAAGAAGCCAGAATTGTTTAAATGCGATGTTGATGGGTTGATACAAACAACTTTTGTTTTGGAACAACTTGAAAAAATTCTATCACAGCTATTCCCCATTACTTCCCGTGGAAAAGCTCAGTTTCACGCGCAGTATATCCCGCTAGATAAACCGTACTCCGAGGCCAAGCTCGCACATCGCTTGAAATATGACTTGCGAGGTTTTGGCAAAGACGTGATCCAATCACCAATTTTTTACAATCCGGACAATGATTTTGTTGTGTTGAATGCAGGAGAGCGTGGGTATGGAGTTTATTCCGTTGAACAGGTTGCGCGGCGATGGGCGTGGATTCGATCTCAGCGGGACCTTCGCACTTGGGGATTGCTGAATCAGTGGAATAAGTATGTTGACTTGTTGGGGGTGGAATTTGTGGAAGATCCCGAGCCTGAAATTTTAGAAGAACGAATGGTTATCGTAAAACGTCGATATGGCCGGGAATGGGACCACAAAGCTAGGCGGGTACGTTGGGTGGTCGAAAAGAGAGCCTTTCGTGAAGATACCGGTGAAGAAATTCTAGGTGTCCAGTGGGGAAGAGAGGGGTCAGGTGGGTATTGGCGGCCAAAAGGTGATTCTGTTGATTCTGGAGGAGGGGATTGAAATGATGAAAAAGATGGTTTTGCTGATATGTATACTTGTTGTTTTTCCAAACAACGCAATTCCTCTTGGTGTATCTGATGCTACTTCTCATATTTATCTTTCCGAGCAGGTTAAACAGCTCACACAGCAACTTGAAAATATGCAAAGTCAATTAAATGAAGCCATTAAGGCGAATGAAACGCTTACCAAGTCCTATGAAGCTGCAACAGGTACCTATGATCATGTGTCCGGCATTTACGATGATATTATGCAAACCAAGGCTTTTTTAAATGATTCTTATTATACCGTTGTGGATCAGTATCGTCATTACAAGGGGGTATATGACGATCTTCGAAGTCCGGGCAAGAAGGATTTTGAAACCATGAAGGAACTTTTGGAAGGAGTGTTCGGTGATCCGCGTACGGCTACACCAGAGCAGGATAGGAGACGTGTCGAACGTGAATATCAGATTCGCCAACAGGCTTTGAAAAAGGCGATTGAAGTTGGTGAAGAGACTTTGGCTACAATGCCGGATCGTGTGAAGAAGCTCAATTCACTTGCCGGGAAGATTGGCAAGACTTCGGGGGTGAAAGAAGCACAGGCCCTGACGAACAGTATTCTTCTTGAGATATTGACTGTGCTTGAAGAGCAATTGGCGATCAGCTTGCGTTTTCAGCAAGCCATGTCTTTGCAGGCATATTCCGGAATAACAGATGAATCGATTGCAAAGCGAGCAAAGCTATTGCGGAATGTGTTGCAGCGAAAAGATGTGCTTGGATATGAGTTGAATAATCTTCACAAAATAGGTGTTACCGACATAACTGACATAAAGGAAGTGGTGGGAAAAGCAGCCATAAGGTAATGGGAGAACTATTTATGCGCACTTTATTAGTGTTTTTATTGTTAGGAATGTTTGCTTGCTCTTCAAATAGTAATGAAAATTTCGTTAAGAGGTATAAAAAAAATCATAAAAAGAATTACAAGAAGGTTTTCAAAGATGAAATAGATACGCTTAATAAAATTGGTATTGATCAAAACAAAGAGTTTGATTTTAGAGAGATAGTAGAGAAAACAAATCAGTACTGCGTGAAGCAAAAGGAAAAATAGAAATGGAAGAGTATGGAATTTCAGCTCATATATTCACAAATTTGCTTGCGATGAATACGCAATACGTTTTTTCTGTGTATGAATCGTTAATGACATCATTTGGAATTTTTTTCAGAGCATTGATTGTTTTGTACACTGTATATGTTGGTTATGTTTTCTATAAATCAGAAAGTCGGTTTAGCGTATGTGATATGATTTTATCATATTTAATAACTGCATCGGTGTATTCTGTTGTGTTTGAATGGAGTTGGTTTTATTCAGTTATTATAAAAACTACACTGAATATGACTTTGGATACGGCATCTTTTTTCATTTCTGCTGCGACATCAAATGATGCGATGGGGAACTTTGGCAGCATACACGATGTATTTAAATCGTTGGACCAGACGCTCATTGACTTTTATACCGCTGTTCAAAATCTTTCGCCTAAAGGAAATATACTGACATATGCTTGGCGGTATGTCTGTTTTATTATAGCGATGATTCCTTTGTTCATGGTTTTTCTCGCCATGTATGCAGCTTTTTTTGTGATATTCTGCATCGCCTTTTTTTCTATGTTCATATTTTATATGATCGGCGGGGTGTGTCTCCTTTTTGTTGGTTTTAAAGAAACGAGGCATATCTGCTTCACTTGGATCAGAGGACTGCTGAATTACATGCTTTTGGCGGTCTTTGCGGCCGTTGTTATGGGAATTTGTGGAAAGGGTATTCATGACGCTGTTTCCTTATTTGCAGCTCAGGCTGAAACTGCATCCGTTATAGTCTCGGACGCGTATATTAAGGTCTTTGTCTGGTGTACTTTTTGCCTTGCCATGATTCTCAAAACTCCTGATTTTGCAGCGCATTTAACTGGCACAATGGCTGGATCAACCTCTGGTGTGGCCGGAGCCCTTTCGGCTGGAACTTCTGCCCTTGGAGGCGGAATGCTTGCTGGAAGCAAATTGGCTGGAGGCTGGGCCGCAAGAAAAACGTGGGGCTTAACTCGCAAGGGTGCTGGTTTTGCCGGAAACATAGGAATGAATGCATTGGAAAAATTGAAAATTCAACGGCATGCCAAATAACATGCTGTCGTTTACGTGCTTTTATTGGCAGAGCTCTGGTCGATATATCGACCAGAGCTCTGCCAATACTGAATGAAGGTCGATAAGTTGATCGTTGTGTATTGCTAAAGAATGTTCCATGAACGCGGTAAAGCCATGCGTTGGTCGGAGATTCTTGCCTTGCCCCGCCTTTTGAGCACAGGCGCATCAGCATTCGTCTGGAGTCGCAGACAAGCGTAAGTCTATCTAGGCACAAAACAAAAAAACGTGACACGAAAAGCGACGATTCGAAAAGAAAAATGATATGATGCGCGAAGCTCGCTCCGGAAAAAAAAGTTGTTATTATATTAAAAGGTGTATTTATAGGCTATTGGGGACAAGTTCCGAGGGCGTGTCAAGGCCCACGTCCTCGGCCAGGGTTTTCCACCCTGGACCCGACCAAAGGGCAATACCCTTTGGAATCTCCTCGATGCTGACTGGCCAGCATACTGCCAAGTCAAGGCGTTGCCTTGACAATCCACCAGGGGCTGCTTGCGCACCCCCTGGACCCCACTTAGGCCTCCACCTCTTTTAGGAGGGTTTCGGCAGATATGCGAAAGAGACGCGGAGCGTCTCCCTCGCAGCTCCCTTTAGGGCCGAATTTACCACAGGCTTTTTCGGATTTCCCATAGGCCCGACCCGGGCCTATGGAAAATTCGCGCCTATGGAAAATTCGGAAGGTAAGGGGTGTATGATTACATGGCCCCGCCTTGTGGGCGGGGCCTTCGGCTCATTGGCATTCGCCGTCGGGAACTGAAGCCAAACGCAGTTGAATTTCGGCAAGACGTTCAGCCACATCACTAACGGACTCTTGAAAATTGCCCGCAGCGGCCTCTAAGATCATATCTTCAATCGCTTGAAACGCATCCAAGTATTCATGCATTTCCGCACCAAATTTACCCTCACGGGCAAGCTGTCGCGTAAATTTTCGCAACTCATTGAGCTTTCGAATCATTCCCAAGACTTCAAAAGGATTTTGTCCGGTATTCATGCTTCTGTCCTCAATTTATCGATTGATTTCCGCGCTGCCTCCAAAAATTCTTGTCGCAAAGCTTGGAATTCGCGTCGATCTTCTTTGGTAACGTGCTGCCGCCGAGCCAACCGTTTCATCAAGGTATCCCGCTTTCTTCTTAAAGTTTCCCAATCGGGTTGAGTTTCTTTTTCCGACATCGAGCTGTCTCCTTTTTCGAGTTTTCCCCCCAACCACATAAACCCCGGAAGAGGGGGGCCTTCACTTTTCGTGAGGCCCCCTTTCCGGGGTTCATGTCGGCCACAGCCGCCCGGCTTTTGGACTGGCACTCCCTTGCGGGCGGCAAGCGCATAGTGACAGCGTCAGAGGAGGCACGACGACGCGCTGGCGCGCGGTTGCAAGCCCATTGCAAGGGTGTGACAGGACGAAAACCGGATCAGCGGCGTAGGTCCGGAGGAGATCATTTTCAAAATGCAGGGACACCACCCTTTTCAGGGGGGGGACACCTTCAAATTCAGAGGGGACACCTTCAATCTCAGGAGGGATACTTCCGAATTCGACAGGGACACTTTTGGGGCAAAAAGAACATGATGAGTTGTATTAATCAATTAAAACAAACTGTTGTGTTGTGAGTAGAGTGGCTTGTTGGCTGTGTGAGCGTTAATTCGTCGAAATTGGCTATTCTTTGAAAACAAAATTGAGTGTCTTTTTTTGAGTCTTTCCTTTTAGCGGGATACGGATTTTTTATTAAAATCCTGTTCAACCTTCAGTTGATCCCGCTCGGCAGCCGCCGAGAAGGGGGTATCCCCCCTCGATGCTGCGCATCTCACCCGACTCCGCCTTCCCTAAAGGGGCCCGGCGGAACGCACCAAGTGCGATTCATTCACAGATGAGAAAGAAAAAGCCTGTGCCCCCGTCCGAATGGACGAGGAATTAAAGAACAAATTGGAAGAAATTCGACTTCGTCTAGACGCAAAGAGCGTTTCTGAAATCATGCCCAAGCTGCCAGCGACTACGTGTCTTCAGACCGTCCTTTTCTGCGAAAAGAAACCTTGGAAGAATTCCAGCAAATGCGGCGTGAATTAGCCAAGATTGGCAACAACCTGAATCAGGTTGCATACCATCTGAACGTCAATCATCCAGTCAGTACCGCGCAGATTCAATCACGCATGAAGAGCTTGCGCAAACATTTGCCCAGTTGGTTCATCTTTGTCGGCGTATAGAGTGTGAATTACGATGAGCTTTGAAGATGAATTCAAAAAAACGAAGCGTTCAAAGGCTGGTTCCATCCGCCTTGGTCAGCGTGCTCTTCTTCTCAATAGCGGCGGGGCTCAAAAAGGAGGGCATGAAGGATGAAAATGAAAAAGGCCGGATTTTTCCGGCCTTTTTGCTCAGGAGCAAGTCTTTACCGCATCCATTGACGTTTGCGCTTTTGATCCAGTTTCCAACAGCGATTCCCGCAGTCGCTACGCGGGACATCGTTCCAAGCGCTGGGGAGAAGCTTGCCCCGGCGTTTCGGGCGAACCAAATCCGGATAGGCCTCGGCTTGTCGCCGTTCTTGGGCCGTTTTAGGAAACTTGTAAAAATTGTGCCATTTCCGATTGCTGCCGCCAGTTCGAGGAATGGGGTCTCGACGAAACATTGCAAATAACCTCCCATTGATGAAATGGAAGGGTGTCGAGATTGAATAGCGAAAACATGGCTCTCCTTGCTAACGTAGTGGTTGAAAAATATCCTACCCAGATTTTATGGCTCTTGGAAAGGGGAAACAAGGGCGGCGTATTGGCCGTCTAGGTCAGTTCTATCCACCACTTTTTCCCTGGTTGTGCTGAATCGAGACCTATCCAGTTGCATCCTTGATAAGTGCCACGTTGGAATTTGTGAAAATGGCCGAAATACCATTGCTGAGGCTTGTACCGAGCAAGCGCTTTGCTGAGAATTTCGGAAGAAGGGTCACTATCCCGATCCCACCAATCTGGCCATTCATTGAGCGGGACACCTTTTACAGCAAACTCAGTAGGCGCTGTGTGACTGATGATGATGTCCACTTGTCCTTCATGAGCATCTGGAAAATTGTTCCAATCTTGCTCTGTCAATGTTTCAAGGTCTGGGAACCAGTCTTTTCCGGGTAACCGAATTTTGTTGTCCACCGAAAAGGCTCCGCCAGCAAACAAAATTTTGCGACCATCAGGAAGAGTGAGAGTTGAACCGCGCGGTTGGTACACAACATTGGGCATATTTTCGGCTACAGGCAGGGTGCCGGTTTTTAGCCCCGTACGGATTGATCTGTGGTCCTCATGGTTGCCGTCGATCCAATGTATTTGGGTTTTTCCGGGAATCAGTTTCTTTGCAGGGTCATAAAATCTATGCCCAGGCCAAAAACCAAAATCTCCGCATTGGAGAATGATTTCCGGTTTTTTCTTTCTGATCAGTTCATTGAGCATCGCCCATGTAGCGTGAATATCTCCTACAACGAGAATCACATGAATTTCTCCAAAATTGTTCTATGTTGTGGGTGTTTGGTTAGAAAGAGTTTTTAAATGAACGAATAGCCTGCATATATGCCATGATGTCTTTGAATGTCAGCCCATCCCTTTGTAACTGTTCATTAAGATCATTATATAGTTTTGATGCAATTCGATACAAATAGAAAAGGCATCTTTTCCGACTAGCGTTGAAAATTATGCCACTGGATGCAAGGGTGTTAATATCGCCTTGAAGCTCATCAGCTGTAACTTCTCCCCGCAGACGGTCATGAATTGAAAAAGTCGAAGGGATAACGTCGTCAATGTTCATTTTGACTGCTGATTGCCAATCATAACCGCAAGAGTAGACTTCCTTCAGATTTGTTTTAATCGTTTGATAGACTATATTGACTATATCCATTTGCGTGCTGCGGTATTGGCGAATCTCACAATTGTCCTCAGTAGGGTATTCGTGACCATTGCCAAAGCAAAAACGCAGTCGAATGTAATCTTGTGCTTCGTCTGGTTGTATGTCTGAGTAGATCACTCCTTCGTTTTTAAAGCCAGGAGGGCAGTCGGCATATCGCAAAGCTGCTTTTTGTTGCCGTGGAGGTGTCCATAATTGAAAGATGACCCCAGGCTCACCCAACATGTCGGCCCTAGACATTTCGTCATATTCGATCAGGTAGCTTGAAGAGTATTCCTTTTTTTCAATTCTTTCCAAGTCGAACATATACCATCGTTCGAAGCGTTTGACTGCGAGGCAGGCTCGGTCATACTTGAAAAAACTTTTAAATCGTATGCAGTTGTCGATGGAACGTTTCGGAACAACAAATCCCTTTAAATGGTTGTCCCACTTGTAGTTTTTAACTTCAACGCAGATTTTGCTGTCACCAAAATTCACAATGAAGTCCGGAGAAACAGGCTGAGAGTAATCGTTCCAGAGGATAGGTAATGCGGCTATTCGAATAACTGGATGTCCGTAAAAAGCCATTCTTCGCATAAACTCATACTCGCCAAGAGAACCAGCAGTCATGCGGTGGAAGTAGTTTTCTAGGTCTGCAACTGATATTCGTTTGCCTGCGTCATTGCCCCGTTTTACCTCTTCAACCAAGTTGAGAATCAGTTGAAAAATATCCTCATATTCAGATGGATAGCGGGAATTCACAATGTCCTCCTTTAGCATTAGAGGTCTCGTCTACCGCATGAAAGATATCTATTCAACCGGTTTTGAGCGGCTTTTGTGTATTGGGCTTGTCTAGCCTGAGGTTTACATTTTTTTGGGAATCGTTGGCCGGAATACTGTTGGAGCCTCAACTGTCGTCAGAGAAAATGTCAAGGTGTCAATATAGACTTGTTTTTTGCCGTTCGTTAGAATGAAAGAAAAATAGTAATGAAGTGGGAATTTTCATGGCAAAGCATATTGATAAAACCAACAGTCTCTCCGAAAGCATGAACTACACATTGCAAAAATGTATGGAATGCTATGAACAAAAAACAACTTGTTCTGGATTTGCAACGTATTATGAGGATTTGGATTGTTTTACTGCAGGACTCCAACCCTCTGATTTGACTGTTGTTGCTGGACGACCTTCTGTTGGGAAGACAAATTTTGCTTTGAATCTGGGTTTAAGAGTAGCTACTCGATCTAACGTGCCGAGCTTGTTTTTTAGCATTTCCCATAGTCTCGAACAAATTATGATGAGAATATTTTCTATTGAAGCAAAAATTCATTTTCATAATCTAAAGATGGGATATCTAGGTGATGAAGATTGGATAAAGCTTTATAATGTCAATAATGAATTGAGCCATGTTCCTTTTTTTATTAACGATACACCTCGACTTACGGTGGAGAAAATTGTTAAAATAGTGCATGAATATGCTGAAAAAGAAAAGCTGGGATTAATCATTATTGATTATTTGCAGTTGCTTTGTCCGGCAACTCCACGCTTGCCGAGGGATCAAGAAATTGCGGATATGACAAGAGAACTTAAGATTCTTGCCAGAGAAACAGAAACGCATATTATTTTATTGTCTCAGTTAAACAGAAGGTGTGAGGATCGACAAGATAAGCGTCCCTATCTTTTTGATTTGCGCGACTCCGGGGCTATTGAAGATGATGCCGATAATATTATGTTTATATATAGGGATGCACTCTATAATAATTCTGATGATAATCCTTTGAAAAATAAAGCTGAAATAATCATGGCCAAACAACGTAGCGGTAGTGTTGGCAATTTTGATTTGTTTTTCCATTCAGACTATGGACTGTTTGAAAACATGAATACCGTATCTGATACCGACAGGAAATGAACTGTAGTCTTGTAAAATGAGGGAGTCGAGACACAGTCTGAGGCTTTATCCATCTTCTATTCCTAGGCTTTTGGTAAGCAAGTCGTACAGCTAAGTGCTAGCGTTGCTTCCCTGCCAAGCGATCCGCAAGCCTCTCTGTCCTTAAATGCGTATACCGCTTTAGCATTTGTAAATTTTTATGGCCCGTAATTTCGGCAATTTCCATTATGTCTAGGTCTGTGTTTTCGAAAAAACGGGATGTGGCTTCATGGCGAAGGTCGTGAAAGGTTAGATTGGGGATGCCGGCCGCTTCACGTGCTCTGCGCATGGCAATGGTAATGGCATTTTCGCTCATCCCGAATACTGAGCCTGAAAGTTGTCTTGGAATGCCTTTAAGGATGCAAATGGCGGCGGGAGAAAGTGGGACAGTCCTTTCCGATTTGTTTTTGGTGTCAGCGAGGTAGGCCGTGCGGCCTTTGAGGTCAATATTGTTCCATTCCAGGTTTGCAATTTCCGATCGACGCATGGCCGTCTCAAGAGCGAACTGAACCACTGGTCTAAATTTTATACTGCATGCCTCAAGAAGGCGTTCTTCTTCAGATTGCGCAGGCTCTAGGCGGCGAGTTCGCCCCCCTTCCAACTTGGGTTTTCGAGTCCTTTTGACCGGGTTGGTGAGGCTTTCCATTCCCCAATCTGTCGCTGCGATTTCAAACAATCGGGAAAGAGTCGCCAAGTCTAGACGGATGGTGTTGCCCTTAACCCCTTCCTGCTCTCGTTCCCTGATAAAGTCGGCAATGTCTTTGGTGCGGATAGTGGCGAGATAATGTTTGGCAATGTCCCGTTTTTGGATGGCCTTTGCTCTTCTCGTTTCCGTTGCCACCATTTTTAGGTTCGGAATGTATTCCTGAATGAAGCGGTCGAGGGCCTCGTATAGAGTTGTGCTTTCGGCTTCCTTACGGGAGACAAAGACACCTCGGTCCATTTCGTTTTCAATGTCTCGCGCCCACTGCTCGGCATCCGTTTTTCGTTCAAACGTTTTGCTTTGCTGGGGATAGCCTTTTCGGCGGATTTTTACTTGCCACTGATGTTTGCCGCGTTTCTGGATCGTCGCCATTTCATTCCTTCTATTCAGGCAGGTTTGAAATTACTGTCCCAGAAATGTCCCAAAAATACAATATGGCAACAAAAAAAAAGGGTCTAGCTTGAAGCTAAACCCTTGATTTTCCTGGAGCCAGAGATGAGACTTGAACCCACGACCTGCTGATTACGAATCAGCTGCTCTACCAACTGAGCTACTCTGGCCGGATGAGGGAGTGACGTATAAACCATCGGGCGGGGAGTGGTCAAGGAAAAAGCGCGGGCAGGGTGTTGTCGTGGCTGGGATTATCATCGGCTGGTGGACTTTTTTGTGTCATTGTACGCTTTGGCAACTTTTCCTGAATTTCAAGCCGAAAGAGCGTGCACACGATGATGGTACAGGGGTCCATAAGCAGAGCGAATTTCATCAGTATGCTCCTTTTGTCGTGGATTTCGATCCTCGTTCTGGGCGCGGCATGGGTATACAACGATTTCAGGGAATTCAACGCCGAGTCCGATCGCTTGCGCGCAAAGCATTTCACTGTCCGCAAGAATATTGTGAAGGAGCAGGCGGAGCGTGCCGCCTTGCTGGTTTCGGAAGCCCGGGCCGTTGGGTTGCGCAACTTGTGGCAATCGCTGGAATCCAGAGGCGACAGGGCCGTGAATCTGATTCGCGCCGTGAAGGCCGGTCTCAAAGAGCAGGTGCGGGCTGCCGATGTCTTCAGGATTGTTGCGAAAACGTTTGATGCTGCGGACAACAGGGAATTTCAGAGCAAGGTCCTGCCGTCGGAAGGCATGCTTTTCCTTTTGGGACCGTTTCCCGGGGAAGTCGGTGAAAAGTCCCTCAAGGAACTGGTGAAGAGCATTCGGGAGGCATCCGCTGGCAAACGTCAGTATTCATTGGAGATAGCAGAGAAAGGTCAGGTCTGCACCGTGCTGCTGGAAGTGATTCCCATGCCGGATTTGGGAATGACCGTTGTTTCCGGGGCCTGTCTGGAGTCGGCGGAAATGCGCATCAAGGAGAGCGTGCTTCGTCAGCTGGAGACGATCCGTTATGAGGGCGACGGGTACATTTTCGCTGGCTCATGGGACGGGCTTGCTGTTTTGGGACCGGCGCGCGGTACCAACGTGCTTGACGTGACGGATGTAAACGGCGTGCGCATCGTGCGCGAGCTGATTCAGGCGGCCAAGCGGGGCGGTGGCTATGTCCGTTACGTGCTGCCTCCCTTTCCCGGGGCGAGGAGTGGGGAAAAGGTCAGCTACGCCGTGCCTGTTCCGGACTGGAACTGGTATTTGGGTGCGGGCGTGTTCGTGGATGATGTCGATGCCCTGATTTCGCGCAACAGGGAGCGTTTGCGTTATGATGTTTTCATGCAGCTCGGCATGGTCGGAGGCGGGCTGCTGGTTCTCAGCCTGATTTCCCTTTTCATTTCCCTGCGGCTGGCCAGCCGGATGCGCGACAACATCAATGCCTTTGCCTCTGCCTGGGAAGATGCGTCCCTGCAGGGCGAAGAGATTGATCCCGCCTTTCTGAATTACAGTGAATTCCGGGAGCTGGCCCACGGGGCCAATCATGTGCTCAAGGCTTGTGGTGAAGCGCAGGACAGCGGCGCAAGGGCCGAGGAACGCTATGCCGCTCTCGTGGCCTGCATTCCGGGCATTGCGTTCCGCTGCATCCCGGACAGGGAATGGACCATGATTCTCATGGGCGGGATGGTTCTGGATATTACGGGATATCCGGCCGAGGATTTTCTTACCCGCAGGCGCACGTATGAGTCGGTCATTCATCCCGATGACCGGGAATGGGTGGTGCGCGACATCGAAGAGGCGCTGAAGACCAATCAGACGTATACCGTGGAATATCGGATCGTGCGGGCGGATGGTTCGACCCGGTGGCTGTTCGAGCGCGGGCAGGGCACGGCGGTCGAAGAGGAAGGCTATACCCGGCTCGACGGCGTGATTCTCGATGTGTCGGATCGCAAGCGGGCCGAGGACGAATACTATTCGTACCTGCATTTTCTCGAAACTCTGGAGCGGGTGGACCGGAATATCCGCAAGGCGGACGACCTCGAGGCCATGCTGTTCGAGACGTTGGAAACGGCCCGCAAGGCGTTGG
Source organism: Pseudodesulfovibrio tunisiensis (assembly GCF_022809775.1). NCBI lineage: Bacteria > Pseudomonadati > Thermodesulfobacteriota > Desulfovibrionia > Desulfovibrionales > Desulfovibrionaceae > Pseudodesulfovibrio > Pseudodesulfovibrio tunisiensis. The sequence continues at coordinate 3,458,421 of NZ_CP094380.1, forward strand.
GGGCGGATCGGGCATGGCTGCTGTTTCCCTGCGATCCGACGGCATCGACCTGGAGCGTGCCCATGGAGCGGAGCGCATCGGAATTCCCCGGAGCCATGCAGACCCGCGACCCGCTGCCCATGGTCCCGGAAGTGCAGGACGTTGTTCGAAGCTGTCTGGAGACTGACGGGCCCGTGATCTATGATCCGGAAACCCGGCGTCCCTTGCCGGCCATGAGTGCGGAACAGTTTTCCATCAGGTCGCAGATCGTCATGGCCGTGTATCCTTCCGTGGGGGAGCCTTGGATGTTCGGCCTGCATCAATGCCGTTTCGAGCGGGTCTGGACCGCCGAGGACCAGCGGCTTTTCCGTCAGATAGCCCGACGCCTTGCGGACGGGCTGAGCACGCTGCTTTCCCTGCGTCAGCTTCGGGAGAGCGAAGAGCGGTTCCGCACCTTTTCCGAGCAGACGATTCTCGGGATCGGCGTGTTGCAGGAAGATCGGTTCACTTACGTGAACAAGGCATTCGCCGAGATATTCGAGGATACGCCGGAAAACATCATGGGATTGCCTCCAGGCGGATACCAACAGTTGGTGCATCCCGATGACCACGATTTCGTGACTCGTCAGGCCTTTCTCAAGCAGGAGGGAGAAAACGGCGCCATTCAGCATTACCAGTGGCGTGCCATGACTCGTCAGGGAACGGTTCGGTGGGTGGAGATTCATTCGCGGACGGCGTGGATTGGCGGCAAGCCTGCCGACCTGATTTCCCTCATGGATATTTCCGAACGGAAAATTGCCGAGGCCAACCTGGAATCCGAAGTGGCGCGGCGTACTCAGGAACTGGCGGAAAAGGCCGAGGAGCTCGCCGATGCCAATGAACGGCTGCGTGATCTGGACGACCTCAAGACTTCGGTTTTGACCACCGTGTCCCACTATCTGCGCACGCCCCTGACTTCCGTATTGGGATTCGCCAAGCTGGCTCGCAGGGATTTCGACAGATATTTCGGAAAATTGGCAGGGGTGAAGGGCACGCTTTCACGCAAGGCTGATCGGATTTCCTCGAATCTGGAGGTCATTGAGAACGAGAGCGTTCGTCTGAATCGGCTGGTGGATGATTTCGTGGACCTCTACAATATCGAAGCCGGTCGTATTGATTGGGACGAGCATGTCGTGTCGGTGCGAAGCCTGCTCGATCAGGCACTGAAGGGCGTCATGTGGCGGTTCGAGGAAAAGCCGGAAGTCGCGATTTCTCTGGAGGTGGCGGAGGACATCCCTCTTGTGCGCGTGGATTCGGAAAGGCTGGTTCGCGCTCTGGAAAAGCTGCTGGACAATGCCGTGAAATACACGGAGGCCGGAACCGTTACCCTTCGGGCATCGGCGACTCCGCAGGGCCGCGTGCGCATCGAGGTCGAGGATACGGGCATGGGCATCCCTGAAGAGGTCATGAAGAACCTGTTTTCCAAGTTTCATCATGTGGAGCTCAAGGATACCATGACCGAGAGCGACAAGGGCACCGGGCTGGGCCTGTCCATAGCCCGTCATACCGTGGAGCATTTCGGTGGCAAACTGACCGTGGCCTCGATCAGGGGCAAGGGCAGCACTTTTTTCGTGGAGTTGCCCCCGGCCTCCTGATTCCCGTCATTGCAGCGTCATCAGCAGGTTGCCCAGCTTGTCCACCTTGCATTCCGCATCGGGCGGCACCACGATGGTGGAGCTGTATTCCGTGACGATGGCCGGGCCGGAAAAGCGGTTGCCGGACAACAGGGCCTTTCTGTCCATGATCGTGGCTTCCCGCCATTTTCCGCCCAGGAACGCGGGGCGCGTGCCCAGTTTCGCATTTGCGGGCGGAGTCGCTTCACCGTCCGGCAGTTGCGGCAGCTCCGGCCGGGAGAGTTCGCCCCGGGAGGCCAATCGGACGTTGACGACTTCCATTTCCCGTCCGGGATCGGCATAGCCGTACCGCTGCTCGTGGAGCCGTTCGAACGCCGTGTGGAAATCCGATTCGAACGGCACCAGCAGTTCATGGGATTGCCCCTTGTAGCGCATGTCCAGAAAACGCTCGTGGCGGACGGATTCGCGGGCCACGGATTCGGATGCGAGATCGTCCTCGCCCCTGAGCTCCATTTCCCTGAACACGGTTTTCGCATTCTGTGGGGAAAATTCCCGGGCCGGAAGCATGATCGTGCGCGAGTAGTCCTTGACCACGTCGGCCATGAGCATGCCCACGGCCGAAAGAATGCCGGGATTGGCCGGAATCAGGATTCGGGTCATGCCGAGCGAGCGGGCGAGTTCCGCGCAATGCATGCCACCTGCTCCGCCGAACGGGAACAGGGTGAAGTCGCGTGGGTCGAATCCGCGTTCCACGGAAATGACGCGTACGGCGCGCTCCATGTTGGCGTTGGCAATGTCGAGGATGCCCGAGGCCAGTTTTTCCGGGGACATGTCCATGTCGAGGGCCATGCGTTCCAGCTCGGCGCGAGCTGCGTCTTCGGCCAGCGCCATGCCGCCGCCCAGAAAGAAGTCCGGGACAATGCGGCCCAGATAGAGGTTCGCGTCCGTGACCGTGACCCGGGTTCCGCCCCTGCCGTAGCAGATCGGTCCCGGAGCCGCGCCCGCGCTTTCCGGCCCCACGGTCATGGCGCCGCCACGATCCAGCCCCGCGATGGACCCGCCTCCCGCGCCCACGGTGTGGATGTCGATCATGGGCACCTTGACCGGATATCCGGCAATGGCGGACTGGGTGGTCATGGGCAATCCGCGGTTCAGCAGGCATACGTCCGTGGAGGTCCCGCCCATGTCGAAGGTGATCAATCTGTCCATGCCGGCGGCGCGGCCGATTTCCAGTGCGCCCACGGCTCCGCCTGCCGGGCCGGAAAGGATGGTCCGCACGGATTCGTGCATGGCGGTTTCCGCGGAAATGGACCCGCCGTTGGATTGCATCACGCGAAACGTGTTGCCCTGCACCCATCTGTTCAGATCGGTCAGGTATCGGGTCATGATGGGCGAGACATAGGCGTTGACCACGGTGGTCGAGGTCCGTTCGTATTCCCGGAATTCGGCAAGGATTTCGTGGGACAGGGAAACCGGAATCCCTTTTTCCCGGAACAGCCTGCCCAGCAGGTTTTCGTGCTCGGGCCGGAGAAAGGAGAAGAGCAGGCAGACCGCCACGGATTGTGCGCCGGAATCGGCCACGGCCTGCACGACCTTCTGCGCCTCGGCTTCGGTGAGATCGGATTCGATTTCGCCTGTCGAGGTGACACGACCTGGTGCACCGAAGCGCATTTCCCGGGGAATCACCTGTTCGGGTCTGCGATAGTGCAGGTCGTACAGGTCTTCCCGGTTCTGGCGGCCGATTTCGATTACGTCCTCGAAGCCCGCGTTCGTGACCAGCGCGGTCCTCACTCCCTTGCGTTCCAGAATGGCGTTCGTGGCCACGGTGGAGCCGTGTGCAATGGATGCGCCCACGCGTTCCAGCGAGTTGCCCACGCAGGTCTGCTGGGCAATGTGGCCCAGTCCTTGAATCACCGCTCTTGAAGGATTGTCCGGGGTGGACAGGGCCTTGTGCACTCGAACCCCGGATTTGTCCTTGTATATGAAGTCGGTAAAGGTGCCGCCGGTATCTACGCCGATGATGAGCACGTGAGCCTCCGCTGTTTCTTGTCTACGGATTTGTCAAAAAAAGACTGGCGTGTATGCGAAAATGTGAAAGCCCGAGAACTGCGAGAGAATACAGGAAACACAAGGTGTTCGTCTATGGAACACTCAAGCGTGGATTTCCCAGCCACAGATTTCTGCGCGATGCGGATTTTGTCGGCTATGCCTGGACCCGGGACAGGTACGCCCTGTATCAGGACGAATATCCGGGCGTGTTCCCGGGCGAGCCCGTCAGTCGCATTCGCGGCGAGGTCTACGCCCTCGACGACGAAACCTTGCAGCGACTGGACCTGCTGGAGGCTCACCCGCATCTCTACCACCGGGAAAGGGCGGTCATGGAAATGGATTCCGGGGTCCTGCTCACGGCCTGGATATATTTCTACCCGCATGCCTCGGGCAGGCTGTTCCCGGAGGGAGAATGGAATCCGCCGCTGACGTAGCAGGCGGCGGAGCGGTCGGTGTCCCTCAGTCCTTCAGATGCAGGGTCATGCGCACGTCCGCGACCACGGCCTTTTCATGGTTCACGAGCACCGGGTTGAATTCCGCCTCCCATATCTGGGGAAAGTCCCGGGCCAGTTCGGACATGGTCAGGATGATTTCCTCAAGGGCCGTGAAGTTCACGGGCGGTTCGCCCTTCATGCCCTTGAGCAGCATGTAGGACTTGATTTCGCGGACGATCTCGAAGGCGTCCTGCCGGGACATGGGCGCGAGCTTGAAGGCGATGTCCTTGAGAATCTCCACGTACACGCCGCCCAGACCGAACATGAGCAGCGGGCCGAACTGCTTGTCGCGCTTGAATCCGATGATGACTTCCTTCACGCCTGCCGGGGCCATCTTCTGGACCAGGCAGCCCGCGATGTACGCATCCGGGCGCATGCGCTGGGCTCTGGCCGTGATGTCCTGAAACGCCTCCCGCAGTTCGGCCTCGTCTCCGAGGTTCACGCGCACGCCGCCCACGTCGGACTTGTGGGAGATGTGCGGCGAGGCGATCTTGAGCACCACGGGATATCCGATGGATTCCGCCACCTGTGCGGCTTCGTCGCTGGATCGTGCCAGTTGCGTCTGCGGGGTGGGCAGGCCGTAGGCCTTGAGCACTTCCTGCGCTTCGAATTCCACGATTTCGGGTTCGTTGCGGCGTTCATGCTCGTGGATGACCTTGGCTGCCCGTTCCGGGTCGCGTTTGACCGAGGCATAGGACGGGGCCGGACGGGTCTTCCACAGGGAATAGTCGTACATGGTCTGGATGGCTCGTACCGCGGGCTCGGGAAAGGCGTAGCAGGGAATGCCTGCCTCGCGGAGAATCCTTCGTGCGCCCGCCACCCGGGTCTTGCCCATGAAGCAGGCGAACACGGGTTTGCCGCATTTTTTCGCCATGCGCACCACGGCCTCGGCCGTTTCGTCGATCTGCACGCTGGCCGTGGGGGTGAGCAGGACCAGGAGTGCGTGGGTCATGGAGTCCTCGGCCACGATGTCCAGCGCCTGCCGATAGCGTTGCGCGTCCGCGTCGCCGATGATGTCCACGGGATTGTACACGGCCGCGTGGCTGGGCAGGAATTCCTGAAGTCGCTGGATGGTTCGGGGGGAAAGCGGGGCCACGTTCAGGCTGGATTTTTCCGCTGCGTCCGCGCACAGGATGCCCGGACCGCCGGAATTGGTGACAATGGTCAGATTCGGGCCCTTGGGCAGGGGCTGGGTCGAGAACGCCTGAGCCAGATTGAACAGGCTTTCCACGTCCCGGGCGCGGATGATGCCGGTTTTTTCAAAGGCGGCGGAGTAGGCCTGATCCGACCCGGCAATGGCGCCGGTGTGGGAGGAGGCCGCTTTTGCCCCGGCTGCCGTGGTGCCGGACTTGATCATGATCACGGGCTTGTTGCGGCTGGTGATGGCCGCCTGTTTGAGAAATTCCTCCCCGTGCTCCACGTTCTCGATGTATCCGAGCACCACGCTGGTTTCCGGATCGCGGTCCAGATAGCGGAGCATGTCGGCATCGTCCATGACCGCCTTGTTGCCCAGGCTCACGAACTTGGAGAAGCCGATGTCCGTGCCCAGAGCCCAGTCCAGAATGGCCACGCAGAGTGCGCCGGACTGGGAAAAGAACGCAATGGACCCGGCGTTGGGCTGGCCCGCGGCAAACGAGGCATTGACCCCGGCAGCCGTGTTGATCATGCCCAGACAGTTGGGGCCGAGCAGGGCCATGCCGTGCTTGCGGCACAGGTCGGCCATGGCCTGTTCCTGATCGTGGCCGTCCTTGCCCACTTCCTTGAACCCGGCAGTGATCACGATGGCGGACTTGGTCCCGTGTTCCGCCAGTTCCCGGAGCGTTTCCAGCACGAACTGACGCGGCAGGGCGATCACGGCGAGGTCGAGACCGCGCGGCAGGTCGGCAATGGAGGTCGCGGCTTCAAGGCCGAGAATGGTTCCGCCTCTGGGGTTCACGGGATGCAGGTCGCCCCGGAATCCGGCGTTGATCATGTTGGAAAGTATGGTGTGTCCCACCTTGCCCGGGGTTGCGGATGCGCCGACAACGGCCACGGACTCGGGGGTGAAGAATGCCTGAAGATTATCTGCGGTTCCCAACGGGATGCTCCTGATGCGGTTGATTGCGGCAGTACGCGACGGCCTTGGTCAACCTACACTGAAACCGGGTCGCGAAACAAGGGCGCAAAACAGCGGTCAGCGATCGGTCCCGTCCTTTTCGGATGCGGGCTTTTCCACGGCCTTGGACGCGGCTGCGGATACGCTTGCGGCCTGTTCCGGGGTGAGTTCCGCGTTTTTCGGTATCTGCACGGCCACCCGAGGCCGTGCGAATTCGATGCCCTGCTCCCTGAAATGCTTGCGCAGCTTGGCCAGAACCAGCTTGCGCAGGGTGAACTGGCCGCCGGGTCTGGTCATGAACTTCACGCGCATGCGCATGCCGTGTTCCTCCATGGCCTTGACTCCCTGACTCTTGATGTCGTCGAGCATCAGGGCGTCCAGCTCCGGAATGGCGCGGATTTCCCTGTTGATGGTCTTGACGATCTTCTTGACCTTCTGGATGTCCGTGTCGAACGGAACCAGAAAGTTGAGCTTCATCACGGCCCAGTCCCGGGTGTTGTTCCTGATCAGGTTCATGGAGCCGAAGGGGATGGTGTAGAGCATGCCCAGATGGTGGCGCAGCTTGATGGAGCGGACCGAGATTTCCTCCACCGTGCCCATGGCTCCGCCCGTCTCGATGTAGTCGCCGACCCGGAATGCATCGTCCATGAGAAAGAAGATGCCGGAGATCACGTCCTTGACCAGGGTTTGCGCGCCGAAGCCGAGGGCGATGCCGAACACGCTCGCGCCCGCGATGAGTGGCCCGATGTCCACGCCCAGCGAGGACAGGATGATGAGCACCGTGACGACCAGGATGGCCGCGAAGATGAATTTGCGCAGCAGTTGCAGCAGGGTGGAGAAGCGGTCGCCGCCCGGCCCGCCGCCTTCGTGGCTGCCGCCCGGGTCCTGATCCGCGCTCTTGTCCCTGAGTCGACGTTCGATGCAGCGGCTGGCCGTGACCCAGAGGATGTAGGCCAGAACCAGCGTGATCAGGCAACTGAACGCGGCCCGCACCGTGGCGCGGCCGATCTCGATGTCCATGCCCCATGCCGCAAGCAGACCGAAGAAGGCTCCGGTCAGGATGATGAGTCGGAATCCGCTGCTCAGGAACGATTGAAAGCGGGTTGGTTCGAACATGGACGGCGCGGGTGTTTCGGCTTCTGCGGAATCCTCCCGATCGAGCGGCACGCCCGGTCCGGCAAGGTTGGCGGCAAAGGTCACGAGACGCTGGGTGCCCCAGTCCAGAAGCAGGCACAGGGGAATGAAGAGCAGGGTCATGACGCCGGGGAGCATGGCTCGCCCGCCGAACACGATGAGTGCGAACACCCAGAACAGCCAGAAGAACAGCACATAGGTCACGACCATTGCGTGCCACACGTCTGCGAACTGGTGCGGTAGCGTGCCGGGGCGCGTGGCGCTGCGGATGGCATTGGCCACGGGGTTTCTGTGCCACAGGGCCAGCAGGTAGAGCATGGCTGCGATCGCGAATCCGAAACAGGCGGCTGCGAGCAGGAAAAGGGCTTCGCTGCCCTGTTCCATGCGGATCAGGGTGCAGGTGAACAATCCCAGGGCCGCAATCCGGTTCAGGTTCGTCCACCAGCGTTGGAGCAGGAGTGCGGCATGGTCCGAGAGCGGCAGGATGCGCAGGCCCGGCGCCTTGGGTGCCAGAAGGAATCGTCCGGCAAGTTTGGCGGTCTCCAGCAGGATGATGGCCAGAAGCCAGGCAAGGAGCACCGGGCGGCTTCCCGCTGCATCGCCGAAAAAGGCCAGATATCCGGTCAGAACCACGGCCGAGCCGATCAGCAGCCCGAACAGGTCGATGGCGGCCCTGAGCAGGAGGCGTCCTGCGCGTTTGCGCCATGGCGCGTCTTCGGCCGTCTGCTCGATGCGACGGCGCAATCGCCGGGTCCTGTTGCGGAAGAGCCGCATGAATCCGGCCCAGAGAATCGTGAGCGCGGCAAGTCCTGCGGCCAGTTGTCCCGGTGTGAGCGTGCCGACCCCGGAAAGCATTGCCCTGAGCGTGCCGGGAAGTTCGGTCGGTGCCGATGCCGCTCCGGAAAAGAGCATGTCGAACCGGTCGCGGGTCAGGGAGGAGAGCGTCTGGAAATTCCGGACGATCGCGTCCAGCCCGTCCGGTTGCGTTGTCGCGGTTTGCGCAGCATCCCTTTTCACTTCCTCGAGCAAGAGGCGTCGCACCTGTTCATCGCTCATTTGCGCGAGGATGCGTTCTGCTTCGGACGGGCTGGTGTTTGCCGGGAGCGTGTCCAGTCCCGTGGATGCGGCATGAGCGGGAAAGGGGAGGACGGAGAGACAGATGACGAGCGTCAGTATCGATGCGACCAGCCGTGGCATGCGTTTCTCCCGGGTTCGGATGCTGTTTCGGGGTATTGTTACATGAGGAGCGAGTCCCGTGTCCAGCGCGACGGGTCAGGACGCGGAAGGGATGTCCAGAGGGTTGGGCTGCGGAAGGGTCACCACGAGCATGGTGCCTTCCTCCTCGGAGGTGGACATGGTGATGTCTCCACCCATGGTTCGGGCCATGAGACGGGCCGAGTAGGTGCCGAGGCCCGTGCCTCCGCTTTTTTCGGCCGTGGCGTACTTGTCGAAAAAGGCGGTGCGGACGGATTCCGGCACTGTACCGAAATTGTGAATCTTGAGCTGGAGTTCGGATCTGGATTTGCGGATTCCCAGAGTTACCCGATTGTTTTCCGGGGAGGCCTCGATCGCGTTTTTCAGCAGGTTGCCGAGCATGGAATAGAGCAGGGGGTCTTCGGCCGGGAAATGGCATTGCCTGCCCGGTGCGGGCGGCCTTCCGTCCAGAGTGACGAGTATGCGCACCTGTTTGGAGTCGGCCAGTGAGGCAAGGTTGTTGGCGCATATCTGCGCGGTTCCCAGAATATCCACTTCCTTGGGGTTGTATTCGTAGATTCCGGTTTCCATGCGGTAGAGCTCCAGCCCCCGGCTGATCATTTCCAGGGCCGAGTTGGCAGCCTGACGCATGCTGGCGGCGATCTCGGACTGTTCCGCGTCCAGATGCGTGAAGTGCTGGATGTATTCCAGTCCGCTCAGGATGCCCGCGATCGGGGTCTTGATGTCGTGCCGGGCAATGCGGTCCACCTCCTCCCTGAGTTCCTGCGCCTGCTCCTGTTCCACCAGATGCCGGGCCTGAATGCGTATGAGCATGATCATGGCCAGAAGCAGGAACCCGCCGAGTGTGAACATGGCCAGCGAGGAACAAAACACCAGACCGCGGAGTCGGGTCATGCGCTTGGTTATGTCGAAATACATTTCGAACGCGCCCAGAAAACGGGCTCCGTTCATGTAGGGCACATAGGATTCCACGATATCGTGTTCAATGCGGTCTCCTTTCAGCGTGATGCTCTCCTGGGAGATCAGCTTGGAAAAGGGAGTGCCCGTGGACACGATCTCGCGAAAATACGGGGTGTTGTTGATCTGTCCCATTTCCCGGGGATTGGTGGAATACAGGATTTCTCCGTCCGGGGCGTAGAAGCGGACCTTGGTCAGGCCGAAGGCGTATTCAAGTCTGTAGATTTCCGCGAAGAAGGTGTCGGTCATGCGGGATCTGGTCAGTTCGCTGTGCTTGAGGGAGGCGGGAGAAAGATGGCGGGCGAGCCGCATGGCGTCGGATTCGATGCCCTTGATGATCACGTCCTCGAACGCCGGATACACGAAGATCGCATTGGCAAGGGGCAGGGTCAGGGCGAGCAGCAGGGAGCCGAAGATCATGCCGAGCAGGATCTTGTTGTGGCAGGCCCGAAACGGGCATATTCTTTCCAACAGGCTCTTATCATTCGTCATGTGTGCCTCCGCCCGTAAAGTCGACGCAAATGGCGGTTTTATGAAACTGGCAGAACCCGCTGTGAACTGCGATATTATTTTTCCTTTTTTCAGGCAAAAGTCTTGCCCGGGACAGCTTGATTGTATACCTAGAAAGTCATGTTTAATGACTCCCTAGGGAGTATGAATCATTGTTTACTCCGGCTTTTCACGGTTTTCACTTTTCTGGCCTCCTGGCTGAAAATCGTGATTTGTCGATGAAATATCTACATATTCCGATAATAATTTTTTTCACATAGTGCTTGACGCAGTGTGGAGAGTTCTATACCAACTCGGTATGAAATGATTCATACTGCGATAGTATGGATCGTGGGGGCTTGCGTTGAATTTCCGCGATCTGCGTGGATTCGACACCGGATTTCCGGACCGGGGCGCGACTTTCGGGGTAATGAGCCGCGCGTGTTTTTCCGGCCGGAATGGGGATGGCCGAGGAGCTATCAGACAAGCACATTTGGACCGAGGCATTGCGGAAGGTCCGGTCGAGCGTTCCGCCTGACGCGGGCGCTGTGGACGGGGTGCATCCGAGGATGTCTGACAAGGGATTGTTGCCGGGAGCCCTCGGCAACATGCCGAAACGCCCCCTGTGGAGCAGGGCGCACAGTTTTCCACTAACCTATCAAGGAATGCGTTATGGAGAGAGGAAGACGACTGCTGTTTTGGGCTGGAATCATGTTCGTGTTCGCTGCCGTGTCCATCGTCTGCCTTGAAGCGCAGGGCCTGGACGCGATGGCGAAAGCCGATGATCCCGCCCGCGCCGACATTGTCACCATCGACACGATGGCCGACTTCGGCAAACTGGAACTTCCGGCGGTGGCCTTCTACCACGACATGCACACGGATGCCCTTGCAAAGCAGGGCAAGGATTGCACCGCATGTCACAAGAAGGATGCCGAAGGAAAAATGTCCCTCAAGTACGACCGCTTGAAGGATGAAAACGCTGCCAGCGTCAAGGAAATCTATCATTCCGGCTGCATCAGCTGCCACACGGAAATGGCTGATCTGAGCCAGAAGACCGGTCCGGTGGACGGCCAGTGCCGTTCCTGCCATACGGTCAAGCCGCTTCAGAGCGACAGGCAGCCCGTGAAAATGGACCTGTCCCTGCACGCCCGCCATGTCACGGCGACCGGCGGGGATGAAAAATGCGGCACCTGCCACCATCGCTATGACGAGGCTTCCAAGAAGCTGGTCTACGAGAAGGGCAAGGAACAGAACTGCCGCAACTGTCACGAGCAGATGCCGACAGAGGAAGTCAAGCTCTCCTTTGCTCAGGCTTCCCATGCTTCCTGCGTGCCCTGTCACCAGAAGTTCGCTGCCGAGAAAAGGGACTCCGGTCCGGTCAGGTGTGCAAGTTGCCATAGCGCCGAGGCCCAGACCGAAATCAGGCAGCTCAAGGACGTTCCCCGGCTCAAGCGCGGTCAGCCCGACGTTGCACTGCTCGTTGCCAGGGATACTCAAGGCAGACCCCGGGCCGATGTGGGCGCGGTCGCGTTCAATCACAAGGCGCATGAGACCTACGCGCAGGACTGCCGTTCCTGCCATGTGGGCAAGGGCTCCATGGATGGCGACTTCTTCAAGCTGGCCGGCGACATGCACCTGCCTTCCAACACGCAGGGCTGCGTGGGCTGCCACAAGACCCGCCAGCAGGACCCGACCTGTGCGGGCTGCCATGCCCAGATGAAGCGGAATGCCGCTCCGGATACCGCGTCCTGCGCCAAGTGTCATGATGATTCCCTGAACAGCCTGTACCGCGACGGAAAGATGCCGGAAAGGAACGTGTCCGAGGCCAAGGCTGCGGAAGTGATTGCCGGTCGCGATCTGACCGTTTCCACCATTTCGGTGAACGAGATTCCCGAGACCGTGGTCATCGACAGCCTCGTGGACAAGTATCAGGCCAGCCAGTTTCCGCATCGCAAGATCGTGCTTTCGCTCCTCAAGGGCATGAAGGACGACAAGCTGGCGGGCTACTTCCACGGGCAGGAAACCCTCATGTGTCAGGGGTGCCATCACAGGAGCCCGGCGTCCAGGACTCCGCCCGGATGCGGCAGCTGCCACGCCAAGCCCTTTGACCCGGCCACCCCGGATCGTCCCGGCCTCAAGGCCGCGTACCACGGCCAGTGCATGAGCTGCCACACCGCGATGAAGCTGGAAAAGCCCAGGAACACCGCGTGTGTCGAGTGCCACAAGAAGAAGTAATCCGAATCCGGTGAAAATACTGAGGAGCAATCCATGAACCGAAGAAAGTTTCTCGGCTTGATGGGAGCGGCGGGAGTCTCCGCCACGCTGGGAAAAAAGGCTGAAGCCGCCGGAAACGTGTCGTTCGACGGGTATCCGGGCAGCAAGGGCGTGCTGTTTGACGCCACCCGCTGCATCGGCTGCCGCAAGTGCGAGGTCGGGTGCAACGAGATCAACGGCCTGCCCGCGCCGGAAAAGCCGTTCGACGACCTGACCGTGCTCGATACCGAGCGCAGAACCGAAAACGAAGCCTATACCGTGGTCAACAAGTACGAGACCGGCAAGGGGTCCGTGTTCCGCAAGATTCAGTGCATGCACTGTCTGGAACCGGCCTGCGCTTCCGCGTGCTTCGTGTCCGCGTTCAGGAAACAGCCCTCGGGTGCCGTCAGCTATGACGAGTCCGTGTGCGTGGGCTGCCGCTACTGCATGGTTGCGTGTCCCTTCGAGGTGCCGACCTATTCCTACAACGACCCCATCACCCCCAAGGTGATCAAGTGCCACCTCTGCGAGCCGCACATCCAGTCCGGCAAGGTCGAGGTGCCCGGTTGCGTGGGCAAGTGTCCCAAGGAAGCGCTGGTCTACGGCGAGCGCTCCGAGTTGATCAGGATTGCGCGCCGTCGCATCGAGGCGCATCCCGAACGCTACGTGGATCACATCTACGGCGAACGCGAGATGGGGGGCACGAGCTGGCTCTACCTCTCGGGTGTGCCGTTCGGGGAACTGGGCATGCGCGAGGATCTGGGCACACATTCCGGCCCGGAACTGACCTCCGGCGCCCTGTCCGTGGTGCCCATGGTGCCCGCGCTGTGGCCCCTGCTTCTGGCCGGGGTGTACGGCATGACCAAACGTCAGCACAAGATTGCGGACAACGAGAAGGCCGATGCCGTTGCCGAGGCGATCGCCACGACACAGGCAGAGGCTGATACCAAGCTCAAGGCTGCCATGCAACGCGCCCAGTCCGACAAGGAAGCCACTGTCAAGCGCGAGGTTGAAAAGGCCCGGCAGGAGGCGATCAGGGAGGCCGAAGAGGCCGCCAGAGCCGCTGCCGAGGGCGACGACAATGCCGACAATGGCGAAAAGGAAGAGGAGGGCGCGTAATGTCTACCGAAGCCGTGTCCAATAAATCCGTCTTTACTCCGTTCAACGTGATCACCGGCGCCATCATCGCGATGGGCCTGATCCTGACGGTCATGAGGTTCTACAACGGTCTCGGCACCGTCACCAATCTCGACAACAACAATCCGTGGGGCATCTGGATCGGGTTCGACCTGCTGGTCGGCGTGGTTCTGGCCGCGGGCGGCTACACCACGTCGTCCGCCGTGCTCCTGTTCGGCATGAAGAAGCATCGCGCCGCGGTGCGCCCGGCCCTGCTGACCGCATTTCTGGGCTACTTCTTCGTGGTCGTGGCCCTGACCTACGACCTTGGCCGTCCATGGCGGCTGCCGTATCCCTTCGTGGTGCAGAGCGGCACCACCTCCATGCTCTTCGAGGTGGGCCTGTGCGTGGCCCTGTACCTGACGGTCCTGTTTCTGGAGTTCAGCCCGGCCGCGCTCGAGTGGCTCGGCTTCAAGCGGCTCCGCAACTGGATCCACAAGGGCACCATCGCCCTGACCGTGTTCGGCGTGGTCCTGTCCACCCTGCATCAGTCCTCGCTGGGCGCGCTGTATCTCATCGCCCCGAGCAAGCTGCATCCCCTGTGGTACTCGACCTATCTGCCCACGTTCTTCTTCATCTCGTCCATTGCCGCTGGTCTGTCCATGGTCATGTTCGAGGGGTGGATTTCCCACAAGGCGTTCCATGATCACATGAGCGAGGAATACCTCGGCCAGCACGACGATCTGTACTACGGCTTTGCCAAGGGCGCGAGCTGGGTGCTGCTGGGCTACTTCTTCGCCAAGGTCATCGGCATTGCCGTGGATGACGAGTGGCATCTTCTGGCCACGGGCTGGGGCCAGTGGTTCCTGATCGAACTGCTGGGCTTCGTGCTCATGCCGTGCCTGCTCTACGCCATCGGTGCGCGCGAGAAGAACCTGAAGCTCATCAGGTGGACCGCGCTGCTGACCGTGGCGGGCATCATCCTGAACCGTCTGAACGTGTCGCTCATCGCCTTCAACTATCACCTGCCTGCCGACCAGCGGTACTTTCCGAGCTGGCAGGAATTCGGGATCACCATCTTCGTGTGCACCCTGATCGTGGTCACCTTCCGGTTCATCGTGACCAGAATGCCCATCTTCCACGATCATCCCGATTACAAGGACCACCACTAGGCCCTGAGGAGGAAACAATGGAACAGGCATTCTACACGCTTCAGGATTTCATGCTCTACACCAAGGGGTGGGCCTATGTGCTCATGGGCGTTTCCCTCGTGGTGTTCGTGGCCTACTGGAAGTTCCTGTTCAGCAGGGACAAGGACTAACCGGCGCACTGCCCGGTAAGGAGATACCGAGATGTACGAACTGTTGACTGGTCCGATGCTCTGGCTGGCGTTCACGGTGAGCGTGGTCGGCCTTGCGCTTCGAATCGTTATGTATATCAGAGGGCTGGACTGGAAACTCGACCGCGTGGCCTACCGTCCCCACATGGGAGCGGGGCTCAAGGGCGCGTTCCGCTCCATTCTCGCCTTCATCGTGCCGTTCGCCAACCGCAGCTGGCGCACCAAGCCCGGGTTCACGATCATGTTCTTCGCGTTCCATATCGGGCTGCTGGGTGTGCCGCTCTTTCTGGAAGGCCATGCCGTGATCCTCAAGGAGCGCTTCGGCATTGGCTGGCCCGCCATGTCCATGGCCGCGGCCGACCTGCTGACCATCGTGACGCTGGTGGCCGCCGGGTTCATGTGTCTGCGCCGTCTGGTGCTGCCCGAGGTCAGGATCGTGACCGACATCAGGGACTGGGCCGTGATGATCATTTCCATTGCCCCGTTCGTCACCGGGTATGTCGCGGTGCACCAGTACGGCGATTACGGCTTCTGGCTGAATGCCCACATCATCACCGGCCTGATCTGGATCGCGGCGCTGCCGTTCACCAAGCTGTTTCACGTGGTCGGGTTCTTCCTGTCCCGCGCCCAGCTCGGCATGGACTTCGGCATCAAGCGCGGCGGCATGAACTACGAAGGCTTCCACTGGTAGGAAGGGTCGGATTTAATCAAGGAGTGGCATCATGCCTGAAGGAAAGCTTTGCAATAGAAAACCGATCAATACCGAGGAGTACCTGCAGGAGGTCCTCTCCGACACCGGCGGCAAGCAGTATTACGCCGAGATGGAGGAACTGGACGTTGACGTGCCCAAGCTGCAGGCTGCCCTGAAGAATACCCTCAAGTCCAGAACGAAGACATGGCTGGACATGTGCGCCCACTGCGGGCTCTGCGCCGACGCGTGCTTTCTGTACGAAGTCAACGGCAAGGACCCCAGGCAGGTGCCCGCGTACAAGATACAGTCCACGCTGGGCGAGATCGTGAAGCGCAATGGCGAGGTGGACAACGAGTTCATGCGTCATTGCATGGATGTGGCCTGGTCCCAGTGCACCTGCTGCAACCGCTGCGGCCACTACTGCCCGCACGGCATCGACATGGGCGTCATGTTCAGCTACCTGCGCGGCCTGCTCTTTTCGCAGGGATTCGTGCCGTGGGAGCTGAAGATCGGCTCCGGCATGCATCGCGTGTACAAGGCCCAGATGAACGTCACCACCGAAGACTGGGTCGAGACCTGCGAATGGATGGCGGACGAGTACAGCGACGACTGGCCCGGGCTGGAAATCCCGGTGGACAAGGTCGGCGCTGACATCATGTACACCTGCAATGCGCGCGAGCCCAAGCATTATCCCGAGGACATTGCGGAAGCCGCGATCCTGTTCCATCTGGCGGGCGAGAACTGGACCGTTCCCAGCGAGGGCTGGGAGCAGACCAGCCTGACCATGTTTGCCGGTGACTGGGAAGGCTGCACCATGCAGGTCAACAACGTGTACGCGGCCATCGAGCGCCTCAAGCCCAAGCGGGTTTTCGGCACCGAATGCGGCCATGCGCACCGCGCCTCCGCCATTGAAGGCCCCTACTGGGCGGGCCGTCCCGACGGCCAGCCGCCTGCGCCGTTTCGCCATTACGTGGAATGGGTGGCCGAGGCCCTGCGCGAAGGCAAGATCAAGATCGATCCGGCCAAACGCATCAAGCGGCCCGTCACGCTGCAGGATTCCTGCAACTACGTGCGCAACTGGGGCCTTGGCTCCATTACCCGCGAGATCATCAGCTATCTGGTGGAACCGGGATACTTCATCGACATGGCACCCAACCGTGAGCACAATTACTGCTGCGGCGGCGGTGGCGGATTCAACGGCGTGGGCAAGTACCGCCCGCAGCGCAACGTGGCCCTGCGCAAGAAGCGCGACCAGATTCTGGCCACGGGCGCGGAACTGGTCATTGCCCCGTGCCACAACTGCTGGGACGCCATCCGCGACCTCGAGGAAGAGTACCACATCGGCATCGAGTGGAGTTTCCTCAAGCCACTGCTGATCGAGATGGCCATTGTGCCCGACCACCTCAAGCCAAGGGACGAATAGGGCGCAAGCCCCTGTCCCGCGGCCGAGGACGGTTGATTTGCTTCACGAACAGACGAGGTGACCTATGTTTAAGAAAATCCTGTTTGCGACCACGATTTCGCCTTCCAGCGATGCAGCGGCGCGCGTGGCCTTCGATCTGGCCGAGCGCTACGAGTCCGAGCTGTGGGCATTGCATATCGTGGGCGTGCCCACCCGGGCCTTCAGCCATCTCATCACCGATTCCAAGACCGGCGAGGAAGTGACCCTTGACGAGGACTACGTGAGTTGCGTCAGGGACGAGATGAAGGAGTACTACGCGAACCAGCTCAAGTCCTGCCCGGACTGCGTGCTGGACGCGGCCTCCGGGGTTCCCTACCGGGAAATCCTGCGCAAGGCCCGCGAGGAAGACGTTGACCTGATCGTGATGGGCGGCGCCGTGACCGAGGACGACAAGGGCGCTTTCCGGCACAAGATCTATGCAGGCAGCACCCTGCACGCAGTGGCCAAACGCGCCCAGTGCCCGGTGCTGGTGGTTGGCCGTCCGGCTGCGTCCTTCTGGGGCGGATTCTCCAGGATCGTATTCGCCACGGACTTTTCCAAGGCCAGCGAACACGCCTTTCAGTTCGCGCGCACGGCTGCGGAAAGGTATGACGCCGAACTCAGCGTGTTCAGCGTCATGGACCTTTCCGGCATCCACGCCGGACACAATCTGTCCCAGGACCGGATCGAGGACGAACTCATGGAGATTCGTCGCAAGATGCGTCGGGACTATTCCGCGCAGCTCAAGGGCGTGGAGTGCGATTTCGAGGCATGGGAAGGCATTCCCTACGTGGAAATCGTCAAGTACGCCCGCGAACGTGGCGCCGATCTCGTGGTCATGGCCCTGCAGGCCACCGAAGACGAGGCCGGTGTCATCGGGTCAACGCTGGAGCAGGTGGTCATGCGTGCCAACTGCCCGGTGATCTGCGTCAATCGCGCCGCCAAGGCGTAACGGACAAGGGAACATGTCCGCGCGCCCGGCAATGGCCATGTCGGGCCGAGAGGAAGGCCGGACGCGCGGATTCCGGAAATACAACCATTAGGGGGCAATCATGGCAAAGAAGATCATGATCGTTGATGACGATCCCAACATCGTCTCGTATCTGACCGATCTGTTCACCGACAACGGCTACCGGACCTGCACGGCCGCGGACGGCACCGATGCCCTGACCGTGGTTCAGGAAGAGCAGCCCGACCTCATCACCCTTGACCTGGAAATGCCCAGGGAATGGGGGCCCCGCTTCTATCGGAAACTGACCCAGAACGACGAGTTCAAGAAGATTCCCGTCATCGTCATCAGCGGTCTGGAAGGCAACAAGTACGCCATTCAGAAGGCTGTCGCCAGCCTGACCAAGCCGTTTGACCGTGACGAGCTTCTTTCCATCGTCAAGGACGTTCTCGGCGAATAGCTCCGGCTGTCGCCATGCTGTGATTTCCGGCCCGGAACCGCGCTGTTCCGTGGCGTCTGTTCCGGGCCGGCAAAATTTCCATAGAGTGCCATGCTGCTGCTGAACCACAAATATCTGGGATACTCCGTGCTTCTGGCCGATGCCGAGGAAGGCGTGCTCCTCGCGTTCGAGGGGCATCTTGCTGCGGCAGGCTATACCGTGCTCAAGGCTTCGTCCGACAGGGAGGCACTGGCCCTGTTTCAGGAGGAAAGGCCGTCCATCGTCGTGCTGGACCTGAACATCGGGGACATGAACGGCGCGGACCTGCTCCGGCAGATGAAGCGCGACCGGCCAGATACGCAGGTCATCGTGCTGGCGGATTACGAGGAAATCGAACTTGCCGTGGAATGTCTGGATTGCGGCGCGTCCGACTACATCATCAAGCCCGTGGTCCGCACTGCTCTGGACGTGTGCCTCGACCGGGCGCACGAGCGCATCGCCATTCGCCAGAATATCCGCAAGTACAGCGAGAATCTGGAACTGATGCACACCACGCAGCTCACCCTGCAACAGCTTTTCGACGAAGTGCCGTGCTACATTTCCGTGCAGAGTCCGGACAAGCGGATCCTCCGCGCCAATCGGCGTTTCAAGGAGGATTTCGGGGATTACATCGGCGGGTATTGCTACCAGATATACAAGCATCGGACCGCGCCATGCCCGAACTGTCCTGTGGAAGCCACCTTTCGCACCGGAAAATCCTACCAGACCGAGGAAATCGTCACCACGTGGAACGGCACGCGATACAACGTGCTTACGTGGACCGCGCCCATCCGCGACGCGTCCGGCGACATCAAGCAGGTGCTGGAAATCGCCACGGACATCACCCAGATTCGCGAATTGCAGGATCATCTCACCAATCTCGGTCTGATGATCGGCTCCGTGTCCCATGGCGTGAAGGGCATGCTCACCGCACTGGACGGGGGCATGTACAAGCTGGAAAACGGGGTGCGGCGCGGAGACAACGCCAGGATCGAGGAAGGAACGAATTTGATCAAGGAAATGGTCAACCGCATC
Source organism: Pseudodesulfovibrio tunisiensis (assembly GCF_022809775.1). Classification (NCBI taxonomy): domain Bacteria; kingdom Pseudomonadati; phylum Thermodesulfobacteriota; class Desulfovibrionia; order Desulfovibrionales; family Desulfovibrionaceae; genus Pseudodesulfovibrio; species Pseudodesulfovibrio tunisiensis. Next base: position 3,477,748 of record NZ_CP094380.1, read on the forward strand.
CGCAACACCGTGCTCGACATCCTGTACTACGCCAAGGAGCGCGAACTGAACTGGGAATCCGTGAATGTGGTGGATTTTGCCCATGAAGTGGCCAACACCGTGGAGCCCAAGGCCAAGAATTCCGGCATCACCCTGATTCGCGAGATCGACGAGGCTCTTGGCGATTTCGAGATCGATCCGTCCGTGGTGTCGTCCGCGCTGGTCAACATCCTCGAGAACGCCGTGGATGCGTGTGCCGGGGATGACACCAAGGAAGAGCACTGGATCACCTACTCCGTGATGCGCAGGAACGGGGATATCGTGTTCCGCGTCTGCGACAACGGCATGGGCATGGACCGGGCCACGCGTGAAAAGATGTTCTCCCTGTTCTTTTCCTCCAAGGGCAGCAAGGGAACCGGACTCGGCCTGTACATCGCCAACGAGGTCATCGACCAGCACGGCGGCAACATCAAGGTCGAGTCCCGGGAAGGCGAGGGTACCTGCTTCATCATCACGCTGCCCAAGTCGTGCCCATGGAAGCCGGGCGAGGGCAAACCCGTGAGCAATGTGCGGCTGCTGGAAAATCCGATTCCCGCCGACAAGTAGCCTCTGCGATTTCTGCCTGGGAACAGTGAAGGGGTCATGCGGATAACCACCAGAAGCCGGTATGCCACGCGCATGGTGATCGACATCGCCCTGCACTGCGATGAGGGGCCCGTGCAGATCGGCGACATTGCCCGGCGTCAGAACATTTCCGTCAAGTATCTGGAAAAGCTGATTCGGGAACTGCGCAAGGCCGGGCTCATCAGGAGCAGGCGCGGTCCTCAGGGCGGCCACATGCTGGCCCGGCCCGCTTCGGAAATCACGGTGGGCGACATTGTCAGGGTACTGGAGTGTCCCCCGGATTCCGACGGATGCGATTGCGCGGAAAAGGTCTGTGGCACCTGCTCCCGCGCCGGAGAGTGCATTACTCGGGGCATATGGATCGAAACCGCGCGGGGCATGTATGAAAAACTCGATTCCTACGTGATCGGGAATCTGGTCTGATTTTCGGCGAATCCCGAGCATGTTGGTCCTGCGATAATTCTACTTCGGGAGACAAGAAAATCTTCCTGATGGCGCGAAGCCTCCGGATGTCCGGAGCTTCGCGTCTTTTTTGTGTTCATGAAAAGACATATCCATCTGAATTGTTTATCTTTATGTTTGTTCTTTTCCGTACGAAACGCGTGAATGCCGGACGAGTGATTTTATACCTATGTAGTATGCAAATAGAAAAGGCAGCACTTTTGCCATGTTGGATGCAATATGTGGTCTTGATAGTGGACCTCGGTAGTCAGAAATAGGTAAAAAGGTTGGCGGACACTGCATTGCAGGGCAGTGTCCGCCTTTTTCGACAATATATACTGGCGAGGTAGAGTTTGATTCCGAAAATCAAAATTTCTTTGCATAAACTTTAAAATGGTGTATCCAATCGATAAAGTTCCTAATCGGAGTGTTTTGGTATGCAATATATAACCGCAAACCAAGGCGCATTGCCAAAGGAAATGCATGCAGGTCGGTTACCGAGGTGACCGGATAGGAGGAGGCCTATGCACGATACCAGTGGTTGGAATTGGCAGCCCGGAAAACAGGACGTATTCAATACGGCCAAATGTTCCGAGGGTGTCCAGTGGATTGAAGAATGGCACGCGAGCCCGGATGGCGAGAAATGTGTCTGTGTCGTCAACAAGGGCGACTACGAATTCGGGTTTTGCACCAATGGCGAAATCGGGGAGGAATCTTTCGAAAAGATCATCTGCCCCGAGTATACGCCCGACGGAAAGCTGGTCGCCTGCGTGTCCGCGGACATGGAGTGGACCGTTGCCGTTGATGGTGAAGCCTGGGGCGAGACCTACGGATTCGTCTGGGGAATTCTCTCGGCGGGCGGAAACGTGGCTGCCGCCGTGCAGCAGGACATGCGGTACGGCATGTCCGTGAACGGGCAGGCGTGGGATCCCCTGTTCGACAACGCCAACAATTTCAGCATGAGCGCGGACGGTGCCCACTGTGCCGCAGTGGTGCAGACCAGGCCTTTGGCTCAGGCCGACATTCATACGTTTCAGGCTGGCATTTTCAGCGTTGCCATTGACGGCAAGGCCTGGGACGGCGGCTACGTGAACTGCTGGACCCCGGTTTTCAGCGCCGACGGTTCCAATGTGGCCTGCCAGGTGCGCCGCAATCTCTACGATTACACCATCGTGGTGGACGGCAAGCCCTGGGGACAGAATTTCCAGTGCGTGTGGGAGCCCGCCTTCAACCCGTCCACCGGCGCCTGCGTGGCCCCGGTTCGCGTTGCAGGACAGTGGGGCATGGCCCAGGACGGCAATATCCTCTGGGACCCGCGTTACGCCCAGCTCTGGCATGAGCAGTTCAGCGCGGACGGCGCGAATCTCTACGCCGTGGCTGCCGTCGGATTCGGCAAGTTCACGGTGGTCAAGAACAACGGCGCATGGAACGCCACGTTCCCGGTCGTCTACGATCTGACCGTCAGCCCGGACGGCAATCACGCCGGTGCCATCTGCAAGACCGAGGATGGCCGCTACACCCACATGGTGGACGGCAATGTCTGGGGCGGCGCCTATGACATGGTCTGGCCCGTGGTCTTCAGCGCGGACGGGACCAAGGCTGCCGCGCGTGTGGAAAGGAACGGCCGTCAGACCATCGCGATCAACGGCAAGCCGTATTCCGAGGATTTCGACCAGGCGTTTGCTCCGGTCTTCAGCGCGGACGGTTCCAAGGTGCTGATCAAGGGCATCTCCGGTGGCGTCTACTACCGCATCGTGGCCGAAACGGCTTCCATTTAGGCAGGGGGGCAACATGTATCACAGCATTTATGAGTTCGTTATCGGGCCCCTGGCCTGGATCGGCTGGACCGTGTTCGTGGTCGGCTCCATCTGGAAGCTGGCTTCCATGTGGGCACTGGCCAAGAAAAAGGACGGCAGTTCCATCGCCTACACCAGGTTCGGGTATGGCGCACGTTCCATCATTCAGTGGCTCATCCCCTTCGGGACCACCGGTTGGAAGTCGAACCCGGCCGTGACCGTGGCCACGTTCATCTTCCACATCTGTCTGGTGCTGGTTCCCATTTTCCTGTCCGCCCATGTGGTGCTCTGGGATCAGTTCTTCGGCGTTTCCTGGGGCACTCTGCCTGACACCGTGGCCGATTACATGACCGTGGCCGTGATTCTGGCCGCCGCGTTCTTTGCCTATCGCAGGATCGCGGTCAAGGAAGTGGCCTTTCTGACCACGTACAAGGACTGGATGGCGCTCGGCATCGCCGTGAGCCCGTTCGTCACCGGATTTCTGGCATACCACCAGATTTTCAACTATCAGGTCATGATCGTCCTGCACATCCTCTGCGGCCTGGCATGGCTGGCGTTCATTCCGTTCTCCCGGCTGAGCCACATGCTGATTTCCTGGTACTCCCGCGCCTACATCGGCTCCGAGTTCCAAGGCGTTCGCCACTGCAAGGACTGGTAAGGGCTGAAGGAGGATATACGAATGAAATACGAGGCTTTCGACAGGAAAATCGAGGACGTCGGGCTGCAGGACGGCATAGCCAAACTCACGCCCGAGAAAATCGAGAAAACAATAAATGAAGTGCTTCAGGGCGAAACCGGCGCCAAGCTCAAGGCCTACCACGAAACCTGCGTGCGTTGCGGCCTCTGCGCCCAGGCCTGCCACTTCTACGTGTCCCACGACGGTGATCCGTCCTATTCCCCGGCAGGCAAGGTCGCCCAGACCATGTCCGTCATTCTGGACAAGAAGGGCAAGGTCAGCGCCGAATTCATCTACAAGGCCGCCCAGATCGCCTATACCGAGTGCAACCTGTGCCGCCGCTGCGTGCATTACTGCCCGCTGGGCATCGACACCGGCTACATCATGAGCACGGTGCGCCGCATCTGCCACAAGCTTGGCGTGACTCCGCAGTACCTTCAGGATACCGCTCATTCCCATTCCGCGACCATGAACCAGATGTGGGTCAAGGAAGACGAATGGACCGACGCCCTGCTCTGGCAGGAAGAGGAAGCCCGCGACGAATTCCCGAACATGCGCATCCCGCTGGACAAGAACGGCGCGGACATCATGTATTCGGTCATCGCGCCGGAACCCAAGTTCCGGACCCACCTCATCTATCAGGCCACGGCCATCCTGCATGAGGCGGACATCGACTTCACCATGCCGACCACGACCGGTTGGGACAACTCGGACATGGCCATGTACTCCGGCGACTTCGAGATCATGGGCCGTCTGAAGCGCGACCATTTCGAATGCGCTCAGGGTCTCAAGGTCAAGAAGATCGTCATGGGCGAGTGCGGCCATGCGTTCCGTTCCGTCTACGACATGGGCAACCGCTGGAATGCCTGGAAGGATTACCCGGTCGAGGTCGTCCATTCCATCGAGTTCTTTGCCGAGCTGCTCCGGTCCGGCAAGATCAAGATGAAGGAAAAATATCCCGAACCCGTCACCATCCATGATCCGTGCAACGTGATTCGTGGCCGCGGCCTCATGGAAGAGTTGCGCTATGTGGTGGGCGAGATCTGCGAAACCGTTGTCGAGATGACTCCCAACCGCGAATACAACTACTGTTGTTGTGCCGGCGGCGGCGTCATCAACTGCGGACCGCCGTTCAAGAACGTGCGCGTCAACGGCAACAAGGCCAAGGCCGATCAGCTTCGGGCAGTCAAGGAACAGGGCGTGACCACGGTCATCTCCCCCTGCCACAACTGCCACGGCGGACTTGAAGACATCATCCACAGCTACGAGCTGGGATTGGAACTCAAGTTTCTGGGCGATATCATCTATGCGAACATGGTTAAGAACAAGGCCATCGAGGAATAGGGAGGCAACATGACCAGAAAGACGATCATCTCCATGCTGGCGGTGGCCCTGGTGTGCATCTTCTTCCTCCCCGCCTTTTCGCAGGAGGATATCAAACAGCTTGCGGACCCGGCTTTTGAACAGCCCCAGCGGCCCGCAGTGCCGTTCATGCACGACGAACACAATGAAAAGGCCGGTCTTGACGGCTGCCTGCCCTGCCACCATGAAGGCAAGGAAAACGGTGAGCTGGTCGAAGGCGATCCCGTGCCTTGCGCGGAATGCCATTCTGTCGAGGGCGACGGCGACGTCCTGCCCCTGATGCTGGCCTATCACAAGCAGTGCGGCGATTGTCATGCTGCCGAGAAAAAGGGACCGCTGGCCTGTGGCGAGTGCCACCAGCGGTAACGGGCTTCACTCCAGCCCATAAAAAAGAGCAGGCCGTCGGACCGCCCTTCGACGGCTTTCGCTGACCATCACTCGACTCCCGGTTCCGGTTCGCTGGAATCGGGAGTTCTTTTTGGGGGAAGGAATGCCTCCGACTATCAGCGGAAGCTGATTCGGCCTGTCCGGGGCCTCACCCTTCGGGCGTGGCAAATCCAGCGTCCGAATCCGCAGTTCTGCGGATTTGTCGATGTCCTTTGCTTCCCGCCGTCCACAAGGGCAAGCGAGCCTGTCCATCTGTCTTGGCGATGTCGTTGGTCGTGGGTGCGCCGAATTTGTCTCATCGAGAAACAGGATTCAGGGAAAATTGGACAAACAAGGAAATCGTTTTTCTCTTTCGGACCACCCGTTTCAAGAATTTGAAGAGGCCGGATGCATGTCCCGGCAGGGCATGCATCCGGCCTCTTCAAATTCTTGAAACATATGGGAATCCAAGGGGCCTTGCTCCTTGGCAGGTCTGGGCAGCGCCCAGCCTCCCGGGAGGGCCGTCGGAGACATTTCCCTGTTTTTTTCAGGAAGAGAAAGTCTGTGTGTTCGGTACCGGGTTGCCAGTGGTTTCATTGACAGTTCTGTAACAGGGTTGTAACAACACCCGGTCACGGTGTAAACGGTCGCACAAAACCGTCCATTACCTAAAAGAGAGGGTATACATGAAATTCAAGTGCAAGTCCTTGTTGGTACTGGCTTTTATGGTGGCGTTCGCCTCCTCGGCCTTTGCTGGCACTCTGGAAGACGTCAAGAAGAAGGGATACATCACTCTTGGCGTGAGCGAAGGCGTGGTTGGGTTTTCCGCTCCGGATTCCGATGGCAAATGGGTTGGCTTCGACGTCGACATGGGCCGTGCGGTTGCCGCTGCGGTTCTGGGCGATTCCAATGCTCTGAAGTTCGTTCCGCTGGCTTCCAAGCAGAAGATCGTGGCCGTTTCCTCCGGTCAGGTCGATCTGGCTCCCCGCACCACCACCTGGACCCTGAAGCGCGACGCCAAGCAGGGCGTGGATTTCACCGTGGTAATGTTCTACGATGGTCAGGGTTTCATGGTCCGCAAGGATTTGGGACTCACTTCCGCCAAGGAACTGGACGGCGCTTCTGTTTCCGTGACCTCCGGCACCTCCAACGAGCTGAACGTGGCCGATTTTGCCCGTGCCAACGGCATCAAGCTGGAGACCGTTGTCTTCGACAGCAAGAAGGAAGCGTTTCAGGCGTACCTTGCCGGACGCGTGGATGCCTTCACCACGGATGCAAGCCAGCTTGCCGCCATGCGCGCCATGGCTCCGAACGCCAGTGAGCATGTGATCCTTCCCGAACGCATTTCCAAGGAACCGCTGGCTCCGTATGTCCGCCATGGCGACAATCAGTGGAAGGACCTGGTCACCTGGGTCATGTACGGCCTGATCGAGGCCGAGGAAAAGGGCATCACTCAGGCCAACGTGCTTGAGATGAAGACCAAATCCGATGACCCCATGGTCAAGCGCATGCTTGGCGTGACCGGCGATACCGGTTCGTTCCTGAATCTGGACAACGACTGGCTGGTCCGGGCCATTCAGGCCGTGGGCAACTATGGCGAGATGTACAATCGCTACTTCGGTCCTGACACCCAGCTGAATCTTCCCCGCGAACGCAACGAATTGTGGACCCGTGGCGGCCTGCTGTACGCCATGCCCATCCGCTAGTTCGCCAGACCCGAATACGACCCGGCCGGGCCGCCATTGTGCGGCTCGGCCGATTCGCTTTTCCTGAAACAGGCAGTACTATGTCCCCAGATTCAGCTTTCAAGGACCGCATACCCATGCTGCTGGTGCAGACCGCAGTGGTGGGCATTCTCATATATTTCGCCCTGACCCTGTTCCACAACACCCAGGCCAATCTGGAGGCGAGGAACATTGCGTCGGGCTACGGCTTCATGTCCGTGGAGGGCGGCCTGCCCATCAACGACACCCTGTTGCCGTACAAACCGAGCGACTCCTACGGATACGCCTTTTTCATGGGTGTACTGAACACCCTGTACGTGGCCGTGATCAGCATCGTCCTGTCCACGATCCTCGGCGTTATCGTGGGCTGTGCGCGGGTGTCCACCAACTGGCTCGTGTCCAGACTGGCGGCCGTGTATGTCGAGGTGCTCAGAAACATTCCGCTCCTTCTCACGCTTTTCTTCTGCTACTCCGTGGTGCTGGCTTCCCTGCCACATCCTCGCAAAAGTCTGGAGCCGATTTCCGGCGTGTTCCTGAACAACCGGGGGCTTTTTCTGCCGAGACCGGAATTTCAGGACGGATTTCTGTGGGTGGCGCTTGCCGCGGTCGTGGCGCTGATTGCGTCCTTTGTGCTGATTCGCCGGGCGCGTCGTCTGCGGGAGGAAACCGGCAAGGGGTTTCATGCCGGATGGATCGCCCTCGGCCTGTGCGTGGTGTTGCCGGGCATTGCCTGGCTCGTGACACCCGAAGCCGTGACCTTTGATTTTGCCAAGCTCAAGGGATTCAATTTCAAGGGCGGCATGGTGCTTCGGCCCGAATTTACCGCGCTGCTCACTGGTCTTGTTCTGTACACGGCAGCGTTCATTGCGGAAAACGTGCGCAGCGGCATTCAGTCCGTGAGCCGGGGACAGCTCGAGGCGGCCAAGGCGCTTGGGCTCAAGCCGGGGCTGACCATGCGTCGGGTGGTGCTGCCTCAGGCCCTGCGAGTCTGTGTACCCGCCACGACCAACGACTATGCCAGTCTGGTCAAGAACAGCTCGCTGGCCGTGGCCATCGGCTATCCGGACATGGTGTCCATCGGCGGCACCATCATCGGCCAGAATGATCAGGCCGTGGAGATCATCGGCCTGTGGATGGCGGTGTACCTGTCCATCAATCTGTGCATTTCCCTGTTCATGAACTGGTTCAACGCCCGAGTGCAGTTGGTGGAGCGGTAGCATGGAAACGACAAACGCGATGAATGAACCCAAGGTTTTCAGTCCTTTGCCCCAGCTTCCTCCGCCGCCCAGTTCCATCGGTGTTGCGGGGTGGCTCAAGGCCAATCTGTTCAACGGCTGGTTCAATTCCATTCTGACGCTTTGCAGCGTGGGACTGCTGCTCAAGGTTGTCCCGCCTCTGGTTTCCTGGGCGTTGCTGGATGCCTGCTGGATCGGGGAACCGGGCCAGTGCGATCAGACCGGGGGCGCATGCTGGGCCTTTGTGTTCCACAAGATGCGGCTGCTGCTTACCGGCACCTATCCGTCGGAATTCGTGTGGCGGCCTTCGATTGCCGGGATTCTGTTCGTGCTCATGGCTGCGGCCACGGTTTCGGGCAAGGTCAAGGCGCGGTATCTGGTTCCGGGCTGGGGGCTGCTCACGGTCCTGTCCTTCTGGCTCATCGGCGGAGGCGCGGGATTGGCGCATGTGGATCAGTCCATGTGGGGCGGTCTCATGCTCAGCCTCGGGCTGGCTGCCATCGGCATTCTGATTTCCGTGCCGCTCGGCATCCTGCTGGCTCTGGGCCGGCAAAGCTCCCTCGGCATGATCCGGCCGCTGTGCATCGCCATCATCGAACCCATCCGGGGCGTTCCCCTGATCACCATCCTGTTCATGGCCTCGGTCATGATGCCTTTGTTTCTGCCCCCGGGAATGCAGGTGAACAATCTGCTGCGCGTTCAGGTGGGCATCATTCTGTTTTCCTCGGCCTACATGGCCGAAGTGGTGCGCGGCGGACTTCAGGCCGTTCCCAAGGGACAGCTTGACGCGGCCAAGGCACTTGGTCTGTCCTACTGGAAGCTGACCCTGCTCGTGGTGCTGCCTCAGGCTCTGCGGCATGTGCTTCCCGCGCTCATCGGCCGCTGCATTGCTCTGTTCAAGGATACGTCTCTGGTCATCATCGTGGGCCTGCTGGATTTTCTCGGCATTGCCAAGGCCGCGGCGCAGGATCAGGATTGGCTCGGCTGCGACGCCGAAGCCTACGTGTTCTGCGCCTTTGTCTACTGGTGCATCTGTTTCGGCATGAGCCGTTACGGGCGGTCCCTGGAAAAACGCGGTCCCAAGACCAACAAGTAAGAGGTGGCGAACATGCCTTCCCGTGAAATCGTCATAGACGTGAAAGACCTCAACAAGTGGTACGGTTCGTTCCACGTTCTCAAGAATATCAATCTTCAGGTCCACCGGGGCGAGCGCATCGTGGTATGCGGCCCGTCCGGGTCGGGCAAGTCCACGCTCATCCGGTGCATGAACCGGCTGGAAACCCACCAGCAGGGGCGGATCGTGGTCAACGGCATCGAATTGACCGGCAATCTCAAGGGGCTGGAGAAAATCCGGCGCGAGGTGGGCATGGTGTTTCAGAGTTTCAACCTGTTCCCGCACATGTCCGTGCTGGACAACCTGACTCTTGCTCCGGTCTGGGTGCGGCACATGCCGCGCAAGGAGGCCGTGGAGCAGGCCATGCATTATCTCAGCCGCGTTCGCATTGCGGAACAGGCGGACAAGTTTCCGGGACAGCTTTCCGGCGGTCAGCAGCAGCGCGTGGCCATTGCCCGTGCCCTGTGCATGAATCCCTCGGTGCTTCTGTTTGATGAACCCACATCCGCACTTGATCCGGAAATGATCAAGGAAGTGCTCGACGTCATGATCGAACTGGCGGAAGAGGACATGACCATGGTCTGCGTTACCCACGAAATGGGCTTTGCCCGCACCGTGGCCGATCGCGTCATCTTCATGGACGGCGGAGAAATCGTCGAGGAAAATACCCCCGAGGAATTCTTCAACAATCCCCAATTCGATCGCACGCGCCTCTTTTTGAGCCAGATTCTCCAACATTAGAAGAAGATATGCCTTCGGCGACTCAAGAACCTTTTCAAGAAAAGGTTCTTGAGAATCTCCCAAAGTTTGCTGGTTCTACGCCGCCTGTACGGGATGAGGAAACTTGTCCGATCAGCACGGCGGCGTAGGGAGATGCGGAAGAACCTGACTTGTCCTGTCGAAAAACCGAGCTTCGTGGAAATGAGGAGAAAGAAAGCGAAAAGTTTTTTCCTGATATCCTTCCCGTCTTGAGAATCGGAAAAGGCCCGAGGAATGTCTCGCCAGAGCATTCATCGGGCCTTTTCCGATTCTCGAGACAGAATGGGGATCCAGGGGGCCTTGCTCCTTGGCGGGTCCGGGCAGCGCCCGCCCCCCGGGAGGGTCACCGAAGGCCTTCAGTTGTCCATCATGAACCGGAAAATGGCTTCCATGAACTTGCCGGACACCACATCGGGCAGGGCGAATTTCGGCAGGTTGTCGCCGGGCAGGGTGCCGACGTAGGCGAAATAGATTTCCTGAGACAGCCGGGTCAGTCCCGGTGCCAGATTCGAATCCCAGAGTTCGGAGCGCTGTCCGGCCTCCATGTCGTAGGAGCGGCATTGCAGGGGCCGCTGCGCAAAAAGCAGGCACGTGCCTTCCTCAAGCAGCGGACAGACCGCCCCGGCCTGCGACAGGCAGTACTCGGTGCTTTCGCCTTCCGGCCCGAAATCCCGCGCGGTTTGGCGTTCCTTTCGCGCGGTTTCCACGGCGCGTTCGATCACGTCCAGCCGTTGCTGGCTGGTCAGATGCATGTTTATGCTGTGGCTGAGATGCACGGCCTCGGCCAGCGTGAGCTTGATGGGCGTGGAGCAGCACCGGTCGTGATCCCTGCCGCACCGCTGGCCCGATTCGGAGGGGAACATGTCCTCCAGCGTCTGCACCAGCCCTTCGTAGTCGTTGAGAAACGGGGAGAGGTCCACAAGCCGCTTGAATTCGAGACAGGGCTCGCGCACGGTGAGCTTGCCGCTGGATTTGCCGTATTTGCGGATGGTGCGCCACTGGTTGAAGTTGGCGGGCTTGGACTTGAGTTTTCGCAGGGTCTTGTAGGCCAGCATGTGCCCGAGTCCCCGGCGGAGCAGGTAGGCGTTGAGCACGGTTCCGGTGCGGCCGATGCCGTGTCGGCAGTGGATGAGCACTTTCTTGCCCAGATAGATGGCCTCGTCCAGCCATGCCAGGGTCTTTTCCAGCTCCTGAAGGCCGGGCGCCTCCTCGTCCTGAAGCGGAAGGTAGCGGACTTCGAATCCCGCGCCGTGCTCGATGTCGTGCAGATCGCAGAATTCGCCGCACAGGTTGAGGATGGCGTCAATGCCCTGATCGCGGATCGCGTCGAGCTGGGCGTGGCTCATGGGGGCCTGCCCAACGGCGAGCTGATCCGTGACCCAGGTCAGGACGTAGACGGGCTTATGCCTGGGAATCTTCATGGTTTTCCGCCTGCCGGAAGAAGTTGTCCACGGCCTTGTCCACGTCTTCCCCGGAATTGAGGCTCATGTCCATGAGTCGGGTCACGGCCATGAGATAGCCGAGACGGGCCAGCCGCTTGCGCGTGTCGTTTTCATCCATGCGCGCGCATTTGGCGTCCAGCAGGTCGCCCTTTGCGGAAACCTCGAAACCGTAGCGTTCCAGAATTCGGGTTATGAAGGCGAGCCGGAGCACCCGGTTGTCCATGGCTGCACCGCCCCCCTTGAACCGGAAGGAAATGTAGTTGGCCCCGGGATCGTTGCCGCACACCGTATCCACCACCGAAAAGTGGTAGCCGAACCGGACCATGAGGTGCAGATAGTCGTCGGAGATGAGTGCATAGCTGGCCAGCAGCTTGGAATCGAAGCGGAATATGCCGCCGCTCATCCTGTCGAATTCCTCCCAGTCCATGTGCGTGAGCCGGTTGGACCAGGGGACGCGCGGGTCGGCCAGCCCGTACCACAATGCCCACATGGGGCGGCTGCGGATGTCGTCAGCCGAGACTTCCCTGGAGTTGACTCCTGCTCCCTCGAACAGGCCGTCGCCCAGATCAAGCACGTACATGACGATGGGCAGGCTGGTGGTGAGACGTTTTGCCCCGCCCATGCCGCGTCCGGTCTTGTCCACCAGAGTGAACATCTCGCCGACCGCCTTTTCATGGCAGAACCGCACCACGTCATGCAGGGAGCGGCAACCCACGGGCGAAAAATTGCGCGCAGCCGGATCGGTCAGATTCAGTTTCACGGTCAGGGGAATGATGGGCTTGTACTGGGCAAGGGAGTGCTCGGGCGCGGCCTTGCGCTGCATGGCCCGGGTCAGGACCTCCTCCACGCATCCCTCGTAGACCGAGCCGGTAGCACCGTCCACGGTCACGAGTTGGCCTTCGGGCAGGGACTCCATGGGGTAGTCGCCGATGAGTACGGGAATGCCTGCCTCCCGGGCCACCGAGGCAAAATGGCTGGCCCGGCTGCCCGTGTGCGCGATCACTGCGTTCAGGCTGCCCACGAAACCGGCCAATGCAGGCTTGAGCATGGGCGTGACCACGACCGCGCCATCCGGGATGTTGGCAAAATCCGCGCCAGTGGCGGCATGGTATATCTCGCCGCATCCCGCGCCGCCGGATGCGCGTTCCATTTGCTGCGCCAACGGTTTGGCGAGAATGCAGTGGTCGGACTGTCCGGCCTCTTCACGTTCGGATTGCAGGGGCCGGGTTTGGAGAATGAATATCTTGCCCGTGGAATCTATGGCCCATTCCACGTCCTGAGGACCGTCGAGACGCTTTTCCAGGTGCATGGCGATGCGGCCCAGTTTGCGCAGGTCATCCGGATCGGGCATGCCCTGCTGGTCCGGATCGCATCCTTCGATGGGCTCTGGCTGCTTGTCACGGGTCAGGGTCGCCTTGATCGGGCGGGCGCTGCCGTCGACAAGGGAGTTGCCCAGACCGCGTACCGCATAGACGCCCATGGTGCGTCCCTGTTCGCCCTTGCAGTCCGGGTCGTCCGTATAGATGACTCCGGCATGTTCGGCCTCGACCATGGGCAGGATGAGCACGGCCATGGCCGTATCCGAGTCGGTCAGGCCGTGGGTGATGCGGTAGGATACGGCTCTCGGGCAGTACTTGCCCGCCAGCACGCGCTTGTAGGCTTCCACCGCATCGTTGGGGTGCACGTCGAGTTCGCTGGCGTACTGGCCGGCAAAGGAAATGTCGCCGTCTTCGGAAAGCGCGCTGCTGCGTACTGCGATCAGGTCGTCCTCGCCGATGATTTCGGACACGCCCAGCCGGATGCCTCGGGCGATTTCCTCGGGAACCTCGCCTTCCAGAATCAGTTCCTGCATTTCCAGAGTGAGCTGGGCCAGAAGATTGCGATCGCCGACCACCATGCGGCGGAGCCGTTTTTCCATGTCCGGGCCGAGCCCGTTGCTCTCGATGAAATAATGGAACGCATTGGCCGTGACCACGAATCCCGGGGGAACCGGCGCGTTGGCATCGCGCAGGGCGCGGGCCAGATTGGAGGCCTTGCCTCCGGCAAGCCGACGCGCGTCCGCAGCCTCGGCAAGGGACAGGATGAAGGGCGGCCCGGCCTCGGGCTGGTCCAGTTCCAGAGCCATGCGCACGTAGAAATCGATCTTGCGGTAATATTCGGGCAGGTCCATGTACTGGCCCGGATTCATCTCCACAAGCTGCCCGGCCATGTTGCCGACGGCAGCGGAGAGGCGTGAACAGAGCCATGCCGCGCGTGTGCGGTCCGCAAGCACGTCGCCGTAGAACAGCTCTTCCAGATCCGCTATCAGTTGCAGGGCGATGTTGTCCTGGGCGAGCAGGGTCTTGAACGCCTCGTACTTGCGTCGGAGCAGGGTGCCCGGGGCGAATATCTGATAGGTCCAGTGCTTGAAGAGCTGTTTCGCGTCCATGGTTTCCTACCTTGCCAGAACGTCTTCGACCTTGGTTTCCAGCTCGTCCTTGTCAATGGGCTTGACGCAGTATTCGTCGGCGCCCAGACGCAGGGAATCACGCGCGGTCTCCAGAGTGGGATAGCCGGTCAGCATGATGGCCCGGACTGTGGGATTGGCTTTCTTGATTTCCTCCAGCACTTCCACGCCGGTCATCTTCTTGAGCTTGATGTCCAGAATGGCCAGATCGACCTCATGTTCGGCAACGTGGCGAATCGCGTCTTCCTCTTCGGTAAAGGCGTCCACGTTGTGCCCTTTGCGCTCCAGAATGCGTTTGACCAGTATGCCTGCGTCCATGACGTCGTCGAGAACGAGTATTTTTGCCATAAGTTAATTCTCCTCGGTAGGTTGCGAGGCTACGCGCTTGTACGTGCCCAGGTCCAGGGGAAGGTGGACTTCGAACAGGGTTCCCGGTCCGCGTTCGGGCGCACCCGGACGTTCCGGAAAACGGAAGTCCGTGGGAACCGGACTCGCGGCGGTGATTTCGCCGCCATGGTCCTCGATGATGCCGAAGGACACGGACAGGCCGAGTCCGGTGCCGACGCCAACGGGCTTGGTGCTGAAGAACGGGTCGAATATCTTGCGCAGCGTGTCTTCGGCAATGCCGGAACCGCTGTCCGCCACCATGATGGACACCTTGCCGTTGGGCGTGTCCAGTTCGGTGCGGACCACGATGGTTCCGCCGTCCTCGGGCATGGCGTCCCGGGCGTTGTTGAGCAGATTGATCCAGACCTGCTTCAGCTTTTCCGGGTCGCCGTAGATGATGGGGAACCGATCATCCAGTTCGGTAAGAATTTCCGTGCGGTCCAGACTGAAGGTATGGGCCACGAGCCGAACCGCCTCCATGACCGAATTGTTGAAGCACATTTCGCGTTTCTGCGATGCTGCGGAACGCGAGAAGCCCAGCAGGTCGGCCACGATCTTGCGGCAGACCTTGGCCTGACTTTCCACGGTCCGGAGGTCCTGATGAATCTGGCTTTCCGGGTCCAGATCCTCCTGAAGGAGCTGGACATAGCCCAGTATGATGCCGAGCGGGGTGTTGATTTCATGCGCCACGCCACCGGCGAGCTGACCAAGGGCTTCCATCTTCTGGGCCTGAATGAGCTGCGCTTCGTACTGCTTGATGTCGGAAATGTCGCGGTCCGTGCGCAGCAGCCCCACGATGTGGTTCTTGTCGTCCTGGATCGGGATGCAGACCACGTGGAACCAGCGTTCCTTGTCACCTTCCATGATCTGAATCTGCTTGTCGATGCGCGTGCCCGATTCCAGGATGTCGCGCGCGTCCAGATGGCGTTCCTCGGCCACTTTTTCCGGGAACAGGTCGAAGTCGGTCTTGCCTTCGATTCCCGCAAGACTCAGGCCCACGGATTCGGCAAAGCTGCGGTTCGCGCCCTGATACCGCATCCGGGTGTCCATGAGAGATACCCGGTCCGGGGTGCCGTCCAGCAGGGTGCGCATGAGTCGCTGCTGGTCGCGGAGGTTGGTTTCCGCGTCCCGAAGTTCGTCGATGTGCGTCTTCAGGGTCAGGGACATGACATCGAAGGTTTCGGCCAGATCCTGCAATTCGTCACCGGCGTTTTCCCGGTACACGGCGCAGGCGCGGCAGGAATCCAGACCGCAGGGAAACGCTGCGGGCGGGCATTCCGGACACATGGTGCCCGCAATGTACCAGCAGCGGCGGCGGGTTTCGCCGTATGCCGGACAGTCCTTGAGTTCGCAACGGCGCATTTCCCAGCAGTTCACGCCGGACGGGGAGCCCATGTCCGGGTCCAGATTCCCCTTGAGCATTTCCTCGGCATGGCGCCGCAGATCGCCGAGTCTGCGCGTGACGCGCCGGGCGAACAGGGTGGCCAGCGCAGTTGCCAGAAACAGGCCGCCGCCGAACAGAATGGCCAGCGCCGTGACCAGTTCCCGGACAGAGGCGTTGATGCGCGTCTTGGAAAGCCCGACGCGTACCGTGCCGAGCCGTTTGCCCGTGACCGACACCGGGGCTGCGAAATCATAGATGCGCAGCTTCTTGTCCGCCAGAAGCTGGATGTGGACGTGCACACCGTCCCTGACCGAATTGGCCTTGATCAGGTCGATCGGGAATCCCTTGTGATAACTGTGGGCCAGAACATGGCCTTCCGAGTCCTGTACAAAGGCGTAGACCACGTCGCCCACGAGCACCTGCTCGTCCACCATGTCCTTGAGGCGGAGAAAGTCTCCGGCAAGCAGGGGCTCAACGGCTCGGGTGGACAGACTTTCGGCTCGGGCCGAGCCGCGCTTCTTGCTTTCCTCGACCAGCGCCTTGGCCGTCATCCTGCCCACCAGAGGCAGCAGCACCAGCGCCATGGCCACCACGATGGCCGTGATGCCCAGATTGAGCTTGGTGCGGAATTTGAGTCGTGCAAGCGGACGCATGACTATTTCAACCCCAGTTTGCCGGCCAGTTCCCTGACCGGGTCGTAATCCTGGTCAATGGCCGGGATGATGCCGCGGAATCCGGCTGTCTTCAGGATTTCCGCCTGAGACTGGTCCACCGGGGTCAGTCTGAACATGGCCTCGGCAATGCGGTGGACCACTGTCGGGTCCAGCCCCTTGCGCGCCGCGTACACCCATCCCGGATAGGGACGGGTTTCGGCCAGCACGCGCAGGTCGTCCAGATTGATTCTGCCGCGCACCACGTCCAGGGTGCCCTTGCGGATCGTGCCGATGTCGTAGGCCCCGGCGTATACGGCGAGCACGACCTTTTCCTGCTTGCCGCCCGGGCCGGGCGCGAATGCGACCTCGGAAAAGTCGTCGCGTCGGATGTCGTGATCATAGAAAAGGCCCAGCGGGAACAGATACCCTCCGGCCGATCCCGGGTCCACCGCAATCCATCGCTTGCCCCGGCACTGGTCTATGTTCCTCACCGTGGGGTTGTCCTTGCGGCAGATGATCTGTCCGCGAAAATCCGGTTTGCCCGAGGGCTCCACCACCCGGGCGAACGCCTTGGCTCCGGCCTGTGCCAGCTTGATGTAGATGAACGGGTTGGAATAGGATATGTCGATTTCCCCGCGTTCCACCATCTTGATGTGTTCGTCGAAGGTGTCCGGGAATATCTGCTTCAGGGGCAGGCCGGTTTCCTGACGAAGATATTCGAGCAGCCTGCGGTGGCGCTGGAACGAGACCGTGTGTGCGTATTGGGGCAGGTAGGCATAGGTGATGGCATCGCCGGACCGTGCTGCCGTGATGGTTTCGCGTTTGGACAGGTCCACCTCGACCGTGGGTTCGCTGTCCGTGCATCCCGCGAGGAAGGCGAGCAGCAGGACGGCGGCCACCAGTGGCGCCGCAAGTTTCGTATGGAGTTTCGAGAGGTTTCCGGTCATTGTCGATCTGCCTGCTGCTGACGGTTTCCTGCGAGTCTTGGTGGAACAGTATACGGCCCGGAGCCGATGAAATCAAACGACTTGGCAATCCCGGTGTTTGGCCGTAATGAATACGCAACACGAACGGAGCGAAAAAATATGTCTGACAGTTTCAAAGTCCCGATGAAACCTTGGGTATTGACCTTGTTTCTTCTCTTTGTGGCCGTGACTGCCGGTCTGGTTGTCTGGAGTTTCCGCTCCGGATTCCTCTGGACTGCCATATGCCTCATAGCCGTGGCCGCCCCCCTGTCCCTGCTCTACTGGTACATGCTGTACGTGAATCCGCATCGCACGAGCATTGCCGTGGCCGAGGAAGGCTTGCTGCTGGCGGCTCCGCCCTTTGCCAGCGCCGTGATCCCCTGGGCCTCGGTAAGCCGCGTGTTCCGGGCCAGCCTTCATGATCCCGAACTGGCCGTGAAAAAGAGCGTGCGTCTCATGAATTTCGCTGGATATCGTTCCGGCATCGTGCTGCTGGAATCCGGCCCCGAGGCCGTGATCGTGGCCAATGGTCCCGAGGTGCTCGGCATTCAGACCGAGGATCGCTACTACCTGCTCGGCCCCAGCGATCTGGACGGGCTGGTTCAGGCCGTGGAATCCAGAAAACCCGCCGACGTGTAGTTTCGGCAAACGCTGCTTTCCCGAGCGCTGTCCGGTTTGTCCGGGCAGCGCTTTTTTCATGGGCATGGCACGGAGTCGTGGCGCAGTGTGTTTTGCCCACGGCTCTGCGTCGGGCTCGGCAAGGGACGGTTCCCACGCATGGGACTGAAACGCGAAACCGCCCGGCACAGGGATGTTTCGTGTGCCGGGCGGTTTTCGCATGGTTGGGAAAAATGTCGGATCATTCACCGGAGGCCGATTGGCCTGCCAGACGCTGCCGTTCATCGACAAGGTCCTGAAAGCTCATCAGCTCTTCCGGAGACTCGTTTTCCTTGATCTTGCGCTGAATGGTGCGGAACACGGGCAGAAACCGCTTGGACTTGGCGAACGCGATTCTGACCAGAATGTATACGGGGATGAACAGGAATGCAGGTCCCACACTGCCGAGCCAGGGCATGATGAAATCCACTTTGCCGAAACGGTAGGAAAGCCAGCCGATGGCAAAGGGCACAATCCACAGGGACGAGGCGAACAGCGCAAGATGCGCGAAGAAATTCTTGCCGAACGCTTCGTTGGCAATGGAGTTGCAGGCTTTGTACGCGGCCTTGTTCTTCACGGCCAGAGCCTTGATGGAGAGATTGTGATTCTGCACCATCTCCCTGTCGATGCCCGAGAAGTGCTTCTTGTTCAGGAAATAGACTCCGGCCATGCACAGTTCGCCGATCATCGTGGCGGCCAGGGCGACCCAGACAAGGCCGAGCGTGAAACCGATGTACGGATTCTCGGGAATGCGGAAGACCCAGATGAGAAACGGGTCGAGAAAATCGTAGATTTGCGTGCCGGTAATATTCATGTCGTTTTCCATGCCGGGGCCGTCCGAAGACGGCCCCGGAAAGGTATGTACGGTTTACGGCCAGATGCTGATGCCGAAGAAGCCCTTGAGAGTGTAGCGCATGCCGACGTAGGCCGCCAGCACGATGAAGATGCGCTTCAGCCAGATGTCCGGGATGTACTTGGAGGTGCGGGGACCAACCATGGAACCGATCACGATGCCGATGAGCTCGGCGCCGATCAGGGACCACTGGACCGGGGTTTCCTTGAGCAGCATGTAGGAGGCGATGGAGTTGCACATGCCCACGAACACGGCCATGGCGGAGGTGCCTGCCACCAGATACATGGGCAGACCGGCCACGGAGGTCAGGAAGGGCACGAGCAGGAAGCCGCCGCCAACACCCAGAAAGGAGGCCAGCGCTGCGATGATGAAACCGCCGACGACCGGGATCAGGGGATTGAAGGAGAATTCCACGCCGAAGAAGGTGAATTCGCAGCGGGTCGGGGTGAAGGACTTCACCTTGACGCCCATCTCGGCCATGTCGATCTGCGCGCCGTCATGCTGCTTCTTCACGGCGTCCTCGAACGCCTTTGCAGCGGCCTTGGCTTCCTTCTTCTTGCCCTGCGCGGCCGGGGTGGTCTCGTAGAACAGGTAGCAGCCCAGGAACAGGACGAACAGGCCGAAGTAGCCGAGGTAGGCCTTCAGGCTGATCTTGCCGGCGGTGAGCCAGGGAACCAGCCAGGAACCGGCAACCGAACCGATGGCCAGGGCGATGCCCAGCGGAGCCACGAGA
This sequence comes from Pseudodesulfovibrio tunisiensis, assembly GCF_022809775.1. Classification (NCBI taxonomy): domain Bacteria; kingdom Pseudomonadati; phylum Thermodesulfobacteriota; class Desulfovibrionia; order Desulfovibrionales; family Desulfovibrionaceae; genus Pseudodesulfovibrio; species Pseudodesulfovibrio tunisiensis. The sequence goes on from NZ_CP094380.1 coordinate 3,497,344, forward strand.
CGGCCGGCCTTCCAGTAGTTGAAGGTGGACAGGGCAGCGGAGCAGCCGACCAGCCACTGGTTGGACACGCGGATGGAGTCGGTCACGACCTTGTTCAGCTTGATCTTGCCGAAACCCTTGGCGTAGTCGCCGAGGCCGTAGATGGTGATGTGGCCGACACCGGCCATGATGCCGCCGAATGCGCCGACAGTGGAGAAGATCCAGCCAACCCAGATCGCCCAGACAAGGCCGAGGATCACGTTGAGCTGCGGAGCGCCTTCAATGCCCAGATAGCCGGGCTCGCCCGAGAGCTTGCCCAGATCCTTGGCCTCGGCGATGGCGTCGGACAGCCGGTCGGCCATGGCCGGCTCGGCCCAGACGGCCACAGCCAGTACGGCGAGGAGAAGAAGAATTCTTTTGGAACGTAACACCGTTGCCTCCTACTTTGTTTTTGGTTGAAACATACACCCCCCGGGAATGGGTACCCGGTAGAACACGTGATTACTTGCCGCGCACGAAAGTGAGTGCCTTGGCCGTGCACCCCGTGACGCATGCCGGTTCCAGCCCGGCGTCAACGCGGTCCACGCAAAAATCGCATTTCATGATCCTGTTGGTCGCCTGATTGTAGACCGGCACGCTCCAGGGGCAGGCCTCCACGCAGGCCTGACAGCCGTCGCACTTGTCGGCGTCAAGCAGGACCAGGCCGTCCTTTTCCCGGACATACAGCGCGCCCGTGGGACATGCCGGGACACACAGAGGCTTCTTGCAGTGTCTACAGTTCACGTACTTGAGTTTGGCGGTGGGCTTGCCATCCTCGTCGGGGATCGGGCCTTCCTTTTCCATGCGGTTCAGGGAGAGCCCCCGGGGAATGCCGTTCTTCACCTTGCAGTGAACAAGGCAGGCGTCACAGGCTATGCAGCGATTCTTGTCAAATTTGATGCGGTAGATGGCCATGTCATACCTCTGAAGCTATGGGCGCGCGCCCGGTTTTGCTCATGGTTGTTTGTATACACGACTGAGTGTGGCAAAACATGATAATCGTCAAAGGGTTTCCTTCTTGCACTATTTTTCACAAACAAGAGACAAAAAAGCAAGAGGTTGTCCTTGATTTGACACCTCTTTTTGTGAAAAATATAACAAGCGGCTGTAGTATTGCCGATTGGATATGCGGACTGATACCTGCAGCATACGGTAAAAATCATGTTTGTGTGCGCAGATATCTGACAATACAGTTGCAAAGAGTGCCGAACTCGGCGTCAGGTTTGGGAAAATCCGTTCAGGAGGCAGATCATGGGTAAGAAAAAGGTGTACAGCATATGCGGCATGTGTTCGGTCCGCTGCCCCATTGAGGTGGAAGTGGAGAACGGCAAGGCCGTATACATTCAGGGAAATTCCCATGCCGGGGGGATTGAGGGATCGTTGTGCCCCCGCGGAGCTGCGGGAACGGCCCTGACCTATGACGAGGAGCGTCCCCAGTACCCCATGATCCGGGAAGGGGAGCGTGGCGAAGGCAAATGGCGTCGCGTTTCCTGGGACGAGGCCCTTGATTACGTGGCGGGAAAGCTCACCGCGATTCAGGAGAAGTACGGCAAGGAGTCCGTGCTGTTCTCGGATCGCGGCGGACCGTTCCGCGATTTCCATCGCGCGTTTCTGCGTGGCATTGGCACGCCCAACTACAACAATCATGATTCTGCCTGTGCGCGCAACGTTCAGAACGCGGCACTTTCCGTGTTCGGATTCGGCCGCAAGGGCGTTTCCTATGATTTGAAGAACGCCAAGCACGTGGTTGTGCAACAGCGGAACATTTTCGAGGCCGTGAACGTGGCTGAGGTCAACAACCTCATGAACGCTCGGGAAAAAGGGTGCAAGCTGACGGTCATCGACGTGCGCGCCAATGTGACCGCCACCAAGGCAGACAACTTTTTCATGATCCGGCCCGGCACGGATTACGGTTTCAACCTTGCCGTGATTAATGCCCTGATTTTCGGGGATTTGTACGACAAGGAATACGTGGCCAAGTGGTTCAAGGATTTTGATGCGCTCAAGGAATTTGCGGCGCAGTACACCCCGGAATGGGCCGAGGAGGAAACCGGGATTTCCGCGGACGCAATTCGTGATTTCGCGGCCCAGCTGGCCGAGGCAGCGCCGTCCGTGCTCTGGCATCCGGGCTGGATGACCGCACGCTATTCCGATTCCTTCTATATGTCCCGTACCGCCTACATCATCAATGCGCTACTCGGTTCCATCGGCGCGCAGGGCGGCCTGCCCTTCATGAACAAGCCCGGCGACGTCGATCGCAAGGGGCTCAACAGCTTCATGAATCTGTATCCCAAGCCCGAGGCAAAGCGTGTCGACGGCGTGGGCTGGATGGAAGGCCGCACCCACTTCGACGCAGGGCCGGGACTGGTGCATCTGGCCTATGACGCGATCGTTTCCGGCGAACCCTATCCCATCAAGGCGTACATCGCCCATCGTCACGACCCGCTCATGGCCTACCCGGATGTGGATGATGTTCGCGCCATGTGGGACAATCTGGACCTGCTTGTGTCCGTGACCTTTACCTGGTCCGACACGGCCTGGAATGCGGACGTGGTTCTGCCCATGTCGCCGTATCTGGAGCGCGAGTCCATCATCATGACCAAGAACGGCCCCAAGCCCGCTTTCCAGATTCGCAGGCGTGCGGTTCAGCCCGTGTACGACACCAAGGCCCAGTGGGAAATCTATGCTGGTCTGGCAAAGCGCATGGGGCTCAAGGAACTTGCCTTCGAGTCCGCCGAGGACGTCTGGAATTTCCAGCTCGAAGGCACCGGAGTCTCTCTGGCCGACTTCGACGCGACCGGTCTCGTGCCTCTGGCCGACGCGCCGCTGGTCAAGCCCGTGAAGGAAGGTTCCTTCAAGACACCGTCCGGCAAGATCGAAATGATCAATGAAAAGCTGGAAAAGGACGGCTGTCTCTCCCTCAAGCCATACACCTCGCCCGAACGCCCGCCTGAAGGTCGTTTTCGCATCACTTTCGGGCGGTGCGTTCTGCACACCCAGGGCCATACCTTGAACAACGCGCTTCTCAATGAGCGCATGAGTGAGAACGTGCTCTGGATCAATACGGAACGCGCCCGCGAATTGGGCATTGCCGATGGTGACGCGGTGACCATTTCCTCCAACGGTCATTCCGGCACCATCAGGGCTTTTGTCACGGACTTCATCCACCCCGAGGCCGTGTTCATGCTTCACGGATTCGGCCATACCCTGCCCGTGGAATCCCGAGCCAGGGGCAAGGGCGTTGCCGACAACCAGCTCATGCCCAAGGGCATCCGCAAGTACGACAAGTGCGGCGGTGCCGTGGCCATGCAGGAACATTTCGTTTCCGTTGCCAAGGCGTAAGAGCGACTGTTCCGTAAACGCAAAGGGCCGCCCCGCAAGGGGCGGCCCTTTTTTTTTGCGTGCGAACAGGCCGCATCATGCACGGCTTTTTCCGCTTCTGCATGTTGCCAAACTTGCTGTCGAATTGATATATCTTCATCTATGCATGCGGTGGGCCAAAATTCTGCATAAAAGTTGGCTTTTTTCAAGGCCCCTCTTTTTCGTAAAAATTTCGGCGGATTCCAGCAAGAGTGTTCCCCACACGTGTGGGGATGAACCGCACCAGAACTCCTGATGTGTCATGAGTCCGGTGGTGTTCCCCACACGTGTGGGGATGAACCGGCGGCAGGCGGGGCAAACGGGTTCGTGGACATGTGTTCCCCACACGTGTGGGGATGAACCGGCGCAGCGACCCTGACCAAGTGGACCCAGCAGGTGTTCCCCACACGTGTGGGGATGAACCGAACTGCCACTGCCCCCCGATCTTGACTCCGCCGTGTTCCCCACACGTGTGGGGATGAACCGTTGTTTCCCCGCCTGAGCCGAAGTCTGGAACCGTGTTCCCCACACGTGTGGGGATGAACCGAGCTCGGATCATTGCGGCCCGGGCCGCGTCCCGTGTTCCCCACACGTGTGGGGATGAACCGCTGGCCGACCAGCCCAGCCGCGCGCCACGGCAGTGTTCCCCACACGTGTGGGGATGAACCAGTGCCAAATCCCATAGCCCCCTGCCAACATCAGTGTTCCCCACACGTGTGGGGATGAACCGCCGGTTACCTTGCCATAAATGCGGGACTTCTTGTGTTCCCCACACGTGTGGGGATGAACCGGCCACTTCCACCCGTTCCAGCCGCAATATGTTGTGTTCCCCACACGTGTGGGGATGAACCGACACGGAGCGTAGAAACTCCAACAGGCGGACAGTGTTCCCCACACGTGTGGGGATGAACCGCACTGGCTGAAATTCGAACCGGAAAGATTTTGGTGTTCCCCACACGTGTGGGGATGAACCGCAGGCAATAATGAAGACTGATAAAATTCGACTGTGTTCCCCACACGTGTGGGGATGAACCGGAGTTCAGCGATTTTATGGGGCGTATGGCGATTGATTGTTGGATTTTAGTGTGACAAGTTCCCTCGGCCCAACCAACCTTCCACCGTTTCCCTTTGATCAAGGCTTCCGTCCCAGTGGCGGACGCACGGCAGAACAGCCTTGATCAAGTAGGAAACGCGCACGGCCGGGGCGGTCCCAAAAGGCGGCTTTTAGTTCCTTTTATCCGCCTTGATATAAAAGGAACTCGCCCGAGAAGGGCGAAATCTTCCCTTATCAAGTTGGTGCGCAGTCTACGGCGAATTGCTTCGCCCGGCACGGCAGGCCAAGCTCGTACAGCCCCACCTCTTCAAGGCGCGTAACCGCGCCGCCTTCGCCGTGCCATCCTGCAAGGTGAGGATTTCGCCCTTCCCGGGCGAGTTCATTTTTTTGTTGGGGCAAAAAAATAAACGAAAAAAAAGCCCCTTTGCACTGTGCTCCCGACTCCCTCGGGCAGGAACCAGTAGCGCCCTCCCGCCGGGCGATTGCGACGTTTCCTCCGGAAACCGCATCGCCACGGCTTCGGTCGCTTCGACTGGTTCCAAGCCCTTGCGAGCCGAAATCCGGTCTGGGTAAGGAACACTGTTCCGGGCGTGATGAGTCCCCCCGGCCCAACCAACCTTCCACCGTTTCCCTTTGATCAAGGCTTCCGTCCCAGTGGCGGACGCACAGTAGACCAGCCTTGATCAAGTAGGAAACGCGCACGGCCGGGGCGGTCCCAAAAGGCGGCTTTTAGTTCCTTTTATTCGCCTTGATATAAAAGGAACTCGCCCGAGAAGGGCGAAATCTTCCCTTATCAAGTTGGTGCGCAGTCTACGGCGAATTGCTTCGCCCGGCACGGCTCGCCAAGCTTGTGCAGCCTCAACAAAAAAGCCCTTTCCCGCAAGGGAAAGGGCTTTTTTGATATCTTGTGATTCGAGGAATCTACAGAATGTATCTGGAAAGGTCGCGGTCTTCCGTGACCTCTTCCAGCTGATTTCTCACGTAATCCTTGTCGATCATCACGGACTGGCCGGATTTGTCCGGCGCGTCGAAGGACAGCTCGGCAAGGAGCTTTTCCATGAGGGTGTAGAGTCGGCGTGCGCCGATGTTCTCGGATTCCTCGTTGATGCGTTCGGCATATTCGGCCACGGTTTCCAAGGCTTCCTTGGAAAAATCGATGTCCATGCCTTCGGTCTTGAGCAGGGCCTTGTACTGGACCGTGAGCGCGTTTTTCGGCTCGGTCAGGATGCGGTAGAACTCCTCCTTGTGCAGGGGGGCGAGTTCCTCGCGCAGGGGAAAACGGCCCTGAAGTTCCGGGATCAGGTCCGAGGGTTTGGCAAAGTGGAACGCACCCGCGCCGATGAACAGGATGTGGTCCGTGTTGACCATGCCGTACTTGGTGTTCACAACGCAGCCTTCCACAACCGGGAGCATGTCGCGCTGCACACCTTCGCGGGACACGTCCGTTCCGCCGCCATGCTCGTGGCGGGTGGCGATCTTGTCCAGTTCGTCCACGAACAGGATGCCGGTCTGCTCCACGCGCTCGCGTGCCAGTTCCACAACCGTGTCCATGTCGATCAGCTTGTCCGCTTCTTCCTCGATGAGCTGTTCGTAGGCTTCGCGGATTTTGACCTTGCGGGTCTTGCGTTTGCCCGGAAACATGCGGGAGAACATGTCCTGCATGTTGTGGCCCATTTCCTCCATGCCCGGGATGGACATGATCTCCACCTGCGCACCGGACTGGACCGTGACTTCCATCTCGATCTCGCGTTCGTCGAGCTGGCCCGCGCGGAACATCTTGCGGAACTTTTCGCGCGTGGAATCGTCCTTGGGCTTTTCCGGGGCTGGCTCGTATTCACTGCCATTGGCATAGGCCGGAGTCTGGGACTTGGGCGCGGGAAGCAGCAAATCCAGAATGCGTTCCTCGGCGTTCTTTTCCGCCTTGATGCGCACCTTCTGGGTTTCCTCCTTCTTGACCATGCTCACGCCGACCTCCATGAGATCGCGGATCATGGATTCCACGTCGCGACCCACATAGCCGACTTCCGTGAATTTGGTGGCTTCAACCTTGAAGAACGGGCATCCGGAAAGCCGGGCCAGCCTGCGGGCGATTTCGGTCTTGCCCACGCCGGTGGGGCCCATGAGAATGATGTTCTTGGGCGCGATTTCGTCGCGAAGCTCGGGATCGAGCTGCTGTCTGCGCCACCGGTTGCGCATGGCGATGGCGACCATGCGTTTGGCTTCGTGCTGGCCAATGATGTACCTGTCGAGTTCGGAAACGATTTCCCTTGGGGTCAGATTGCTCATTATCTGTTCTCGTTCTGCGTTTGGGGAGCCGGACTATTTGTCCTGGGTCTCCACCACGATGTTGTTGTTGGTGTACACGCACAATTCGCTGGCAATTTCCATGGATTTTTCCACGATTTCGCTGGCGGGCATGTCGGTGTGACGGCGGAGGGCACGGGCTGCGGAAAGGGCGTAGGCCCCGCCCGAACCAATGGCGGCCAGACCGTCGTCAGGCTCGATCACGTCGCCGGTGCCGGAAATGATCAGGATGTGTTCGCCGTCCGCGGCAAGGAGCATGGCTTCGAGCTTGCGCAGATATTTGTCCGTGCGCCAATCCTTGGCCAGTTCGACCGCTGCGCGCAGCAGGTTGCCGGAATAGGTCTCCAGCTTGCTTTCGAACCGTTCGGAAAGGGTGAATGCGTCGGCAGTGGCCCCGGCAAAGCCGACAACGACCTTGTCCTTGTAGATGCGGCGCACCTTGCGCGCAGTGTGCTTCATGGCAATGGTCTGGCCAAGCGTGACCTGACCGTCGCCTGCCATGGCGGTTCCCTTTTCGTCCTTGACCGCGAGAATGGTCGTGCCTCTAAGTTCCATCTATTGTTCTCCTGTGTGTGGCCCGAGCAGGATGCGGGCCGAGTTCAACCATGTTTCCAGTGCGCGCGAATCATGCAGGACCATGCGCGCTTCGTGCACCAGCCCACGCTCCAGACCGTGCCGAAGTTCGGTCAGGGCGATGCGTGACGCCTGTTCGACCGGATAGCCATACACCCCGCAGGAAATAGCGGGAAAGGCGATGGCGTCGATGTTGCTGGCGTGGGCCAGTTCAAGGGAATTGCGGTATGCATCCGCAAGACGTTGCGGTTCGTTCTGCGTATTGCCACGCCAGATCGGTCCGACCGTGTGGATGATGTGTTCGGCCTTGAGATTGAAGCCCGAGGTGATCACGGCCTTGCCCGGGGCAAGGCTGCCAATGTGCGTGATGATGGCCTGACAGGCGGCCTGAAGCTGTTCGAGTCCGGCAGCGGTGTGAATGGCTCCGTCAACGCCGCCGCCTCCGGCAAGCCGGGAATTGGCCGCGTTCACGATGGCCTGAATGTCCAGAGTGGTGATGTCGCCCTGCTGGATGGCGAGAGCGGCGCTGCCGATGGTCCAGATGTGCATACTGATTCAGATAGATAATGTCTTGAATCGGGATGGCAAGGGCGGGCCGGGATTTTTGCGGGGGAAGGGACGAGCGCCGCCCGGATTGATCGGACGGCGCTCGCGGGGTCGGGAAAGAGACTATTTGCTGAAGCTGGCGGAGATGTCGCCGGACAATCCCTGAATGGGCAGGAACAGGCGGTGTTCCTTGTTGCCTTCAGCAAGGGGCAGCTTGTCCAGCTCCACGGTGCAGATTTCCGGGTTGCGCAGGGTGCGGAAACAAACCTTGCGCGCCTTGATGTCCGTGACCACGGTCCAGTAGGTGCAGCCGTGCGGAAACATGGGCGGCACGGCAATGGTCTGGATCATGGCAAACCCGTCGTGCACGGCTTCCAGATCGGATTTCGGCTCGGGCAGGTGTTTGCGATAGAACGCGCCGCGCACGAACCTGTCGATGGACTCCTGATGACCGGGAATGGCCCTGGTGCCGCCGAAATCCTCGTATTCGCCAAGGGCCTTCACGGCATCCGCGTAGATGGTGTTGGTCAGGACCGGGATCTCCGGCTCGCGGGTAATGCGCAGTCTGCCGTCCACATACTCGGCCATGGCGCTGTTGCCCTGTGCGTCGTGCATGTACACGTGCAGCATCATCTTCAGTCCCTGAGCCGGGAATGAGGTCAGGCGGTAGGCCGGGTTTTCCATGTCGGCCACGGCCTCGTCCACGGTGGCGAAGTTGTCCACCAGATACTGGATGAGAGAGCCAACGCACAGAGTGGTGCCGCCCTTGCCTGCCGGGTACACGGATTCGGGCAGGTAGTAGGTGCCCACCTTGAAGCCCGCTTCGTTGATGCCGTCCACGCCGGTTTCGATGGCTCCGGCATCGTTTTTCAGAATGGTGGAGAATGTCAGGCTGCCGTACTTGGCGGTCCAGCTCAGAGGCGTTTCATCGGGCAGGGCATAGTTGGAACAATGCTCAACACCGCGCGGCGAGGACAGAACAACGCCACTGTCCACCATGAAGTCGAAAGTCCGCGAGGACACGTTGTTCGCCTTCAGGTAAATTTCCGAACACGCTGTCGCCGTCCCGGCCACGAGCAGACCTGCGACCAGTGCCAATGCGGCCATCACAATGAAATTATTCTTCATCTTCATGATTTGCTCCTGTGTGTTGTTTGCATGAAGTCCGATTGGGTATCAACAGGATTTTCCATGGTCAATAGAAATATTCATTTGTGTATGAATGATTTTGAGGAGCAAGTAATATGGTAATCCCCCCGAAAATTAATGGTCCTCAAAAAGTAGAATTTTCTCGTAAGACCAACGCAGGAGATTTTACATGAAGAAATCCCGTTATTCCGACAGTCAGATTTTGGGCATATTGAAGCAGGCCGAGGGAGGCATCCCCGTGGCCCAGCTTTGTCGTGAGCATGGCATGAGCAGCGCGACCTTTTACAAATGGCGTTCCAAATTCGGCGGTATGGACGCCTCGCTGATGGCACGCATGAAAGAGCTGGAGAAGGAAAACCGACTCCTCAAACGCATGTATGCCGAAGAGAAGATGAAGGCCGAAGTCGTTGCCGAGGCACTCGCAAAAAACTGGTAAGGCCGTCTCGTCGACGCGAGATGGCCAAAACAGCCGTGACGACAAGTCGTTTGAATATCCGGCAGGCTTGCGAAGCCTTCGTTATCAGCCAGACATGCTACCGGTATGAACCAAAATTGTCGGCTGAAAACGAGTGCATCGCCGACTGGCTACAGAGGTTGACACACAACCAACGCAATTGGGGTTTTGGTCTGTGTTTTTTGTACCTGCGCAATGTCAAAGGCTTTGGATGGAACCATAAGCGGGTATACCGAATCTATTGTGAGTTGGAGCTCAACATGCGGATCAAGCCCAAAAAACGCATCGTACGCGAAAAACCTGAGCCGCTTGCCCAGCCCGAAACTATCAACCAAGTGTGGTCAATGGACTTCATGCATGATCAGTTGAAGGATGGTCGCAGCTATCGTCTGTTCAATGTGATCGATGATTTCAATCGTGAAGGACTGGGGATCGAAGTGGATTTCTCTCTGCCAGCGGAACGCGTGATACGATCCTTGGAACAAATCATGGAATGGCGTGGCAAGCCTCAAACCATTCGTTGTGACAACGGTCCTGAGTATATCAGCCATCGGCTTCAGACTTGGCTAGAACACAAGGGAATCCGAATTGAGTACATCCAGCCCGGAAAGCCGCAACAAAACGCGTTTGTGGAACGTTTTAACCGGACGGTACGATACGACTGGCTGTGCCAATATTTGTTTGAAAGTATAGAGGAGGTCCAGGATTATGCCACCAAGTGGCTCTGGACCTACAACAACGAACGACCACATTTCGCTCTTGGGGGATATCCCCCAAGAGCGAGACTGGCCAAGGTGGCATAGGCTCTACTTTTCAGGCCCCTTAGAAAGGGGAGGATTGCCATATCAAGCCAGAATTGTTCTCTGAAGAGAAAAGTTGGGATGCTCATTGAGTAAATGTCCCTTTCTTTTACCCAAAAGCGAGGGACCATTGGGGAGGCCTATTGGCTGGAGAAGTCCGCTAAAATTTTGGGTTTTGGGAAGAAAAGCAGAGATTTTTTCTTGTTTTCCTTTGCAATTGCAAGAATACAAAAGGAAAACAATTTGAACAATGTTGTTTTTTTTACGGCGTTTTTATGAACGATTTTTTCCCATAAAAAGGGGATTCCTTTTTTATGTGTTCTGATGGTCATGTTTATTTGCGCCATATATATGTCGTTGGGGGGAAAAAAAGAAGAAAAATCTATAAAGCTTGGGTCGTTTCGCGTTTTCTTATGCGCAGATGCGACACAGGAGGCAATTTTTTCTTGGAAATGGTTTGGAGAGCAGTACCTTTTCACCCTGAACAGTAATTCATCCTTGAGTTTTTCTCTTTCCTGGGGGGAGGCCAGAAGAAAAAGACTTTTTTCCACCAAGCTTGAAGTATCTTCACAAATGGCAGAGCTTCCTTCGAGGTAGGGCAGATAGCCAAGAGGGGTCTTGAGCACAAGGCAGGGAAGTCGTCCTATGCTGATTGCATCAGTGGTCGACAGCCAAGAGTTCATTGGAAAGGAGTCAATATAGAGATCCGAAATTTTCAAATGGGTATGTGTGTCTTTGTGGCATAATACTCCCATTAGGCGAATTCTGTCAGGAAATTTTCGGAGTATTGCTGCCCAATACTGATTTTGGGGATTTATACCGATGCCGATGAATTTCACTTGGCTATCAGCCGAGAGTATCTGTTGGAGCGTGTCCGTAAAGGAGAGGTCCTTGATAGGATCAAATTTGTAGTTGCTGGCCATTGAAACCATGATTTTGTCATGGGCGTCGAATCCCAACGACCGGCGAAGTCGTTTGATATCTTGCGGGGGGGAAGCAATTTCCGCCACCGGCATGTTTATCAGTGTTGAATTTTTGATTCCCCGTTTTTTGTAGGAAATTTCCTGTTGCCCTTTTTCTATGTCAAGAATCCAGTCAACGATATTTTTCCCGATCCAGAATCTATGTCCGGCATGGTTGAAGCATATTACTGTTCTGGTAAATTCCGGAACGGAAAAGGCCATGAGAGGAATGGGGTCATACGGATGATGATGCAGAATCACTGTCTCGTAGGAGAGTGCCACGTCGCGTAGCTCATTGGCTTTGCTTTCAATAGAACCTTGCTGCAAAAGATGAAGATTTCCGTTTTTTTCGATGGTGAATTTTTTCAATAGATCGGGAATTTGATCAACATCGTTTTGCTTTGTCAGTACAACGGAATGAGTTTGGTCAGGGCTGGCTGAATTGATCCATCTTTCCACTATTCGAGTGTGTCCCCCGTGGAGCAGTGTCTCTGTCATTACGTGTAGAAACGACTTGTTGCGTCCCGTTCGTGTCTTATAATCTGGCGGCAGAGATTTTGTTTTTCGAGCGAGGTCCATGAAAAAGTTTTCCACTTCCGAGCTGAAGTAGACTCCTGCCGTATCCGTCATGGCAAAGGAAATCAGTTCGGCAGCCCCCTCGCTCGAGGGAGCTATTGTAAACTGATTTTCCATTTCCTTGAATTTATTTCTGTTGGCTGACAGAAATTGAAGTGGAGAGAGGTTTGACATGCCTAACTCTTGATTTGCAATTTTCGGCGTCCAAATGGAATTAGCAACGCCTTTTATTCCACCTTCGCGCCCCCGGCTTCGGCTTCCTCGATTTCGCCTTTCACTTCCATGATGGCTTCGGCGTAGGCCTGAAACACGTCGTCGCGATTGATCAGGCCGATGATGTCGTTGGTGTCGTCCGGGGCGACCACGGGCACCTGACCGTAGTCCGTGTTCACGAAGCGGAGCAGGGCCTGATACAGGTCGTAGTCCGGGCGAACATAGACCGGACGGGTCATGAGATCGCGCACGACCACCAGGTCGAACAGGCCTTCCTCGAACATCCAGTTGCGGGCGTTATGGATCGAAACCATGCCGGAATACTCGCCCTCGGCATTCTTGACCGGAAAATAGAGCTGGCTGGAGTTGGCGATGTAGTCGGTCAGCTCCTTGAGGGTCGTGGATTCCTTGAGCACCGTAACTTCGCCGGGATTGTAGAAGTCCTTGACGTGCATCTGTTCGAGGATGTTGATGGTCGCGTCCTCGGCATGGGCCGGGGATTCGAACTTGTTTTCCTTCTGGTGTTCGTAGAGGGAAAAGCCGCGTCCCAGCACGATGCACAGGGCAGATGCCAGCATGAGCGGAGCGAGTAGGCCATAGCCCTGCGTCAGTTCCGTGACCATGATCAGCGGCCCGATGGGCGCGTTTGCCACGCAGGCGAAAAAGGCGGCCATGCCGACCAGAATGTAGGCGCCGGGCTGGGTCACCACGTCCGGAAATAGCTGGTGCCCGACCTTGCCCACAAGACCGCCGGACATGCCACCCACGAAAAGGGCGGGGGCAAACATGCCGCCGGACATGCCTGAACCGATGGTCACGGAAGTTGCCAGTGTCTTGGCAATGATGATGTAGACCATGGCCATGGTGGGGAGCTGGCCCAGAATGGCGAGCTCAAGCCAGCCGTAGCCGCCGGACAGGATGCCGCCATCGGAAATGTACGGGTAGACCACGCCGAGAATGCCCATGCTCAGGCCGCCCAGACCCGTGGCCCACATCAGGCCGATCCTGTCCTTGAGCTGAAAGAAGATGCGGTACTTGATGAAATAGAAGGTCTTCACGTACATCCAGCCGGCCGCCGCGCACACGAAGGCGAGCAGTATGTAGAAGGGCAGCTCCCTCGGATCGTGGAACGAAAACCGGGGAATGCCGAAGATCGGTTCCGAGCCGTAGAAGAACGTGAATATGGTGTAGGCCACCACCGAACTCATGACCGAGGGCAGAATGGCCTCGGCTTCGAAGTCCTCGCGGTAGATGACCTCGATGGCCGTGAGTGCGCCGCCCAGGGGGGCGCGGAAGATCGCGCCGAGTCCCCCGGCTGCGCCCGAGAGCAGGAGCAGCCGCCGTTCCTTGGCGGACAGGGAAAGTTTCTGGGCCAGCCACGATCCCACGCCCGCGCCCATCTGGGTGATGGGGCCTTCGCGGCCTGCGCTGCCACCCGAGGCAATGGTCAGGATCGAGGTGAATCCCTTGATGATCGGCACGATGGGCTTGAGAAATCCGCCCTTGTTGTGAAAGTTGTCGATGGTGGCGTCCGTGCCATCCGTGCCGCCGTGAATGGCACCGGGAATGAAGCGGCTGACCAGCCAGCCCGTGAGCAGGCCGGTCGCCGTGGTGAATGCCGGAATGACCCAGGGCCGGTATGCGCCGGGCGTGCCGTGAAAGATGCCTTCGCCCGCCGGTTCCGGGGAAACAATGCCGGCAAGCTGATGCTGGATCAGGAACTTGCCCAGCTCGACCGCGCCGAAGAACAGCACTGCGACCAGACCGGACATGATGCCGGTGATCACCCCCATGATCAGCCATCGGAACGAGGTGACGGTCCGGTAGGATTTGACGAACGCCCGCCAGCGGCTGAAAAGGTAGGCCAGGGGATTCATGGTCAGGATGCCTTTTGCGCGACCGCGGGTTTGGTGAGCCGGATTTCCGCCTCGGGCTGGGACAGGATTTTCCTGCCGAGCTCGGTGTCCACCTTGATGCGGGCCTTGAGCTCGTCAATGCCGGAAAACTTGCGTTCATCGCGGATGCGCTGGACAAAATGGACGCGGATGTCCTTGCCGTATATATCGCCGGAAAAGTCGATGATATGTGCTTCCACGGACAGGGCTTCGTTGCCGAACGTGGGGTTCTTGCCGATATTGGCCACGCCCATGTGCACCTTGCCGTCCATCTCCACCCAGATGGCGTAGACGCCGCCCTTGGGGAAGAGTTCGTCCACGAGCTTGATGTTCGCGGTGGGAAAGCCCAGAAGCCTGCCGCCGCGATTCATGCCGTGCACGACCTCGCCCTTGACCTGATAGAAGCGGCCGAGAAGGGTGTGGGCATCCCAGACCTTGCCCGCATGGACCAGATCGCGGATGCGCGTGGAACTGACCACGGCGTCGTCGATGGACACCGGGTCCAGCCTGTCCACGCCGAATCCGTACTTGCGCCCCAGTTCCTGAAGCGTTTCGTAGTTGCCGGATCGGCCTTTGCCCAAATGGTAGTCGTATCCCACGATGACCTCTTTGGTATTCAATCCTTCCACCAGATAGGTGCGGACGAATTCCTCCGGGGACAGGGCGGCCATTTCCCTGGTGAATTCCAGAAGCAGGCAGACCTGGGGACCGTATTGGGAAATGAGTTCCAGTTTCTGTTCCGTGAGTGTGATGAAGGGCGGGGTCTTGCCGCCGCGCAGCACGCGCAGGGGGTGCGGATCGAAGGTGACCACCACGCTGACCAGCCCCAGTGATTCGGCTCGGGTCTTGGCCATGGCAATGAGTTTCTGGTGCCCTTTGTGCACGCCGTCGAAATTGCCGATGGTCACGCAGGCCCCGGCAATGGTGTCCTTGAGTTCGTCTATGGTTCTTACGACAATCATCTTTTCGATTTACCAAACCTGTTTCGAAATGCGGCCAGCGGCCCGACAACGGCTGATCTTGCTTCGGATAAAGCAAAAAAATGCAGTATTCCGCTATGTTTCAGCATCCGGCTTTCAGGGCGTTTCGAACGGTTTTTCATTGGAGTTTTCTCGTGAGGGGCCGCGACAATGAAAAGAGAGTATTGGTACTCCAAAACAGCCCGGCCATCAAGGTTGAAGCCGGAATCATCCCTTCAGGAGCTCGTCCAGTTTCTTGAGTTCCTGTTTCTGCACTTCGGATTTTGCTTCATGCTCGGCCTGCTGGTAGTGATAGCGGGCTTTTTTCGGGTTTCGTTGGTACAGTGCCGAATACGCCGTGTGCAGGTGCCCGTGGAACATGTCCCCGGATTCGCCGTAGAATCGGCCGAGGTAGAAGTGCACTTCCCAGTCCTTGGGAACCTTGGTCAGAACCTTGTTCATGTTCGAGATGGCGCGCGGAAAATCTCCGGCCTCGGCCTGGAGCCGGGCCAGAAAGAAGACCGCCATCAGGTCCTTGGGGTTCTTGATCAGCGCCTTTTGCAGGAGCACGAACGCCCTGTTGTTGTCCCCGAGCTTGAAGAAGAATGCGCCTGCTTCCCGCAGGATCAGCGGGTCGTCGTCATCCAGAGCCAGAGCGGTTTCGAACGCTTTTCTGGCGTCTTCCTTGCGCTTGAGCCTGTCCAGCACGATGGCCTTGCCGGTCCAGTCCAGAGCGGAAAATTCGGCGGGCGATTTGGTGTCCCAATAGGCCAGAGCCTGGGCCGGGTCCGACATCTTGGCGCGGCAGAGCATCTGCACCCGTTTCAACCGGGTGGTGTCGTCCCTGCGGTCCGTAAAGGTTTCGGGCATCCGCGAAATGCGGTCCTTGAGGTATTGCGTACGTTCGGCAAGGCCCGGGTGGGTGGAAAGGTAGGAGGGCATCTGGGAGCGCGTGTCGAACCAGCGGTTCTTCTGCATGATCTCGAAGGTGCGCGGCATGCCTTCCGGATTGTATCCGGCCTTGACCAGCGCATTCAGTCCCACGTGGTCGGCCTCGTTTTCATCGTCCTGGGAATACTTGAGCATGGCGGCCTGAGCCGCACCCATGGAACCCATCATCAGCGCGCTTCCGCTTTCGCCGGAACCCGACATGCCCAGAAGCAGCCCTGCCAGAGATCCCACGAGCGCGATCTTGCTCACGGTGCTGGCCTGCTCCACGCGTTTGGCCATGTGGCGCTGGGAAACGTGTCCGAGTTCGTGCGCAATGACCGCGGCAAGCTGGGATTCGTTTTCCACGTTCTGGATCAGGCCGGTGAAGATGTAGATGTAGCCGCCGGGAATGGCAAAGGCGTTCATGGCGGGATGCGCCACCACTGCGCTGCGGATGGTGAAGGGCATGGGAGCCTTGGCCCTGACGATTCTGTCCACCACCCCGCGAACGTAATCCGTGATCACCGGGTCTTCCACGATACCCATCTGGGACCGGATGACCGAGTCGAAATCCTTGCCAAGCCTGTTTTCGTCGCGGATGGTGAGTTTGGACGGTCCGAAAATCCCTTGGGCGAACGCTCCGCCCGTTATGAGCGGGAATATGCACAAAGCCAGAAGAACGGCGGTGAGTGTTCGTTTCATGGTTTCCTCGGGTTTCGGTGATGCCGTGTATTCTAACCATTCACGGGCGCATGGCAACCTTGTGACAGGTGCTGCACATTATTTTCATGGCATGCCGCGTGCGGAAAAAAAGAGGCGCAGCATTGCGCCGCGCCTCCTGAGTAAGCATGAGGATCAGTTCCTATTTGTTCATCATGTCCAGGAACTGCCGATTGCTCTTGGACCCCTTCATCTTGCCGAGCAGGAATTCCATGGAGTCGATGGGGCTCATGGGAGCCAGAAGCTTGCGCAGAATCCAGACGCGGTTCAGCACGTCGTCGCTCAGAAGCAGTTCTTCCTTGCGGGTGCCGGAGCGGTTCATGTCGATGGCCGGGAACACGCGCTTTTCCGCGAGGTGGCGGTCAAGGTAGATTTCCATGTTGCCGGTGCCCTTGAATTCTTCGAAGATGACTTCGTCCATGCGGGAACCGGTGTCGATCAGGGCCGTGGCTATGATGGTCAGGGAGCCGCCTTCCTCGATGTTGCGGGCCGCGCCGAAGAAGCGCTTGGGCCGCTGCAGGGCATTGGCGTCGATACCGCCGGAAAGCACGCGTCCCGAGGACGGTGTCACTGCATTGTAGGCTCTGCCGAGGCGGGTGATGGAATCCAGCAGGATGACCACGTCGCGCTTGCGCTCGACAAGGCGCTTGGCCTTCTCGATCACCATGTCCGCGACCTGGACGTGACGCTGCGGCGGTTCGTCGAAGGTGGAGCTGACCACTTCGGCGTTGACCGTGCGTTGCATGTCCGTGACTTCCTCGGGCCGTTCATCGATGAGCAGCACGATGAGGTCGACATCGGGATGATTGGCGTTGATGGAATTGGCAATGGTCTGAAGCATCATGGTCTTGCCCGTGCGGGGCGGAGCCACAAGGATGCCGCGTTGGCCCTTGCCTATGGGAGCGAGAAGGTCGATGACCCGGGAGGAGAAATTCTTGTCCCCGTTTTCCATGCGGAGCATGGAGTCGGGATAGAGAGGGGTGAGGTTGTCGAAGAGAACGAGATTCTTGGAATGTTCCGGAGGTTCGAAGCCGATTTCGCTGACTCGCAGCAGGGCGAAGTAGCGTTCACCTTCCTTGGGCGGGCGGATCTGGCCGGAGACCACATCGCCCTTGCGCAATCCGAATCGGCGAATCTGGGAGGGCGACACGTAGATGTCGTCCGGGCCGGGCATGTAGCTGTACATGGGGGAACGGAGAAACCCGAAGCCGTCGGGCAGGACTTCCAGAACGCCTTCCCCGAATATCTGGCCGTTTTGGGAAGCGCATTGTTGCAGCAGGGCAAAGATCAGCTCCTGCTTGCGCATACCACTGGGGTTCTCGACCTCGAACTGCACGGCCAACTCGGTCAGCTCCTGCATGTTCTTGAGCTTCAGCTCGGTGAGGTTGAGTTTTTCTCCGGAATTTCCGTTGGTGCTGGCGTTGTTTTTCTTAGGCGTGCGTTTAGGCATGACTGTTTAAAAAAAGGTAAAAGATAATTGCGGAATGCAAACGTTCAAAAAAGCTGAAACAGCAATGGACACTATAACCATATCATAATCCGGCGGCAGGGGGGAGATGCGGCGCGGAATAAATTGAGGAGGTCTTGCCGGACTTGAGTCAGTCAGGCAGGGAACAGAAATACCTCGTTCGCGTTGTAAATTGCGTCTTGTATAAGGTGATTTGCAGTGATGCGGCACACAGGATGTGCGCCGCGGCTGCATCGACGGGACAAAATTAGCGCAAACAGGGCATCATGACAAGCCGTTTTTATTCCTCTTCGTCATCTTTGTGGATGACATCGGCAAACATTTCGTTGATGTCTTCCTTGATCACTTCCTGATCGCGATCAAGTGCGTAGGCAAGTTCCATGGATACCAGACCCATTGCCTGCTCAAGCAGCCGACGTTCGCCAAAGGAGAGTTCCTTGTCGTTGCCGATGAGGAAGAGCTCCTTGAGCACATAGGCCACATCCAAGAGGTCGCCGCTTTTCAGCTTTTCGGAATATTCGCGATAACGGCGGTTCCAGTTCTGCCCCGTGTATCCGGTGAAGTCCGAACGGTCCTTGAGAGATTCGAAAATGGCCTGGCCGGTGCGCAGACTGCACACGGGCCGCAGACCAACGTTGGTTGCGTTGGCTACCGGAACCATCAAAGTGACGTTGTTGGAAAGAATGCGAACGATGTAGAATTCAGCGACGGCGCCGCTGATTTCCTGTCTTTCGATACGCTCCACACGTCCCACGCCCTGGGAGGGATAGACTACCAATTCATTGATTTCGAACACGGGGACAGGAACTCCTTGACTACATGCTGTTTTCTGATTTGCTGAAAACGATTATACCCGAAATGGATTTAAGAGTCCAATGCCTCGGGTGTTTTCCGTTCTCTCGGAGAAAAACCGTTGATATGCTGCGTGGCGAATCCCGTGCCTCGTCTGTAGAAGATATCCAGACCCTTGAGGGCAGCGGACAGGATTTCCGGGATGATTTCAACGTCTTTGTCCGCAAAGGAGCCGAGCACCCAGTTGGTGATATCCGGATGAGGCTGGTCGGGGCGGCCGATGCCGAGACGCAGGCGGTGATACGCGTTCGTGCCCAGACATTCGTCTATGGACGACAGACCGTTGTGGCCTCCGGTGCCTCCGCCCTTCTTGAACTTCATCCGTCCGAAGGGCAGGTCCAGATCATCGTGAGCCACGACCACCTGATCCGGTGTCAGACCATGGCGCCCGCAAATCTTGGAAACGGCTTTGCCGCTCAGGTTCATGTAGGTCTGCGGCTTGGCCAGCAGGCGATAGGCTCCGGCGAACTTGACGCGCCACAGCTCGTAATCCCCGGATTCCTCGAGCCGTTCCGGGCGCATGTTCCTGCGTTCGGCAGCAAGGGAGAGCAGGGAGTCGATGAGCATGAAACCGAAGTTGTGGCGGGTCGCCGCGTATTTTTCGCCCGGATTGCCCAGGCCGACCATCACGCTTTTGTAGTCCATCGGAAATCGCCTTGTCGAAAAGGGAAAAAGGAGTTGCCGTCCATTCTAGCATTCCGGGGCCGGGGAATCAAAAGTCCCGGAGCGCCTGAAAGCGCTCCGGGACCGGACGGTTCGGGAAGTTTGGAACCCGCTATTCAGCGGCTTCTTCTTCAGTTTCCTCTTCGTCTTCGGCATCGCCGCGCTTGGGCAGGACGGATACGATGGCGAAGTTGTCATCGTACATCGGAGTGACGCCTTCGGGGAAGGTCAGGTCAGCAACGCGAACGGTGTCGAGGATATCCATTTCGGTCACGTCGATGACAATGGCCTCGGGGATGTCGGCAGGCTTGCTGACGATTTCCACGACTTCGCGGAACTGCTCCATGCGGCCGCCGAGCTTGACGCCCTTGGACACGCCCTTGACCTGCAGGGGCACGGTGACCTTGAGTTCCTTTTCCAGGTCCACGCCGAAAAAGTCCACGTGGATGGGCATGGGCTTGACCGGGTCGAACTTCACCCGCCACAGCAGGGAGGGAATGGTCTGGGTCTTGCCGTCCTTTTCCAGCTCCAGATCGAAGACCTGGGAATTGCCGAGCTGGGAATAGGCCTTCTGCAGGGGAACCAGAGAGGTCATGACGGTGACGTTGTCGCCCTGCTGGTTGTAGAAGACGCCGGGAACCATGCCGGTCCTGCGAAGACGGCGGTTGGCACCCTTGCCGGTTTCGGTGCGCTCGGCAGCTTTGAGCTGAATCTTGTTGGCCATGTGGATTGCTCCTTGTACGCCCTGGCCGTCATCCGGTCGGGAAGACGGACGCACGCGCTTTAAGGGTTATACGAATAGAACGCTCACCGAGGATTCGGTGTGCACATTGTTGATGGCTTTGGCAAGCAGGGAGGCCACGCTCATCTGCTTGATCTTCTTGCAGCACTTCTTGCTGTCGGTCAGGGGGATGGTGTCGGTGACCACGATCTCCGAGAACACGGACTCTTCGAGGCGCTGGATGGCCGGGCCGGAAAGCACGGGGTGCGTGGCGCAGGCGATGACGTCGCTGGCACCGTTGTCCATGATCACGTTGGCCGCCGCACACAGGGTGCCGCCGGTGTCGATCATGTCGTCGATGACCACGGCCTTCTTGTCGCGGACATCACCGATGATGTGCATGGCCTGAGCCTGATTGGGCGCATCGCGGCGCTTGTCCACGATGGCCAGGGTGGCGCCGAGGCGCTTGGCGAACGCACGGGCGCGTTCCACGCCGCCGGCGTCCGGGGAAATGATGACCATGTCCTCATCCATGTTGCGCAGGTGTTCCAGCAGGACCGGAGCTGCGAACAGGTTGTCCACCGGACAGTTGAAGAAGCCCTGAATCTGACCGGCGTGCAGGTCGATGGTGACCATGCGCTGCATGCCGGCGGTGGACAGAAGGTCGGCGACGAGCTTGGCGCTGATGGGAGCGCGGGGAACTACCTTGCGGTCCTGGCGGGCGTAGCCGTAATAGGGAACCACGGCAGTGACTCTGGCAGCGCTGGCGCGTTTGAGCGCGTCCAGCATCAGGCAGAGCTCCATGAGGTGAAAATTGCCCGGGGAGCAGGTGGGCTGAACGATGAACACATCGTCGCCGCGAACGTTTTCCCCGATTTCGATACGGATTTCCCCATCGCTGAAGCGCTCGCGGAGCACCGGGGAGAGCTTGCAGCCCAGATGTTCGCAGATGGCTTCCGCCAATTTCGGATTTGCTGAGCCGCTGATGATTTTGAGCTCGCCGTGCATGACTTCCTCGCAGTTAAGGAGATGATAAAAAGGTGAATGGCTGGGGTGGCAGGGTTCGAACCTGCGAATGACGGGACCAAAACCCGTTGCCTTGCCACTTGGCTACACCCCAGCACGGAAAAATCATATCGCCTGAATATAGGCGTCCATCCCTGATTTGCGTAACGCATCAAAGCTGGACCGTGCTTTTTCCCCATTCCTGAACAGAGCGAAGATACTTGCACCGGAGCCGCTCATGACCGTTGCAGCCGCACCTTGAAGAAGAAATTTTTCTTTGATTTCCCGTAGTCTTGGATGCATCTCCATGACCACGGTTTCAAAATCGTTGACCAGATGCGCGGGCAAAACGGGAGTTGGACATTTAGTACCAGAATCCACGGTTGTCAAGGGTTCCCCGCAATCGGATTTCGAATGAACAGCGTCCCATTTCCGGAATGCCTCGCCCGTGTTCACGTGGATGTCCGGGCAGGCCAGAACCAGAGTCATGCCGTTCAGGTCCACATCTGCCGGAGCGAGTTTTTCCCCGATGCCTTCCGCCCATGCCGGCTTGCCGTAGAGAAAGAACGGCACGTCCGCACCCAGCGATGCGGCCAGTCTGTTCAGCCTTTCCGGGGAAAGCGCTCTTTCTTCGGCATTCTCGTTCAACCATGCCAGCATCGCGGCGCAGTCCGAACTTCCGCCGCCGAGGCCACCGCCCATGGGGATGCGCTTGTCCACGGTCACGAACAGGCCGGGCCGGAATCCCGTGGCCTCGCCGAACGCGGTCCATGCCCGGTGGATCAGGTTGTCCGCGTTTTCCAGCTCCGGGAATCCCGGGCAGCGCAGATGGAAGTCCCTGTCCACGCCGGGTTCGATCCTGATCACGTCCGCCGGGGCGGTCAGAGGCATGAACAGGGTGCGCAGTTCATGGTACCCGTCGGGCCGTAGGCCCCGGATGCGCAGGTGCAGGTTGATTTTTGCCGGAGCTGCAAGAATGTGCGTCTGCATGTGTGTCACTATCATTAATGAAAAGGGGGCTCCGTTCGGAGCCCCCTTGATTGGAATGCTATTTCTTTTCCAGAGGCAGCGCGATGAAGCTGTTCTGTCCTTGACGTTTGACCAGAAGCAGGATGGCGCCGCGCTTGCGAGCCCTGTCGATCTGGCTTTTGAGTTCGGCCACGGAATTCACGTCCGTCTGGTTGGCCTGAATGATCACGTCGCCCTGACGGATGCCTTCGGCTCCGGCAACGGAATCCGGGATCACTCCGGTCACGAGCAGTCCCTTGGGCTCGTTCAGCCCCAGAGCCTGCGCTTCGCGGTCATTGGTCACGGGGCGGAGCGTCATGCCCAGCTCCGTGGCGGGTTTGGTCTGTCCGGGCTTGGCCGAAGCCATGGTGTTTTCACCACGTTCGCCCAGAGTGACGGTACGCGTGATTTCCTTGCCGCTGCGCCACAGGGTGAGCTTGGCCTTGTGGCCCGGGGGCATGTTCGCAATCTTGCGGAGCAGGTCACTGTTGCTTTCAACAGTCTCGCCGTTCACTCCGATGATCACGTCGCCCTGACGCAGTCCGGCCTTGTCTGCAGGCTGGTCCTTGACCACGGAATTGATCAGCGCGCCGTAGGGCTTGTCCAGACCAAGGGCCTTGGCGTCGTTTTCGCTCACGGGCTGGATGGTCACGCCGAGCCAGCCGCGTTTCACGCTCTTGCCCTGCTTGAGCTGGTCGATGACCTTGCTGGCAAGGTTGCTCGGGATGGCGAATCCGATGTTCTGTGCGCGCGGGTCGATGGCCGTATTGATGCCGATGACTTCGCCATCGAGATTCAGGAGCGGGCCGCCCGAGTTGCCCGGGTTGATGCTCGCGTCGGTCTGGAGGAAGTTGTCGAACGGGCCTGCACCGAGGAATCTGTGCTTGGCGCTGATGATGCCTGCGGTCACGGTGTAGCTGTGGCCGTAGGGATTGCCGATGGCCACCACCCATTCACCGACCTTGGCGTTGTCCGAATTGCCGAATTCCAGATAGGGAAGTTCCTTGCGGGCCTTGACCTTGACCACGGCCAGATCGGTTTCCGGATCGCGGCCGATGACTTCGGCCTCGTATTCCTTGTCCTCGTCCTGGAATTTGACCATCACCTTGTCCGCGCCCTGAATGACGTGGTTGTTGGTGACGATGTAGCCGTCAGGGGTGATCACGAAGCCGGAACCCAGCGCAGACATCTTGCGCTGCTGGTTGGGCTGCGGTCCGAAGAAACGTTCGAACTGGTCGAAGAAGTCCTTGAACGGGTGCCCTTCGGGAATCTGCTGTCGGAATCCCTGAGGCCCGCCCTGCACGGTCTTTTCCGTGCTGATGAAGACCACGGCCTTTCCTGCTGTCTCGGCCAGGTCCGTAAAGACCGGCAGGGACTGTTTGGCCATGGCCGGGGCGGCCAGAGCCAGGGCAAGACAGAGGGTCATGGTCAGGGTTGAAAGTTTGCGGGTCATTGTGCCTCCTGATGACTGCGGAAAACAGGAATAGTGCGGTGCTGGCCGCACGTGGTGAGTATAGGTCTTTTTAGTGTCATGTAAATAGGCAACTCATCATAAAGTTTACCATCCGCCCCGATTTCGCCTCCACATTTTTCTCGGCCCCGGGCTTGTCCGGAACCATGCCCTCGCGTAGAGTGATCCCACCGGAATCCGTCCGGAACCCGCAACAAGGGCTTGCATTTTTCCGGGTCATCGGCTAGACAGCCTCACCCGGACAACGGAGCCCGAAGTGTGCCCCCCCCCTGGCTCAGGTGGATAGAGCACGAGATTCCTCATCCACTTGTCGCAAACAGGGTGTTCAGGAGTAAAATGGCAGAATGGAGCATTTCTGCTTCGTTATTTAATATTTTGGAATAATTGATTTTCATAGTGGTCCCGTAGCTCAGCTGGATAGAGCGACGGCCTCCTAAGCCGTAGGTCGAAGGTTCGACTCCTTCCGGGATCACCATTTTTTCATAAATCGTAAAGGGTTCGTCTCTCTTTTGAGACGAACCCTTTACTTCTTTTCAGGCCCTTGGAAATGCGTGGTTCCCAATCCCGGTGCCGCGTGTTCGAATCGTGCAGGGGGCATCATTTTACAAAAGTTCAAGGGGCTAACCTGTCTTCAGGTTAGCCCCTTGTTTTGTTGTTGCCACTTTTGGGAATATTATATATGTGTCTCGGGGGGAGGCGTAGGTTTTGTTTAGTTCCTCAAAAATTATGCTTAAGAATGCTGCCATTCTAAAAAATAGATAAGTTATGTGGCTGAATTCTGTTAGTTGAACCCTATTGGGTTCAGAGTGCCGAATAGCGAAGTCACGATTCCCGATTTGGGTTAATTCCTGTGCTTCTTTTTCTAAAACATTTCGGAATGTTTGGTTGTCTCCGGCGACACGGTCAAGAATGCATGTGATACTCTTTCGCTTGTCGCTGTTTTCAAGACTTTTTGTTCGCTCAAAAGCATCCCATATTTTTTCAAGTGCTGTTTGATGCATGGCTTTGTTTGGTTGGCGGATCAATAAAATAGCTTCATTCATTAATTCAGAGACTCTATCTTCAATAGTGAATTGGGGGGGCTTAAGAAGGGCTTCTTGAGCCTCGTTGAATTTCATCTGGATTTGTCCTTGGGAGGACATGAAATAAGGAAGTTCGTTTCTGTAAAATATTCTGTTTATGTCCTCCGCAAAATTCTTTTTCCCGTTGTCACAATTGAATGAGATGTGATGATGACTATAAAACGTGTGTTCCTTACCTATAATGGGTTCATGGTAGAAATTGTAGCAGAATTCTAGCATTTCGAGGATTCCCTCAGTGGTGGGAGTTGTCTCTTCTTCCCAAGGAAAAGTACACGGGTTAGGGAATTCAATTGACCATTTGAAACCTCTCATTTCTCCATTTAGGCGATCTTGGAATAGTCTTCGATTGGTCCCGCATGTAGCGTCTCCATCGGGGCATTTCTCAGGAAATTCTTTTGCAAAACAATCTTTGTCAATTTTTGAGTAGACCAATCCAATAATAGCTTTGAGTACGTTTTCAGGAAGCGGTTCAAGATTTGATGGGCCATCGATTCGATCTCCGAAATAGAATGTGTTTTTTTTCATCTGTTGTGTGTGGTGGTTGTATCTATGTGAATCGCAGTTGGAGAAATCGTTGTGGTGAAGATGGAATTTGGACTTTTTATATCGAATTGTTTTGATGTCGAAAAGTGGAATTTTGACAATGCGTTTTGTTATTTCAAAAAAAAGTTTGGGGGATTTGCCATCTCACCTCAAATAATAACCCTCTTCCTTCCTGAACCTGCTACAGTCTCAGCCAATAGCCGAAATTCAAATCCAGCCTTGGGCGCGGATGCCGGAAAGCGGTCCGCGTCCTGCGGGAGGGCGTATGAGGCGGCGTATGAAATCCCTGTTTCTTGTGGCTGTGGGCGTGCTGATCGCGTTTCCGCTGTTCAGCATGACGTATTACACCATGGTGCGTACCTCGACTCCGGAATTCTGCTCCTCGTGCCATGAGATACGTCCGGCCTATCTGGCGTGGATGGCGTCCACGCACGTGAACAACGGGCAGGGCATCGTGGCCGACTGCATGGACTGCCATCTGCCTGCGCCGCACGACACCTACGACTTCTTCTACTCCAAGACCTTTCACGGCATAAAGGACGTGGTCGCCCATTTCACGGGTGGGGCCGAGACCTATGACAGGGCCGTGATGCGTCAGCGCGTCTACGATACGCTGGACAACAGCCAGTGCATGAAATGTCACCGGAACATCCTGCATCTGCCGGGCAAGCGGGGGGCCATGCTTGCCCACAGACAGGTGCTCTATCCCCGGCCGGGGTACGAGTACCGTTGCACGGATTGCCATCGGAATCTCGTCCATGTGGACAGGGGATATTACAATTACAAGCAGTTTGCCCCGCCGTATCAGGCGACCGGGCTGTAATTGCCGCACAGGAAGGAGGGTTGCGTGATGAGGATTCGACATTTGGTGCTGACCGCGATGGTCGCGGCTCTGGCGCTCATGGCCGGTGCGGCATGGGCTCAGAATTTTCCCAAACAGCGGGAGTTTCGCCTGGAACGCGGCATGCCGCCTCAGGCCTTGGCCTGCATAAAATGTCATCAGCAGGAAACTGCCGGCATTTTTGCGGATTGGGCCATGAGTCGCCATGCTGCGGCCAACATAACCTGTCTGGACTGTCATCAGGCCCAGCCCGGGGATCAGGATGTCGCCACAGGACATGAACAGTACTATTCCCGGGGCGATCTGCCCATGGGCGAAAAGCAGTATTTCGTGCCCATCGCTGCCGTGGTCACGCCCAAGGACTGTTCCCGCTGTCATCCGGACGAGACCAAGCAGTACGCCAAAAGCAAGCATGCCAATACCATCGAGATCATGTGGAAGCTCGATCCATGGCTGAACAACGGCATGAATTCCGACAACGAGCGCAAGACCGGCTGCTACTACTGTCATGGCACCGTGCTCAAGATCAAGGACGGCAAGCTGGATTCCTCGACATGGCCCAATGTGGGCGTGGGGCGGCTCAATCTGGACGGCAGTCTGGGAAGCTGCACAAGCTGCCACACCCGGCACCGTTTCTCGGTAATGGAGGCGCGCAAGCCCGAGACCTGTGGCCAGTGTCATCTCGGCCCGGATCATCCGCAGATCGAAATCTATTTCGAGTCCAAGCACGGCGATATCTATCAGGCCTTCAAGCAGGACTACAACTGGAACGCTGCTCCCGGCACATGGACCCCGGGTGTGGACTACCGTTCCCCGACCTGCGCTTCCTGCCACATGTCCGGTTCGGGCAAGGTGATCACCACGCATGACGTGACCGAGCGCATTTCGTGGGAAACGCAGGCACCGCTCACGGTCAGGCCGCAGGACTTCAAGCCCTTCCCGGCGCAGACCGACTGGAAGGTGGAGCGCGACAAGATGAAGGCCATCTGCTTCCAATGTCACGGTACGGCATGGGTCGATGGTTTCTATGATGATTTCGACAAGGCCGTCGAGGAATACAACGAGGTCTACTTCAAGCCTGCCAAGAAGACACTGGATGAACTGTACAGCAAGGGCTTGCTTGACAAGGAAAAGTTCTTTGACGAGGGCCTTGAGGTCGAGTTCTACGAACTCTGGCACCACGAAGGCCGCCGGGCGCGCATGGGCGCCATGATGATGGCCCCGGACTACGCATGGTGGCACGGTTTCTATGAATGCAAGAACCGCTTCAACCGATTCATGGAAGAAGCGCACCATCTCATCGAAACCAATACCAAGGCATACAAGTATCCCAACTTCCCCAATGCCACGGGTGATACCACCCGCCCACCCGAAATATTCGGGAAAAAGTAGGATGACAACACACGAAAGGGGCGCTCGGCGCCCCTTTTTTTTGTGCTTTCGGCGACCAGAGAAACTTTGATTTCACCCGTCCGGAAAAGACGAAACGGCCCGGAGAATGTCCCGTCAGGGCATTCTCCGGGCCGTTTCGTCTTTTCCGGACAGAATGGGGTCAAGGGGGCGTCCGTCCCCTTGCGGGTCTGGGCAGCGCCCAGCCCCCCGGGAGGGCCGTCGGAGACCCTTTCCTAGTGCGCGACCACCTTGCCGAGAAAATCGCGGAGCCGCGGGTTTTCCGGGTTGGCGAAAAAGGCTTCCGGATCGGCGTCCACCTGAATCTTGCCCTTGTCGATGAAGATGACGCGGTCGGCCACATCGCGGGCGAAGTTCATTTCGTGGGTGACGACGACCATGGTCATGCCTTCGCGGGCGAGTTGCTTCATGACTTCGAGCACTTCGCCGACGAGTTCCGGGTCGAGGGCGGACGTGGGTTCGTCGAACAGGATGACCTTGGGGCGCAGGGCAAGGGCGCGGGCAATGGCCACGCGCTGTTTCTGGCCGCCGGAGAGCTGTTCCGGGTAGTTCCCGGCCTTGGCGTCCATGCCGACCTTGGAGAGCAGTTCCATGCCGAGGCGCAAGGCTTCGGGCTTGTCCATGCCGCGGACCTTGATGGGGCCAAGCGTGACATTGTCCAGTACGGTCATGTGCGGGAACAGGTTGAACTGCTGAAAGACCATGGTGGCCTCGGTGCGGACCATGTTGATGTCGGTCTTGGGGTCCATGATGTCGAACCCATCCACCAGAATGCGTCCGGCAGTGGGATCTTCGAGCTTGTTGATGCATCGAAGCATGGTGGACTTGCCCGACCCGGACGGGCCGATGACGCAGACCACTTCGCCCTGCTTGACATTCAGGTCGATGCCCTTGAGGACCTTGAGGTCCCCGTAACTTTTATGGAGTTTTTCTATCCTGATCATGCGTTTCCTACTTGCCGGCAATGTGCAGGCGTTTTTCCAGAACCTTCAGACTCTTGGCAATGCTCATGGTCATGACGAGATAGACAAGGCCGCAGGTGAGGTAGACCTCGAAGGAACGGAAGTTCACGGCCACGATTTCATCGCCGGTGCGAAGCAGTTCGCCCACGCCGATGATCATGAGCAGGGAGGTGTCCTTGAGGCTGATGATGAACTGGTTGCCGAGAGGGGGAATCATGCGGCGGAAGGCCTGGGGCCAGATCACGTAGCGCATGGTCTGGAAGCGGTTCAGGCCGATGGAGCGTCCGGCTTCGCTTTGCCCGGTGTTTATGGACTGGACCGCGCCGCGCACGATCTCCGCAATGTACGCACCGGAATTGATAGCGATGACGATGATGCCCGCGACAACAGCCGGGATGCGGATGCCAAGGGCCATGGGCACGCCGAAGTACAGGAACATGGCCTGCACGAGCATCGGGGTACCGCGTATGGACTCCACGTAGATTCCGGCAATCTTGCGGACAAACACGTTGCGGGACAATTTCATCAGCCCGGCCACCGCGCCGAGGATGAATCCGAAAAACAGGCCGCCCACTGTCAGTATGATGGTCAGCTTTGCGCCGCCCATGAGCATGGGCAGGGACTCGATCATCACGGACGGGTCGAAATCAAAAGCCATAGTGTCACCCTGATGTAGGAAAAAACGCAGGGGCGGCACAGGCCGCCCCCAGGGAATGGTGTCTGTTATTACTGCGGACTAGCTGGGATCGACGCCGAACCACTTCTTGTAGAGCTTGGCGTAGGAGCCGTTGTCCTTGAGGGTCTTCAGGGCCGCGTTGACCTTGGCGGCCAGTTCGGAACCCTTGGGGAAACCCATGCCGTAGGGCTGGCCCGCGTACAGGGGACCGGCGGTCTTGACCTTGCCCTTGCCGCGCTTGCTCAGGAAGGATTCCACAACCGGCTTGTCGAACATGACCGCATCCACGCCGCCGGTGAGCAGTTCCATGAACATGGCGTTGTCATTGGGGAACAGCTTGGTTTCGGCGGGATTGGCGTGCTTCTTCAGGTATTCCACGCTGGTGGTACCCTGCTTGGTGGCAACGATCTTGCCGTCCAGGCTTTCCACACCCTTGATGTCGGTATTGTCGGCGCGCACCAGAAGGAGCAGGCCGGAATCATAGTAGCCGTCGGAGAAGTCGATGACTTCCTTGCGCTTGTCCGTGATGGACATGCCGGCAATGCCCACGTCCAGCTGTGCGGACTGGAGACCGGGAACGATGCCCTTGAAGGCCATGGGCTGGAGTTCGTATTCCACGCCGATTTCCTTGGCAATGGCGTCCCAGAGCTGCACGTCGAAGCCGGTGTGCTTGCCGGTTGCCGGATCCTTGAATTCGAACGGGGGGAAGTTGGTGTCGGTGCCCACGACCAGTTTGTCCGCAAAGGCGGTGCCGACCATGGACAGCGCAAGCGCAAAGGCGATGCAGATGGAAATGATCCGTTTCATTGGGGGTTCTCCTCTCTGAGTTGCGAATTTTCGCATTTTGTAAAAACCGGCTCGCCGAGGGGCGAACCAGGGCCTGATCGAAGGATGCCAGTCTCGACCTTGCCCATAACCGGAACAATTTGCCCTAAAATCGCCCTGCAAGCAAGAGAAAAACTGGTCAAACCAGGGGGAGAAAGGACCAATTTGGTCAAAATCGGGAAAGGTTGGAAAAACATTTGAAGGAGTTGCGGAATTCTCAGGATTCCACGCGATTTTTGCCCTTGCCCTTGGCACGGTACAAGGCGAGGTCGGCCCGGCGCATCAGGCTGTCCAGCGATTCCCCGGAGCGTCCGGCCTCTGCCACGCCTATGCTGACCGTGAACTTCACGGGCATTTCTCCATAGGTCATTTCCTGCGCCTGCACGGCCCGGCAAAGCCGTTCCGCCACGGACAGCGCGTGCGGCATGTCGGTGTCCGGGAGTAGCGCTGCGAATTCCTCGCCGCCGAGTCTGCCGATCACGTCCACTTCCCGGAATTCCGTTGCGCAAAGTTCGGCAAAGGCGACGAGTACGCGGTCTCCGGTTTCGTGCCCGAACCAGTCGTTGATGTGCTTGAAGTTGTCCAGATCCAGCATGAGCAGGCTCAGCGGATGTCCGTACCTGTGGTGGCGGCCCATTTCCGTTTCGGCCCGTTCCATGAAACGGCGGCGGTTGTTCAGGCCGGTCAGCGGATCCGTGGAGGCGCGCCTGCGCAGTTCCTCCTCCAGGTCCTTTTGCCGGGATATGTCGTCCACGATCCATATCACGCCTCTGTCCAGATCGGCAGGGGAGGCCGAATCCACGGCCTTGCCCGAGAGCATGCACCACACCGGGGAGCCGTCCTTGCGCGCGAGCCGGTATTCCACGTGAATGCGGCTGCCGTGGGCCAGCGGGTAGAAGTAGCGTTCCCCGAATTCGTGGAAGCGTTCTTCGGTCAGGTGCAGGGCGCGCATGTCCAGTCCGAGCATTTCATTCGGAGAGGTGTATCCGAGAATGTCGGCAAGGCGGCGGTTGCCCTTGGCCAGAACCCGGCCCCCCTTGAGGTGCATGATGCCGACCTGACTGTTGGTGAAGATGGAGTCCAGTTCGTCATGGGCTTCCTGAAGCCGTTCCTGCATGATCACGCGTTCGGTCCTGTCGCGGACATAGGCTACGGAACACCGCTCGCCACGCCATTGGATGATCCCGGCATGCACTTCCACGCGCAGTATTCTGCCCGTCCTGTGCTTGATGGATAGTTCATAGAGGTCGGGCAGCGATTCCCCGGAGAGGCGGAGCGACTGGTTGGTCAGTGCCATTGCCAGATTCGAACCGTGAAGAAAACGGTCAAGGCTGCTGCCGATGATCTCGTCCGGATCATAGCCTACGATCGCGCCCATTTCCGGGTTGACGTAGACCACAGTGTCGCCCCGGATGACGGCAACTCCGGCAAGCGATCCTTCCACCAGACTGCGAAACAGGGCGCCGTCCGCCCTGCATCGGGTGGAGAAGTATTTCCATCCCGCAGCAAGCAGGACAACCGATATGACGGGAATGACCCAGATTTTCCAGCCGACAGGATGGTTTTCCGACGCAAAGGCCGTGGCCGGGTACAGAACCGGGGCGAGAAGAAACAGGACATGTCCGGGCTTCATGGCGTATTTCGTTTTTTTGCGATGTGGCTATGACTCCGAATGATTGATTACATGTTCCGCTATCGAGGGTCAAACCAAAAACATTTCCCGTATAACATCTTGCCGTTCATGCGCATGAACGGTTAATCTCCCCGGGAATCTGAAAACGGAGAGCCCATGACTTTCAGTCTCGACCATTCCGAATCCAATTGCACGTCTTCCCGGCCCGGATGCGAGTATGCCGAATTGCTGGATATGCTGCCGCTCATGGCCATGGTCGCCGATTCCGGCGGCAATGTGTTGCAGGTGAACCGTTTTGCCAGAGAGTGGTTCGGCTATTCCGAGGCGGATTGGGAGGGCGGGATTCACTGTACCCGTCTGGTTCATCCTGCGTATCGGGACAAGGTCATGAAAGCGCTTCTCGATGTACTGCAGGAACGGGAGATTGTCTGGTCGACATTTCAGGGAATGCGGCGTGACGGCACTTCCTTCGGATTTCGTTTTGCGCCTCGTCGCATCTCTGTGGACGGTAGCGCCGCCGTGCTCTGCCTCGCATTTCCCGGAGAAGAGGAAAGGGCAATCGAAAATGCCGGGAACAGGGGGGAGAGATACTACCGGAGTCTTTTCGAAAGCACGGGGACAGCCACGGTCATCGTGGGCGGCGATGCTCGCATCCTGAGTTGCAACATGCGGTTCGCCGAACTGGCCGGGTATCCGGTGCAAGAGATGGAAACCCGGATGCACTGGACCGACTTCGTGGCGTCTTCGGACGTGGAGCGGATGCGGAAGCTGTATCGGCAGCGTTCCCTGTTTCCGGACCAGACGCCGCACGACTATGAATTCACGCTGGTCGGGCGTGGTGGTCGGCGTCGGCATGTCCGGCTGTACGTGGACATGATCCCCGGGACCGACGACCGGGTTGCCTCCCTGGTCGACCTTACCGCACAGCATCGGAGTGAAGCGGCCTTGCGCAAGAGCAGGGAACGGTACGAACTGGTGGTCAGAGGGGCCAATGACGGAATATGGGATTGGGACCTGACAACGGATTCCGTCTATTTTTCCCCGCGCTACAAGCAGATTCTCGGGTATGCCGATTCGGAATTTCCCAACCATGCCGATTCGTGGAAGTCGCATGTGCACCCGGATGATCTGGCTTTGGCTCTGGATGCGAACATCGCCTGCATCAAGGGGGAAAAGCGTCAGTTCGAAGTGGAATACCGCATGCGGCACAAGGATGGTTCGTATCGCTGGATTCTGGGACGGGGGGCCAGCTCCCGGGATGAAAGCGGCAAGGTCTATCGACTGGCCGGGACGCATACGGACATGACCCAGCGCAAGCGGACCGAGGCGGCACTCCGGGATTCCGAATTGCGGCACAGCGCGTTGTCCAATGCCACGTTCGAGGCCATTGTTCTTTCCGAGGACGGGTATTGCATCGAGGCGAACCAGTCGGCGTGCGACATGATCGGATGCGAGCTTGACGAGTTCGTGGGCACGAATGTGCTGGACTGGCTGGATGAAGGGTCCAGAGACGTGGTCAGGCGGCACATGTCCATGGACTATTCACCGCCGTACGAGGCGCTGGTCAGGCGCAAGGACGGCTCGCTGTTTCCCGTGCAGATACAGGGCAGGGTGTTTCCCTACAAGGACAAGCTGATCCGCGCTTCGACCGTGCGGGACATCAGCGAATGGAAGCGTGCCGAGCAGAAGTATCACGCCATTTTCGAGCGGGCCAACGATGGCATCTATCAGGCCACGCCCGAGGGGGTGATTCTCACGGCCAATCCCGCCATGGCCCGGATTCTGGGGTATTCCACTCCCGAGGAACTCATGAGTCGGGTGCGCAACATCGGGATACAGTGCTACCATGACCCGAGCTTGCGGAACCATGTCATGAGCCGGCTTCGCGATTCCGGCAGCATCGACCAGCTCGAGGTGGAGCTCCGCCGGACGGACGGAAGGAAAATCTGGGTGTCGGCCTCGCTCAAGGGAGTGATCGGCGCTGGCGGCGAACTGACCCATTACGAGGGGTTTCTTCGGGACATTACCGAGCGCAAGCTCAACGAGCGGACCTCGCTGGCCATGTACAAGATTTCCCGGGCCGTGAGCACTACCCGGAATCTGGAAGACCTTTATCGTACCATTTACGAAATTCTCACGGAAGCCGTTGATACGCCGAACTTCTACATCGCGCTTCTGGACGAGGAAAACGACCGGATCGTCTTTCCCTTCTTCTGCGATGAAAAGGACGAGATGCTGGCCATAAATGATGTGAGCAAGCCCGGGAACGGCTCGGTTACGCTGGACGTGATTCGAACGGGCAAGCCGATTTTCCTGACCCGCGATCAATGCAACGAAGGCATGGCCCGCGGCGAGATGCGCGTGGTGGGCACCCTTGCCGCAGTCTGGATCGGGGTTCCCCTGCGCATCAACGGCAAGACCCGGGGATGCATGACGGTTCAGCATTATCACAATCCGAATCACTATTCGGAATCCGACGTGAACTTCATGGTGGCCGTATCCGAACAGGTCGCTCTGGCCATCGAACGCAAGAGCAATGAGGAAAAGGTGCGCAAGCTCAACGCCGAGCTGGAGGTCATGGTGGAGCAGCGCACTTCGGAATTGCGACAGCGCACCGCCGAGCTGGAACAGGCCAATGCCCGGCTCAAGGAACTGGATCGCATCAAGTCCACGCTGATTTCGTCCATATCGCACGAGCTGCGTACACCGCTGACGTCGATTCGCGGTTTCGCCAAGCTCGCCGGGCGCGATTTCAGCAGGTATTTCATGACGGACGCCTCGCTGGATGAACTTGCCGTGAGAAAGGGCAACCGCATCAGCGACAATCTGGAGATCATTGAGACCGAAGGCATGCGGCTGACCCGGCTGATCAACGATTTTCTCGATCTGAACCGCATCGAGTCGGGCAAGGAGACATGGCATGATCTGCCGCTTGATCCCGTGGTCATGGTGCGGCAGGCCGTGAATGCGGTTCGCGGCCAGTTCTCGGCCAATCCGAATCTGAGCCTCGTCACGGATTTGCCCGCCGAACTTCCGGCCATTCATGCGGACCCGGACAAGATTCAGCAGGTGCTGCTCAATCTGCTGGGAAATGCCTACAAGTTCACGCCGTGCGGGAGCGTGACCGTCAGTGCCAAAGCGGACGCGAGCATGCTTACCGTCATTGTTGCCGACACGGGGGCCGGAATTCCCGGGGAGGATCTGCCCCGCATTTTCGAGCGGTTTCACAAGGCGACCATGGGCGATACCCTGCGGCACACCACCAAGGGAACCGGGTTGGGCCTTGCCATCTGCAAGGAGATTGTCGCCCATTACGGCGGAGTGATCTGGGTCGAATCCGAACTCGGCAGGGGCAGTGAATTCTCATTCACCCTGCCCTTGCATCAGGGGAATTGAGACGTCTGGTCGCCCGCTTCCAGCATGGCGTCCAGCCACGCCGGGTTGTAGCCCTTGAGGTGGCGGCCATTGATGATCACGTGCGGGGTGCCCGTGAATCGCCAATCGGCCACGGTTTGCACGTGTCTGTAGAATTCGGGCATGGTCATTCTGGCGAACGTCTGGAAATCCGTGGTGCCGAATTCTTCGGGAAACGCATCCCTGAATTCCTGAAACACCTTTCGGGCTGCCTGTTCCTCATCCTCGTCCGCGGGGGGAGTCAGCGTGTAGGCCAGATTCAGCCCTTTGATTCCCTTGCCCTTTTCCGCCAGAAAGTCGGCGCAGGCTCCAGCCATGTCCGACCCGGCGTATCCCACCAGCGAGACATGCACGACGCGCAGGGTGCCCACCCTGTCCCGGGAGTTCTGCAGAAAGTCATAGGTCCGGCGGCAGTGGCGGCAGAATGGGTCGGAAATGAGAATGACCTCGACCGGACCGTTGCCGAAAGCCAGAGGATGTGCCAGCTCCGCAAGTTGTTTCTCCACGTTGGCCGACACGGCGTCAAGCTTGGACAGATCGTATTTCCCGGCAAGGGCGGCCGGGACCATGGCGAGAATCAGGGCAAAGGCCAAAACAAGTCGACGCAGCATGAAAACCTCTTTGGATCGGGATGGAGGGGCAACCGGTTCGGCATAGCAGAACGCAGCCCCGGACACAATCCGGCCCGGCGATCAATCCTCCAGTCCGCAGAGCATGAACCCGAGAATGGGGGCGCATTTCCCCTGGCATGAAGCAGAGAATTCACCGTGTTTCCGTGTGCCGGACCGGTTTTCCCGGCCCATGTAGAATTCGGCCAGTCCGATGGGGCGGAGATTGTTGCAGGCCGCATGGTTCAGCAGCTTGGGCGCGCAGCAGTCCCCGGTTCCGGTGGGCATGTTGCCTTTGCCGAGAAACGCCTCGCGCATGGGCAGGCTTTGGCCGCGAAAATTGTGCAGCGTATAGAGGTCATGGATTCTCCGCATCAGATTTCTGGACAGTCTCCTGCGCTCCTCGTGCAGTTCCCGATAGTGCTTCTGATCCGGGGAAAGAAATTCCAAGGCCCGTCCCAGTCGCTTGATTCGGGCTTCGGTGTCACGGGTCACGCTTTCGAACCGGGCCGGGTCAAGCACGGGCGGAACCCAGCCAGCCACCTGCCACATTCCGTTGTACTGGCCGGAAAAGGCCTTGAACGTCAGTTGTTCGCGGTGTTGCGTCTCGCAGACCATGACGCCGAACATCTGGCCCCGGGCCGGGCCGTGCAGGTAGTTTAGGGAGAGGCGCGGGTCTGCCTGACCGTCCCGGACTGTCAGGTCGATGCGGCCTTGGGCCTCAAGTTCGGCCATGAGCGCGCGGCAGGCCTTCAGGGCCGGTTCGGCCGGGAGCGAATGGTCCCGGCCGCAGCGGGCGCAGAAGCCGCGGCACCCGATTCGGGTTGCCTCTTCGGTCATGCCTCCGCCTTCCTGTGCAGGTCGCTTCCCAGTTCCACCACTTCCTGCCGCCATGCGTACCCCTTGTAGCTCTGCCGGAAGAACAGGGAATAGAGCACCGGGCAGAGAACCAGGGTCAGCACCGTGGCGAATGCCAGACCCGACATGATGCAGTTGGCCATGGGCCGCCACATTTCCCCGCCCTGCAATGACAGGGGCACCATGCCGATGATGGTGGTTGTCGCGGTCATGATGATGGGCCGTGCGCGCTCCAGTGCCGCCAGCACGATGGCGTCGGTCAGGGCAATCCCCCGGCTCCGCTGTATCTCGATGCGGTCGATGAGCATGATGGCGTTGTTCACCACGATGCCGAGCAGGGAGATCATGCCGAGCAGGGCCATGAATCCGAAGGGGGCGTTCGTGGCGAGCATGCCCGCGGTGATGCCGCAGATCATGGGCGGCAGAGTCAGCAGGATGATGACGGGCCGACGGAACGAATTGAACTGGAAGATGAGCACGAGCACGAGCAATCCCATTGCCAGCGGCATGTTCGCACCGAGCGCCTCCTGAGCCTCGTCGCTCTTTTCGAATTCGCCGCCGTATTCCATGTAGTAGCCATGGGGCCAATCCTCGCTTTGCATGAGGGCCTGAATCCGCGGCCGGGCCTGAGCCACGATGCGGTCGGCGTAGAAACCTTCCAGCACATCGGCCTTCACGGTCATGGTCCGTGTCTGATCCCTTCGACGGATGTCGGACGGTTCCCATGTCAGTTCGGTGCGTGCGATCTGGCTCAGGGGAACGGTCTTGCCGTCCTTGTAGGAATACACGTTCATGCTGTCGAGCTTGTCCAGCCGATTGCGGAACGAGTCGTCGCTGCGCAGGATGATGGGGATGATGGTATCACCGTCCCGGTAGTCCGAGGCCTTGAGTCCGGACATGCCGGTTTGCAGGCTCATGGCCACGTCGTAGCTGGACAGTCCGGCCTGACGCGCCTTTTCCTGATCCACCACCACGACCATCTTCTTGGTCCATTGGCCCCAGTCGTCCCATATCCGTTCCACGCCCGGGATGTCGGACAGGATGTCTTCGATTCTGTCCCGAAGCACATACAGGGTCTTGAGGTCCGGGCCGGAGAGTCGGAGCTGGACAGGCGCGCCGACGGGCGGGCCGTTCATGAGCTGCTTCAGGCTGAATTCCGCGTCCGGGAACTTGTTCTTGAGTTCGGCCCGGGTGCGGTCCATGACCTTGCGCACGTCCGGAATGGTATGCGTGTTCACGATGAGCGTGGTCAGGTTGCTGTTCTTCTGTTCCAGATTCAGGCTCAGATACCAGCGGGGGCCGCCGTGACCCACCACGGAACCCACGCTTTCCACGCCCGGGTCTGCGAGCAGGAATTTCTCCAGTCGGGCGGTGCGGCGTGCCGTGGCCGTGATGTCCGTGCCGTAGGGCTGCCAGAAATCGATGGTGAACTGGGCGCGTTCATTGGGCGGAAAGAACATCTTGGGCACGAAGCGAAAGCCCCAGATTGCGGTGGCGCAGGCCGCAAACACCAGTGTCAGGAACAGGATGCGTCGCCTGAGAAAGAACAGGAGCAGATTTCGGTACCAGCGGTATATGCGGCCCGTGAAGGTCTGAATCCGGATTTTCGGTTTGAGCAAATAGAAGCACATCATGGGGACCATGCTCATGGACAGTCCCCAGGAGCAGAACAGGCTCAGGGACACCACCACGAACAGGGAAAAGCAGAACTCGCCCGTGGCGTTTTCCGCCAGAGGAATAGGCAGGAACGCGAAAATCGTGGTCAGGGAAGCGGTGAGCAGGGGCATCCAGAGTTCGGATACGGCTCCGGTCACGGCCTTGAGGCGATCATGTCCGGAAGCGAGGCGTACGAGGATGGATTCCGACACCACAACGCCGTTGTCCACCAGTATGCCGAGGGAGATGATGAGCGAGGCAATGGAGATGCGTTGCAGGCCAACGCCGAAATAGGGCATGAGCGAGATGCAGCCCAGCATGGCCATGGGCACCAGCGATCCCGCGATCAGGCCGGTGCGCAGCCCTGCGAACACCAGAATGACGATGATCACGAAGCCGAAGGATTCCAGAAGGTTGATGATGAAGTCCGTGACCGCCTTGTTCACGAATTTTGGCTGAAATGTCAGCACCTCCAGGTCAAGCCCGTGGTACAGGGTGGGCCGGATTTCATCCAGTCTGGCCTGAACCCGTTCGCCGAGCTCCATGATGTTGCCGTTGTCGACCATGGAAATGGCGAGCAGCACGGCAGGCTTGCCGTTGAAGCGGATCATGGTGGACGGGGGATCGGCATAGCCACGGGTGATGGAAGTCACGTCCGACAGGCGGATGCTGGACTTGCCGCCTTCGGGCCGAATGGAAAGACCGGCCACGTCACGTACCCCGGCGAATTCGCCCGTGGGTTCGATGGTGATGCGTTCCGGGCCGATCAGGGCGCTGCCGCTGGGTCGGATCGTGTTCTGGTGGTCGATCATCTGGGCCATGGCAAACGGGCTGATCCCGGCCGAGGCCATGCGGGAGTTGGAAAATTCCACGAAGATGCGTTCGGCCTGCGTGCCCCAGCGCTCCACTTTGCCCACGCCCCTGATCTTGAGAATCTGGTCGCGGATCACGTCGGCCTCGTCCTTGAGTTCCCGATAGGTGAACCCGTCGCCGGTCAGGGCGAGGCAGATGCCGAACACGTCGCCAAACTCGTCATTGATCATGGGCGGGTAGGCTTCGGGCGGAAGATCCGGAGTCGCATCCGCTACCTTGTTGCGCATCTTCTGCCAGACCGGTTCCACGTTCTTGACCGATTCGTACAGCTCCACCTTGATGATGGACAGGCCGGTCATGGATTCCGAGGACACGATCTTCACGTCGTCCATCTCGCGAATCTTTTCCTCGATCTTGTCCGTGAGCAGTTCCTCGACGCGTTGCGGAGACGCGCCCGGAAACTGGGTGATGATCAGGGCGGCACGAATGGTGAAATCCGGGTCTTCGTCCCGCCGGATGTTCAGGAAGGTGACCAGCCCGCCGATGGCGATGAGCAGGAATATGGTCAGTGCGGTGCGGTTGTTCTTGATGCACCAGTTGGCGAGGTTCATGGTCAACCCTCCAGATCGTGCGGCAGGAGCCGCACCTTGAGCCCTTCACTCAGGGCGTGCACGCCCCGGATCACCAGCACGTCGCCGGACTCGAGTCCGTTCCTGATTTCAATGCCGTAGGGCGTCAGGGGGCCGGGATCGACAACGCGGGCATGAACCGTGGAATCGGATTCGTCAACGACCCATACCGAGCGGGTTCCGTCCGGATCGCTGCGCAGGGCCGCCGGAGGAATCACGATGCGCGTGTCCTTGCCCTGTCCAAGAAACGTGACGTGGCCAGTCATGCCGCTGCGAATCGCCTGATCCTTGTTGTCCAGATGGACTTTGACCGGATAGGACGAACCGCCCAGCGCGCCCATGCTGATTTCCGTGACCCGTCCGGTCATGCTCCGGTCCGGCAACGCGTCAAAGGACACGGTGACCTTGTCGCCCTCGGTGACCATGGCAATCAGGGTGTCCGGCACGGAAACGTACATTTTCATCTGTCTGCCTGCAGTCAGGGTGGCCACGGTCTGGCCTGCGGACACGTTCTGATGCACGTTGACGGAAACCGATCCGATCCAGCCGTCGAATGGGGCCGGAAGCGTTGTGTAACTCAGGTGCTTGCGAGCAATGTCCAGCTTCTTTGCGGCTGCGCTCAACTGGGCTTCGAAGGATTTGAAATCCGCTTCGGCCTGATCCAGTTCGCTTTTGGAAATGACCTTGCGTTCGAAGAGTTGACGGATGCGCTTCACGTCCGCCTTGGAGCGGATGAAATTGGCACGAACCTGTTCCAGGTTTGCCTGTGCCTGACGCAGCTCCAGCTCGTAATCCGTGGGGTCGAGCTGGGCCACGGTCTGGCCAGTCTTGAACTGGCGGCCGATCTGGTCGCCCGGGAAGCGGATGATTTTTCCGCTGACGCGGAAGGAGAGATGGGACTCCAGTGCATCCTCGGCTGTTCCGGCAAAGGTCCAGAGCTTGCCTGCGCCGGACGGGTCGAGACGAATGGCCTTGACCGGGCGGATGGGCTTGTATGGGCCAGCCTTGGTATCCTTGCAGCCTGCCGCCGGAAGCAACAGAGCCATTGCAAAAAGAAGCGTGATGAAATTCTTCATTGCCTGTTGCCCTCCGGCAGGCCCACGAACAGCCTGATGCGGGTGCTCAGGACCTGGGCTATAAGGTCTATTTCCTCGGGGCCGTATTTTTCGCACCCCAACTGTTTTCTGATCACGGGATGAGCGTCCACGAACTTGAGGCACATGCCGATGATGGCGTGTCCGACCACATAGCGTTCCCGCTGGGAAATGCCGGGCATGGCCGCAGCCAGAAGGCTGCCCAGAGTCCTGAACGAGGGATCGAAGAAGTGTTTTTCCAGTTTCGGAAAGAATTCCGATTGATTGGCCAGCTCGCGAAGGATGATGAGCACGGCCAGATTCGTGGCGGGTTCCGAGAGGATTCCATGCATGTAGTAGTCGACGAACCAGCCCAGAACATCGCTCAGGGCATGGGGATCACCGTTTGCTTCCGCGATTTTCTTTTGAATGATCGCGTCCTTGGGGAAAAGTTCCTCTCGGCGTTCGATGATGTAGTCGAGGATGGCCTCGTACAGTCCAGCCTTGCCTCCGAAATGGTAGCTCACCGTGGCGAGGTTCACATCGGCTTCGCGTACCAGTTCGCGCATGCTTACGCCGTTGAAGCCCTGAAGCGCGAACAGTTTTGCTCCGGTCAGGAGCAGCTTTCGGCGGGTTTCCTCACCCTGCGCCTTGCGTCCCTTGCTCCTGATTCCTTCAGCTGTTTTGGTCATGAGCTCCCCGTTTCGTCGAATCTGTTTTCTGTCGGTTTCCTGATTTTGAAAATACGCTTTCCTTGTGGATAAGTCAAACGTTTGTTTTGGACGAAGAGGTCGTTTGCGAGATGGAGGCTTTGAAGAAATGTGTCCTGATTCTGGAGTGATATACTGACGGAAGTGTGGAACGAATGCGCGAGGAAGGAAAAAATAACAGTGTGCGCGAATGAATCGCGAGAACGCGGTCCGACCTGTGTGGCAAGCCGGGCCGCGTTCTCGCGGTCGGGATCAGTTTTCCGGAACCGGACTGCGGAAGTCGTCCCGGACCGAATACCGGGTGGCAGGGCCCTTGCCGGATTTGGTGAGCATGCCCTTTTCCATGAGGTTCTGGATGTCGTAGATCGCGGTTCT
This sequence comes from Pseudodesulfovibrio tunisiensis, assembly GCF_022809775.1. Lineage (NCBI taxonomy): Bacteria > Pseudomonadati > Thermodesulfobacteriota > Desulfovibrionia > Desulfovibrionales > Desulfovibrionaceae > Pseudodesulfovibrio > Pseudodesulfovibrio tunisiensis. Next base: position 3,539,153 of record NZ_CP094380.1, read on the forward strand.
GGAGGGCAGACCGCCGCCCACGGCTTCCTGATAGTCCTTGCGGCTGAAGCTCGGCTTGGCGATCAGCTCGGACCATGCCGATTTCTGCCGGGGGTTCATTTCCTCGTGAAACGACGGGAAATCCGGTGCCGGAGGCGGTGGTTCCACTGCCTTGGGTGCATCCGGGGCTTCGGTTTCCGGAGCCGGGGCCGTGGTGAGCATGGCTGCATCCGGATCCGGAATGACGTGCAGGTCTTCTTCCAGACGGATTTCCTCGGCCTGAATGGTTTCGGTTTCGGCCATGACCGCGGCGCGCGTGATCACGTTGACCAGTTCGCGCACGTTGCCGGGCCAATGGTAGTTGGAGAGCTTGCTGAGTGCGCCCTTGCTCAGGCCGAGGCGGTTTCTGCCCGTGAGATGTTCGGCCTGCATCAGGTTATGCACCGCGATCAGGGGCACGTTTTCGATATGATTGCGTAGCGAGGGGGTCTCGATGGAAACCACCTTGAGCCGATAGTACAGGTCTTCTCGGAAGGTTTCGCGTTCGATCATCTCGGACAGGTCCATGTTGGTGGCCGCAATGATGCGCACGTCCACGCTGATTTCCGCGTCACTGCCCAGAGGCTTGATCTTGCGCGTGGCCAGCACGCGAAGCAGGGATTGCTGCACCTTGGGCGAGGCAGACTGGATTTCGTCCAGAAACAGGGTACCGCCGTTGGCTTCGGAGAACGCGCCGTTGCGGTCGGTGCGGGCTTCGGTGAACGCCCCCTTCTTGTGACCGAACAGGGCGTCCAGAAGCAGGTTTTCATCCAGCGCGCCGCAGTTGATGACCACGAAGGGGCTGCCCGCCCGCACGCTGTTGTTGTGGATGGCCTCGGCCACGAGCTGCTTGCCCGTGCCGGTCTCGCCCGTGATGAGGACATCCACATCCACCTGGGATGCCTTGAGGATGTCCGACTTCAGTCGGGAAATGATGGGGCCCGTTCCGACGATTTCCGGCATGTCCCCGTCCTGCGCCTCTGCCAGCACCTGCCGTTCCCGGGCCAGTGAAGCGCGTTCCCGCAGGTTCACGCTTTGGATGGTCCTGTCCTTTTGCCGGATTTCCTCAAGCTGGGATTTCACCTTGCGGATGATGCCGTTGATGCTGGACGTGAGCATGTCGATGTCCAATCCGCTGTAGGGAAGCCGGATTTCCTCCAGCTTGTCCGGCGAGTCGAATTCGTTCATGCGTGCCGTGAGCTCCCGGATGGGCCGGAACAGAATCAGTCCGAGCCAGTAGATGAGCAGGGCGATGAGCGCGATGGTCAGCAGGGTGAAGAGCAGGGTCGCATCCATGTATTCGTATCCGGCCACGATGGGGAGCTGGCTGCGGTCCACATAGACCACGCCTGCATAGACTCGGGAAGGTGCGTCGCCTCCGGGGCTGTAGCACACCGGTGCATAGGAAAAGAAGTATTCCTTGACTGCCGAGTCCGTATTGGTCTTGTCCTGCACGCGGTTCAGGCCCTGCCCGCCCCGGCGGATGGCCTCGACCATTTCCCAGTAGTGACTGTATGCCGAAGTGGGGCGAAACGCGCTTTTGTGTCCGGGCTTGCCAAGTGCTCCTTCATAGCCGGTTCTGGCAAGGTAGGTGGTCAGCGGTGATTCGGGCTTGTCCGTGCGTTCCGACTGGAACAGGATCCAGCCTTCGGCGTCCACCATGAAGTTGAAGCGGAGCTCGTCGCTTCGGGGAAACGCCCAGAGCGGGGACTGATCCGAGTTGTACAGGGACAGGATGTTGCGCAGATGGCGGGCATCCAGAGAGAGCATGAGCAGCCCGGCCGGATGCGTGTCCGAGGCCGGGACCTGGGTGAAGAACCGGATCACGTGTTCCTTGAGACGCTGGTTCTCATTTCCCTTGGCCGGAAACGGGAATTCCACTTCCATGACAGGGGATATGTCCACCATGCCCGGCTTGAGGTTCTTGAGTCGGTCGAGGTCCAGCATGGGGTCCGGGGATACAGAGGGAAACTTCTCGCGGGAAGGAATCGCAACCGTGCCGGAATGTTGGGCCAGATATGTGGAATCGTTGCCTACCACGGGAAGAAAGGCGAATTCCATGTATGCCGGACCGCCGGAAGCGACCGTGCGTTTCAGAAGGGCGGCCATGGCATTCCGCGAAAGATCGCCTTGCGAGAAGAAGAGCAGGTCTCCTCTGGCTCTTTCCAGGGCCCGTTCGATCTCGTGGGTCATGGCGAGGTTGCGCATGCGCACGTTGCGGTCGATGGCTATGTTGATGAACCGCTCGGCCACATGATAGTTCAGGTATGCCGCCGAAATAAGGATGAGGACGACCGCGGGGATCAGGGCGATCATGAGTTTGCCCTTGAGGCCTATCCGGCTGAACCTGACCGAGTGCAGAGAGAACCATTGGAACGGGGTTTTCCAGTTTTCGCCCGACATGACGCCGCCTTTCTGTGAATGCATATTCAATAATCAAACACCTTTCGCACTAGGAGAAGTGCGGCCACCTTGTCAAGTCGATTCCGGCATGTTGATTGCTTTTTCTGTATAAAAACGCAAACCTCATGAAGGGCTTGCATGTGGTTGCTGGTCAACTTATTGGAATCGATAGACGTTTTTTGGCAAAAGAGTTTGCGAAAATCGCGCATGCTATTGCGCAAAACCGTGGTTGGCACGATGAAACACGAACAGTATAGAAAAGCGCGTCATCACATTCTCGCGGGCATGATCGTCGTGCCCCTGGTCCCGTTTCTGATCTCCCTTGCCGTGGGCTACTACTCGTATTCGGCAACGATCGAGGAAATGGCGTTTTCCTCGCTTCGGCAGCAGTCCCAGTATCATGCCCGGAAGATCGGGGATTTTCTGCACGAGTGCCGGTCCGATCTGGATTTGGCTCTGGCATTGGCCCCCATGGAAACGCTTCGTTCCCAGCAGGGACTCATGGAACTGTTTCACGATCTGCAGTCCTCCACATCCGCGTTCATCGATATCGGGGTCATCGACGGTTCAGGGCGTCAGGTGGCGTATTTCGGCCCATACGAGCTGGAGGATCGCGAATATGCGGACGCGCTCTGGTACGTGAACGCCCGGCGCACCATGTCCTACATCAGCGACGTGTATCTGGGATTCCGCAACGAGCCGCACGTGACTCTGGCTGTGGCCCGGGAACGCATGGGCGAGATATGGGTCATGCGCGCGACGCTCAACCCCCTTGCCCTGAGTTCGCTGGTGGACAGTGCGGCTCTGGGCGGCGAGGCATACATCGTGAACCGCAAGGGCGTGCCGCAGATCAGCAGGCTTTCGAACGGCGTGATTCTGGAGCCGGACGGGCTTGAGTATCCCGAGCCGGCCGCTTCGACGCATACGTTTCGCCTGAGCGACAGGGAAAACGACTACATCTACGCGGCCTCCCCGCTCAATGACGGTCGCTGGCGGCTCATGGTCCGTCAGGAGGAGCACGAGGCCTATGCTCCGATCCAGCGGGCCTCGGTACTCATCGTGATCATCATGCTTATCGGCGGTGGAGCCATCGTGGGGCTGGCCGTGTACATCAGCGGCAGAATCGCTGCGAGCCTGCGGAGCAAGGACGAGGCCGTGTCCGGATTGGAAAACCAGCTTTTCCGGGCCGCGCGTCTGGCCGAGCTCGGGGAGATGTCCGCCGGATTCGCCCATGAAATCAACAATCCGCTTCAGGTCATGAAAAGTGATCTTGCGCTCATGGAGTTCGTGGCCGGGGATATTGCGGAAAAGACGAAGGGTCGGTGCGACGGCGAAATAGCCGAGCTGCGGGAGATCGTGGAGCAGCTCATGCTTCAGATTCGGCGGTGCGCCGGAATCACCAGAAAGATTCTCAAGTTCGGCCGGTACGGCGAACCCGTGCTGGAACGCATCGACCTGGTGGAATACCTGCCCGGCGTGGGCGGTCTGGTTGAAAAGAAGGCCGCAGTGCACGGCATTGCCATGCATTGCGACGTGGCCCCGGACACGCCTGCGGTCAAGGCCGATCCGGGGCAGTTGCAGCAGGTCATGCTGAATCTGCTCAACAATGCGATTCACGCTCTTGTCGATCAGCACGGCTCAAGAGGCGGAATCCTTGACATCAAGGCTGTTCGCGACGAGCAGGGCCGGGTCAGAATCACGGTAGCGGACAACGGAACCGGGATTCCCCGGGACAATCTGGAGCGAATCTTCAACCCCTTCTACACGACCAAGGCCCCGGGCAAGGGCACCGGGCTGGGCCTGTCCGTGTGCTATGGCATCATCACCTCGCTCGGAGGTGAAATTTCGGTGCAGAGCGAAACGGGCAAGGGAACCACCTTTGTCATTGTCCTGCCTGCCTCGGATTGATCTGGCAATCTGTATTCCGATCACAATGAAACGGCCGGGAATTCTGCAATTCCCGGCCGTTTTGCTGTTCATGGGGTTTGCTGGTCAGGGCGCGGCAAAGAAGTCCTGAAGGTATTCCACCTTGTCCTGAAGTTCGCGCTGATTTTCCTTGTCGCCGGTAATGGGTCGCCAATGCGAGGAAGCCCGGGCCAGAGCGCCAGCCAATTGCCAGTTGTGGCGGTAGTGCGATCCAACCAGTGTGTCCAGCGCCGAGCGTTGTTCCCCGGTGATCCACTTCAGCGGCAGATCGTTCAACCTGTCCTGCGTGATTTCGATGGAGTGCAGCTTTGCCGACGCTATGGCCAGTTCCAGCTTTTGGTCCTTCAGGAAGCTGTGTTCCTGCATTGCGGACTTGAACTCAACGGCATTGGGAAAGAGCTTGTCGCGGAGCGGTTCAAGCTGCGATGTGTCCACGTCGGAACGGGCCAGCCGCGTCATGGCGTCTGCGGTCAGGCTGTAGCGGACCGGCTTGAACGTGGTCTGCTGAAAGACGTTTTGCAGGAAGAACAGGGAAACAAAGCAGATGAGCGCGGAAATGACCGGGGTCACGGCCCAACTGCTGCATATGGCTCCCACGGTGCGCCAGCGGATGGTGCGGCCGCCCTTGAGCAGGCCTATGCCGATGACCGCGCCCACGATGGCCTGTGAACTGGATACCGGTACCAGAGGGATCGGCGGCAGGCCCCAGGACTTGAGCACCGTGTTCAGGCCCTGCGAGGAGAAGATGGTCAGAACCAGTGAATGGGAGACCACCACGATGAACGCGGCAACCGGGGAAAGGCGCATGATTCCGCCGCCGCCAACGGTCATGATCACCTTCTTGGAATAGGTGAATACGCCCAGAGCGATGGACAGCCCGCCGAGCAGGAAAAGCTGCTGTGCCGCATTCAGGGTGAACAGTCCGAAGACGGATATGTCCTGAAAGTTGGAGATGGGCACGAAAACGCCCATGACCGTGGATATGTTGTTTGCGCCAAGTGCGTAGGACCCGAAGATGCCTGCCAGAAGCAGCCCCATTCTGGTCAGGGCGTCCTGCATCAGCATGTGCGGTTTGCACAGGGAAAGGCAACTGCGGCAGATGAGATACAGTGTCATGGAGAACATGGCGGCAAGTACCGGACAGAAGACCCAGGTCGACAGGATTTGCGTGAGCGCACCATAGTCGATGAGGGACTGGGAAAACAGGTTCCAGCCGATGATGGACCCGACAATGGTCTGGGACGTGGAAACCGGATAGCTGGCCTTGGTCATGAGAAACATGGTTATGGCCGAGGAAAGGGCCACCATGAATGCCCCGGCAAGGGCGTTGACCGAGCCGAGCTTGCCCAGGGTCTGCGTTGCTCCGGCACCGCTGATCACCGCACCGAGAATCACGAAGACACTGCACCAGATGGCGGCGGTGCGGAATCGGATCATGCGTGTTCCCACGGCCGTGCCGAACACGTTGGACATGTTGTTCGCGCCCAGCGACCAGCCGAGGAACAGCCCGCTGGAAAAGAATACGGGTGTCATGAATGCCTCCTAGAGCGACCGCTTGATCACGTAGATGCTGAGCCTGTCGGCCACGTCCTCGGCCGCGTCCGCAATGTTGTCGATGCGGCGGGCGAAATCCCGGAGCTGGTTGCGGAAGGCCAGTTCCACTCCGGGCATGCGGTATATCTTTTTCTGGAGGCGCGTGTTCACGTAGTCGGCCTCGGATTCCCAGGCAGAGACCTTGTGCAGGGTGTTGGCCACCTGATTGAGATCCGTGAAAAAGGCGCGTGACGACAGCACGATGGCCTCCACGGCTTCCACGACATAGGCGCAGAGATTGTTGGCGTCCTCGTGAAGCGGTTCGGGCACGGCGGGTTGCTGGATGTCGAACTGCCACATCACGGCCTTGAAGCGATCGAGCAGGGCGTCGAGGTTTTCGAGAAGTTCGAGCACGTCGCCCCGGGATTCCGGGATCAGGGTCTTGGTGTACATGTCCCGTTCGATCTCGCGTCTGAGTTCGTCGCCCAGATGCTCGGATCGACCGATGGCCTTGAGTTTGTCGTTGAAGGTGTCCATGTCCCCACGAAGATAGGCTGCTACCCCGAGTTTGAAGGTGATGCCGGATTCGCTGAGGTAGTTGAAAAATTCGTCGATGCGCTTGATGAGTCGTACTTGGCGGCGAAGCAGCTTGAATTCCATGTGGGTCTCCTGTGGTCGATTGGGCGTCCCGGCCAATCCGGGACGCCCGCCGTGTTAAGCCTGTAGTTGTGTTTCGGGTTGCATGCCTACCGGCAGCTCTGTGGCTGCTTCGGATTTTCTGTCAGAATCCGTACGCAACATATCCTGAATCATTTCCATGAGTTCTTCGGAAAGTCCAGTCAATGCGGAAACCGCTTCGAAGGAACTGTTCATGCCGGTAAGGGATTCCTGGGCAATGGTGTTCACTTCGTCCACGGCCTGATTGATCTGTTCCGCGGAAGCGGATTGCTGTTCCGCAGCCGAGGCTATGTCCGTCACCTGCATGGTGTTTGCCTGAACGAGTTGCACGATTTCCTGCTGGGATTGGCCGGATTCCGTGGCCAGCCGCGTGCTTTCCTCCACGGCTTCCACCGCGTCGTGCATGTTCCTGATGTTGTCGCCGGTAGCCTCGCGGATGGAATGGATGCTGCGATCCACTTCCTGCGTGGCCTGCATGGTCTTTTCGGCCAGCTTGCGGACCTCGTCCGCGACCACGGCGAATCCCTTGCCCGCTTCGCCTGCCCGCGCCGCCTCGATGGCCGCGTTCAGGGCGAGCAGGTTGGTCTGGTCCGCGATTTCGTTGATCACGTCCATGATTTCGCCAATGGATTCCACCTGACGTTCCAGATTCTGCATGCCGTCACGCATGTGGTCGGTGTGTTCGTTGACCACGGCGATGGCCTTGACCGCGCATTCCACGAGCTCCGCGCCCCGAGTCGCCTTTTCCTTGGCGTCCTGGGCATTGGTGGAGGCGTCACTGGCGTTTTTCGCCACCTGAAAGACGGCGGCGTTCATCTGTTCCATGGCAGTGGACGTTTCCCGCATGCGCTGGGTCTGCACCTGCGCGCCCTGCTGCACCTGTTCGATCATGGCCGCGAGTTCCTCGGCGGATCGGGCGACCCGGCCGGAAAAGTCTTCGGCCAGCACTGCGGATTCCTGCATGCGTTCCCAGAGCAGCCGGACTTCCTGTTCCTGACGTTTGGCCTCTTCCATGGCCTTGCGGGCGTTTTCCGCCTGCTGCTGTGCTTCGATGCGTTGTTCGCGCACATCTTCCAGCTTGAGTTTGAGTTGTTCGACCATTGTGCTGATGTCGTTTCTCAGCATGTCGAATTCCTTGGAGAACTTGCCATCCGCGCTGGAGTCGAGGTCTCCGGTGGAAACCGCATGGGAATATTCGGTCAGTACCTTGAGCGGCTTGGTCACGCCAAAGAAGACCCAGAGAGAAATGATGCCAAGAATCGCGGCCACCGCCACTTCAATGCCCACGATCCAGTAGTCGACCATGTTCTGGATACGTTCTTCTTCCGCCTGGAAATGATCGCGCAGCGCCTTGACCGCGGGTTCGAGCTTGCGGCCGTTCTCGATGAACTGCTGCACGAAACTGGTTGCTTGCGTCTTGGCCTGCACCAGTTCCCGGAAGGCATCGTAATACGCGGTCAGCGTGGCCTTGAGGTCGAGCTTGGTCCCCTCGGGCAGGATCATGTCATCCACGAGTCCGACAAGGCGGTTGTATTCCTTGTTGGTCTTGTCCACATAGACCTGCGTGCCGCGGATCAGGTAGTTTTTTTCGTGGCGGCGGACCTGAAGCAGGGCGATGAGCGCCTCTTCCTTGTCCAGCGCCTTGAGCTTGCGTTCCATTGCTCTGGCCGCGCCGATGAACACCGCGCGCAATCCGTCGGACTCGGTGAGCCCCACCTTGCGTTCGATGTTGACCACGCGGGTGAAGCTTATTCCGTATGCTTCAAGGGATTTGGCTATGATTTCCCGATCCCTGGCCGTGGCATTGGTGTCACCTGCTCCCGCAATGTAATTGAGCGAAGCCTTGGCATTGCCCAGAGCGGACTGGAACCGGGTTGCGTATTCCTCGTCCCTGCGGAGCAGGAAGTTCTTTTCCTGTCGTCTGCATTGCAGCACCGCGAGGTTGCAGGACTCGGAAGCCGTCTGTAGGCATTGAATTCGGCGTGTCTCGGTTTTTCCCACGATGTTTGCGAGAAAAACAAGGACAAAGCCGGCAATGGACACTGAGAGCAACAAGATGAGCTTTGATCTTACGGACATACCTGCAGTCCTCCCTGTCGGATCATGATGGTTCCGGTTGCGATCAAATCCTTGAGCGCATCACACACATTCCTGTCAAAGGCCGTTCCTCGCATTCCCATGACCGTGTCCAGAGCCAGTTCGAGCCCCAGCGCGGGCCGGTACGGCCTGTGCGAGGACATGGCCTCCAGCACGTCGGCCACGGCAATGATCCGTGCGCCGATGCACAGGTCCTCGCCCATGACTCCGTTCGGATAGCCGCTACCGTCCAGACGTTCATGGTGCTGGTGGATGATCTGGCCCACCGGCCAGGGAAAGGGGATGTTCTTGGTTATGTCGAGGCCGGTTTCCGGGTGATCCCGGACAAGGGCCATTTCACTGGGGGACAACCGGCCGGGTTTGTTCAGGATGGCCATGGGAATGCGAATCTTCCCGATATCGTGCAGCAGTCCGGCCATTCTGATGGCCTGAATGTCGTTTCTGTCCAGTCCCATGCGCACGGCTATGGCCTGTGCACACATGGATACCCGAAGCTGATGACCCGCCGTGTACAGGTCGCGTTGTTCCAGCGTCGTGGACAGGGCCTTCACGGTTTCTTCCAGCAGGTTGTTGAGGCGGCCGTGGCTGTCCTTGAGTTCGTGTTCCACGCGTTTTCGTTCGGAAATGTCGCGGGAAATGGCGGACATGGCCTGAACATTGTCGCCCTGAAAAATGGGAGAGTAGGTGACGGAGACCGGGAATATTTCGCCGTTGCGCCGTTTTCGATAGGTCTCGAACCGGGAGGTTGACTCCCCGGCCGCACATTTGGCGAGGATGGCGGCCATCTCCTCCTTGCGGGAATCCGGAACCATCACGTAGACCGAATGCCCCAACAGTTCCGCGGAGGAGTAGCCGTAGATGGTTTCCGCACCCTTGTTGGCCGTACGGATCGTCGCGTCGTGATCAATGCTGATGATGGCGTCGTCCGTGGTGTTGATGATCGTGGCCAGCCGACTGCACTCCTCCAGAGCGCGTTTGCGTGTGGTCACGTCCGTAAGTACGGCGACTATGCCGCTTCTGCTCATGTTCGGGTCGGCCTTGGCCAGCCTGAACTTGAATTCGAGCGGCAGGGACTCGTCACCTTCAAGTGTCTTTTCAAATGTCATGGACGAGGCTCTGTTGTTTCTGAACCTGTCCAGTTCGTTCAAAATGCATGGGAGCAGCATTTTTTCCATGCGTTCAACCCCCTGTCCCGGAGACTCTGTTTCCTTGTCGGCAAAAGCCTGCATTGCGCGAACATTTGCATCGGCGATGCAGTTGTTCCGGGTGATGACGATTGCCGGTTGAGGAAGGTGCTTGAATAGCGTTCTGTATTCCATTTCTGTCATGCCGAATGCGGTCTCCGCACCGCTGTTGCAGTTTGTGCCCGGGGGGAAGGCGTTGTGATGCCGTGGACAAAGGCAAAATGCGTTCCAAGCGATATGCCGGATTTTATATGCTGATATGCTTGGATATAAATCCCGGCTGGGAAAACAACGATTTCTCTTGCCGGAAATGCCGGGAGACAACGGCGAGAAGCCGTAAGTCGCTTGCGCGTTCTTTTCGTGCTTTTTTCTCTCCCGCGCGTATGGATTGCGTGAATTTGGATGATGCAGGTGTGCCGGATGGCGGGACGTGGGCCTCCGGTGCTGCGCATTGCGAATACGGCATGTTATAAATGGAAAAATAAAGTCATGTTTTTTCGAGCTGTTATCAAGGGCCTGCCAAGAGCTTTTCCGAGGTGACTCGGGGCTGTCCATTTTTAGTGGATTGAGGCGGCCTGTTTGACCTTTTGCCTTTGCACGACGCTTGCGAATTCATGGCAAAAAGTTGCGCGATGTCCGTTTTGCGCTTTCCCCAAGCGTGCTGAATCCTTTGTTTCCCTAGTATTCCAGTCTGTTGTGGATTTTTCCGGGTGAGGACATGTTCCGAGGCCTGCCCGTCGATGAGGATTCCCAGCCCGATCCGCACATCGGTTCTGCCAGGTCCATTCTGGCACAAAGTCTGTTTTTGCATGAATAAATACAATAAAAACAGCTACTTTCATGTGGCATAGTGATTGCTTTGTATCCATGCATGAATGGAGGTTCAGCATCGCGTAATGGCACATGCGAATCAAATAAGTAATCCCCATAGAGATAGTAAAACAACGCATCAGAGAGTGTAGACATGGAAGCTATGAAGATAATGCTTGTGGATGATGAAGAAAGATTGCTTCAGACCACGAAAAAACTCTTCAACAAGATGGGGATTGAAGTCATTACCACCACAAACGGTGAAGAGGCTGTCGATCTCATAAACAAGGAAAACATTCATGTCGTTTTCATGGACATCAAGATGCCGGGAATCGACGGCATGGAGACACTCCGCAAGATAAAGAAGGAAAACCCGTTGGTCGAAGTCATTATCCTCACAGGCCATGCAACCATGGAATCGGCTGTGGAAGGATTGAAACTCGGCGCAATGGATTACCTTATAAAGCCCCTGAGCATGAAGAACTTTCTCGAGAAGGCTGAAGACGCGTTTGAAAAGGTCAAAAGGCAGAAGCAAAAAATCCTTAAGGCCTGCCGGACCGAGCTGCCGGTTGCGGGCAGGGACACGGAAAACACCGAGAGGAGGTAGCAATGTCGACGAACATAAAAGTTCTGATGGTCGACGACGAGGAGCGTTTTCGCACCACGACTGCGAAAATACTTGCCAGGAAGGGGTTCGAGACGATCCTCGCCGAAAGCGGCGAGCAGGCGCTCACCATGCTGTCCGAGAACCCGGACGTGGTTGTCCTGGATGTTCGGATGGCAGGAATGGATGGACATGAAACGCTGACCAGGATCAAGGCTGCCAAGGCCGACCTCGAGGTGATCATGCTGACCGGACACGGCGATTTGCCGAGTGCGCAGCAGGCCCTCAAGAGCGGTGCCTTCGACTATCTGGCCAAACCCTGCGACATCGATCTTCTCGCCGCCAAGATCGAGGACGCCGTGGCTCATGGCGGCAAGCACGTCTACAAGGAAAAGACCGCAGCCGAAGTGATGATTCCCATCGAGGATTACACGGTCATCGATGAGAACAGCACGATCAAGGATGCCATCCTTGCCCTGCAGGAAGCCAAGAAACGGCTGCTCGCCACGGACAGGCTCATCGACTCCGTGCATCGGTCGGTTCTGGTTCGCCGTCGCGACGGTTCGCTGGCCGGCATTCTCAGCCCCCGGAATCTGATCGGCGCGGTTCGCCCCGAGTACCTTTCCGCCCCCAAACCGTCCACGGCCGACAGTCTTCAGTACTCGGCCATGTTCTGGCAGGGGCTGTTCACCTCCCGCACCCGTGAAGTCGTTGCTCAGCCCGTGAGCAGCTTCATGTCCGACAACCCGCCTTCGGTCGATGCGAAAGCCAACCTCATGGACGTGGCCGACACGTTGGTCACCAACGGGGTCAGGCGGCTGATCGTCACCGAGAACGGCAAGGACGTCGGCGTGGTCAGGGAACAGGAACTCTTTTTCGAAATCTCGCGGATCGTTTCCGCAAGCTGAATCGAGCGGAAATAGAGGTGAATCATGGCTCAAGCAAAGAAGAAAGCAACCGGATACGACAAGTATGTGGACTGGAAGCTGTTCATCATACCCGTGGTGCTGTTCACCATAATGGTCCTTCTTCCCACGCCGGACGGCATGAGGAAGGTTGGCATGCAGTACCAGGTCGGCCCCAGCGCCGTGACCGGGCTGATTACCGAGCAGCTTTTCAACAAGGATTCCTCCCAGGCCGAGCAGTGGGAGATTCTCACGGCCCGGATGATGGAACGCAACATGCGCATGGGCGCGCTCTCCAAGGAGCGTTTTCTCAAGCGTAACGAAAAGTGGTGCACAAAGTACAAGATTCCTGTTGATCAGGCCAACTTCAAGCAGGCAAGGGATTTCATCCAGCAGACCGTCAGCGCCGAGCGCTACAAGGAAGTCATGCAGAATGCATTCGACTATCGCATGAAGACGCTGGATTACGATGATCTCACTGCCAGAGACAAGAAAAAGGCCGACAAGGGCGCCTGGCACATCAAGGTCGCCATTGCCATGGTCGTCTTCGTTGTCTTCTGCTTCATGACGGAATGCATCCCGCTGCCGGGCGTGGCATTCTGCATCGGTCTGATCCTCGTCTTCTTCGGCGTCGTCACGCGACAACAGGTGGCCATGCTCTACTGGTCCGACGCATGCTGGTTCATCATGGGTTCACTCATGTTCGCCACTGCATTCGTCAAGACCGGTGTGGACAAGCGCATGTGCCTGCTCATGTTCAAGAAGCTGGCCGTGCCCAACGTGCGGTGGATCACGCTGATCTTCTTCATCGTGATCGCTCCGTTGGCCGCGTTCATCTCCGACCACGCCCTCGCCGCCATGTTCCTGCCCATCGGCATGCTGCTCTACCAGAACAGCCTGACCGAGGAAATCCCCGAGGACAAGGAACTTGCCAAGATGCTGATGATCACCATTGCCATGGCGTGCAACATCGGTGGTCCCGGCGCCCCGTCCGGCGGCGCACGCAACGTCATCATGATGACCTACCTGACCGACATGTTCGGTTTCGACATCGGCTACTTTCAGTGGGTTACCTACTGCATGCCCTTTGTCATCGTCATGATCCCCATCACCTGGATCGCCGTGAACATGCTGTTCAAGCCCAGAATCAAGTCCCTCGCTCCGGCCATGAAGCATCTGGAAAGCGAAATCGACAAGATGGGCAAGTGGAACAGAAACCAGATCTGGGCAGTCATCATCTTCGTCGTCATGGTCTGGGGATGGTTCACTGAAAAGATCTTCTTCAACATGGGCATCTACCCCGTCCGTCTCGGCATCGGCGTGATTGCGGTTGCCGGTGCTGTCGCCTACCTGCTGGCCGGTGTGGTCAACTGGCGCGACTATCAGGAAAAGGTGGACTGGGGTGTTGTGTGGCTGTACGCGGGCGCGATCATCTTCGGTCGTACCCTGGACTCCACGGGTGCAGCATACTGGCTCGCCAGTTCGGTTGTCGATCTCCTGGCCCCGCTGGGCATGGACCACGGCATCCCGCTGATGCTCACCTCCAACGGTCTTACCGCTGTGCTGACCAACCTCATGGCTGACGGTCCGGCCGCTGCGGCAGTCGGTCCCATCACCCTGAACATGGCTGGCATCGTGCATCCCGGCACCACCTTCCTGCCCTTCATGGCCATGGCCACGGCAGTGGCATCTTCCTTCGCCTACTGCCTCATCATCGGCACCCCGCCCAACGCCATTGTCTACGCTTCCGGTTATCTGGAGCCCAAGGACTACCTGCGTGTTGGCGTGCCCATGTGGTTCGTGGCGAACATCATGATCGTGGTGCTCACCGCCGTATACTGGAACATCAGAGGATTCTCCGGACTCCCCGGATTCTGACGAGACACATCCTCACTCACCTCCCCGGCGGTCCGCAAGGGCCGCCGGGCCATCCAAGGAGACAGGACATGAATGGCACAAGCAATGAAACCAACACCAGATTTTTCGAACACAAGAAAGGCGTGACCTATTTTTCCAAGCGAACCGAGCGGATCATCTGCTTTCTGCTGACCCTGTGCATGCTGTGCTGGGGCGTGGTGGAATCGTTGATCCAGTAGAAACCCGACGGGACAGGAGGGTTCAACATGAGTGCGGCAACCGAAACTGTGAAAAATCTCAATATCAAGGAATATTTCGAGATTCTGATCAATTTGATGCGACATCCAGCGGTGTTCTTTGCGGATGTGGCCGGGGAGACAGGCACGCGCAGGGCGTGGATGTTCCTGTTCATTTCGGCCCTGTTCTATGCCTCGGTCAGCATGAGCTATTTTTTCGAGAGTTCCTTGCAGATGGGCGTGGTCATGATGGCCAACGGCCTGCTCATGCCGCTGCTGGCAACCCTGTTCACCTACATTCTGGTGGGCATGTTTCACACCGAGCGGATCGAGTTCGCCAGAATTTTCAACATCTATGCCTATGCCACGGGCGCGATGATGGTCGTGTCCTGGATTCCCGGGCTGGCCATTGTGCTGGAACCGGTGCGGGCTCTGCTGGTGGGCGTGGGGCTGGTCAAGGCGTGCGGCCTCGGCAAGCTCAAGGCCGCGTCCATGGTCGTTGCCACCGCCTTTCTGCTGCTCATGTTTTTCTGGACCCTGGCTCCGGTGGTCATGGAGCTTCGCGCCCTCTTGGCCTGACGGCCGCCCCGGGGACCGGGGCATCCGGCCCCCGTTTACATAATCGCTGTCGGCTCAGGCAGCACCATTCCTGTCCCCGGGCCGGGGCCCGCACGCCTCGGCCCATCGGGACGGAACCCGGAGGATCGCCATGCGCAGGATACAGCTTCTTCTTGTCGACGACGAGAGTGACTTCCTCATCGCCTATGCACGCAGACTGGCGCGCCGCAATGTCGAGGTCAGCACGGCTCCCAGAGCCAGGGATGCGATCGAGGCCATCAAGGCCGCGCATTTCGATGTGGTGGTCATGGACGTGATGATGCCGGGCATGAGCGGCATCGAAGCACTCAAGACCATCAAGAAGATCGCCCCGGGTCTGCCAGTGATTCTGCTGACGGGACACGCCAATTCCGAAGCCGCGCTTCAGGGCATGGCATACGGCGCATTCGACTACATGCTCAAGCCCGTGGGAACCGACGAACTCTACTTCAAGATTCAGGAAGCCGTGCGCGCGGGCGTTGCGGGCGTGGCCTGACCCGGAGGCGGACATGATGATCCTGGACTCACTTCGCCCGGGACGCAGAACCGCATGCAGGGGCGACGAGGAGCGCATCCGGCAGTGCCGTGCGCGCTGCGAGAATTTCCGGCTGCTGCTTTCGGCCAATGCCGAGGCGCTGGATGCCATGGCCGACATGAACGACAGCCTGATCGGGGAGCGCCCCTTCGGCATGACCCAGGTGCGCTCCCATTGCGTCAAGGCCGCATCCGGAGTCAGTCGCATGATCGATCGGCTCTGCCGAATGGCCCCGGGCCGTCATGATGCACTCAAGGATGTCTTCAACCGCATCGTTCTGGAAATAAACGAGATCGTCAAACCAGTGGAGGGCCCCATTCACGGTCCCTTGTGCGTGCCGCTGTCCCGTGCCCGCAGACAGATGGCCGGCGACATCGGCCCCAAGATGGCCATGCTGGGAGAGGCGAGGCATCTACTGGGCGTGACCGTTCCTCAGGGGTTCGTGATCACGGCTGCCGCATTTCGGCGTTTTCTGCTTCAGAGCGGACTGCGCGACGAGATCGACCGCATGATTCAGGTTGCCGAGGCCGAGGAACTGGACGCCCTGTTCGCTCTGGAGTCCCGCATCAGCCGCCTCATTGCCGAGGCCCCGTTTCCGGACGGGCTGGAAGAGGCGGTCGCCGAGGAACTGGAACGGATGAATTCGGATGGATCACTCCGACTGGCCGTTCGCAGCAGTGCGGTTGGCGAGGACTTGCCGGGCATCAGTTTTGCCGGACAGTACAGGACCGTGCTGAACGTGGTCCCCTCCGAAGTGCTGGAAGCCTATCGCGAGGTCGTGGCCAGCATGTATTCGGTTTCGGCCATGACCTATCGGCTCAACCGGGGCATCGGCGGCGAGGAACTTGCCATGTGCGTGGGGTGCATGCGCATGGTACCGGCTCGTGCCGGTGGGGTGGCCTATTCCGTGGATCCCATGGACGCAACAGGACGCACCTTGTCCGTAAGTGCTGTCCCCGGGCTGCCGGTCGGCGTCGTGGACGGCAATGCCAGCCCGGATGTCTGGTCGCTGGATCGTGATTCCCTTGAAATCGTGTCCGGTTCGGTGCCGGAAAAGACCTGGAAATACGGACAGGCCGAAGGCGGAGGATTGGAGCGGGTTCCCGTGAACGGACATGGCTCCGCTTCCGTGCTTGGCCCCGAGGAGCTTGATCGACTGGCGCGACTGGTGCTTCGGCTCGAATCCGAGTTCGACGGCCCGCAGGATGTGGAATGGGCCGTGGCCGAGGACGGCGGGCTGATTCTTCTACAATGCCGTCCATTGGACAGGGAAGAGGACGCCTTTGTCGCCCCTCGGGGGGATGCGCAGCATCTGCTCCTTTCCGGCGGCATCCCGGCCAGCCCGGGCGTGGGCGCAGGCAGACCGTACGTGGTGGACAAGGACGCGGACATGCTCGGATTTCCGGATTGCGCGGTACTTGTGGCACGCAATGCCCGCCCCAGATTGGCCGCCATATTGCCAAAGGCGGCGGCATTCGTGGCGGAAAACGGCAGTGCCACAGGGCATCTGGCCAATGTGGCACGTGAGTTTTCCATTCCCGCCGTTGTCGGACTCAAGGGCGCGGTGGACATGCTGGCCGGTGTGGAGACCGTCACCGTGTCGGGCACGCATGGCGAAATATATTCCGGACGGAGGAGCGAGATGTTTCCGGATTCCGTGTGTCGGCTATCCGTCATGGAAGGCACGCCGGTCATGGAGAAGCTTCAGAAGGTCGTCCCCCTGGTCACGCCGCTCAATCTGCTGCATGCGGATGGTCCCGAATTCGCGCCGGAACATTGCCGGACACTGCATGATCTGACCCGCTACTGTCACGAAATGGGCGTGCGCGAAATGTTTCGCGGCAACGGCGACATGCCGCTGGGCAGGCGACTCGTGGCCGAACGGACCATGCAATACTGGATTGTTGATCTGGGCGAGGGCATTTCCCGGGATGCGGACCCGGAATCCGACACCGTGGACCTTGAGCATATCTGTTCCGACCCCATGCTTGCCCTGTGGCGCGGCATGACCGCGATGCCCTGGCAGGGACCGCCTGCGCCGGATGCGCGCGGGCTGGTCGATCTGTTCGGGCAGGCTGCGGCCAATCCCGCACTCTCTCCGGAATTGGGGAGTTCCATGGCGGATCGCAACTATTTCATGATCGACCGGCACTACTGCAATCTGCAATCCCGGTACGGATTTCATTTCAGTACGGTCGAGGGCCATGCCGGTCCGGACTCCGGCGAAAATTACGTGTTCTTTCAATTCAAGGGCGGGGCCGCGGCACAGGACCGACGCGAGCTTCGGGCCGAACTGATTCGGCGGGTGCTGGAACCGCTCGGATTCGTGACCGAGGTCCGGGGCGACGCCCTGTATGCTCGCATGGAAAACGAGGAAGCTTCCGTGGTGCTGGATGCCATGGTCGTGCTGGGGCATCTGGCCGTGCACACCCGGCAACTGGACATGGCCATGACCGGACCCGAGGTCGTGGACGCGTATCTCAAGCGAATCGAAACGGAAATCGAAACCTTTCTTCACCCGACTGGAAAGCCTGACAGCATTCCTCACCCTCATCCCCAAGGCCCCGGACGTTCCGGGGCCGACGGGGAGCCGGAATCCGGGGAGGATTCGCAATGACCATCGCCACGTATCGCAAGCTTCGCTGGAAGCTCATCGTCATCACGCTCTGCTTTTCGCTCATTCCTCTGCTGGCTCTCGGATATTTTCTGCACTCCGAATTCAGCGAGAGCTATACCACCAAGGTCGAGGACCATCTGCGCCTCATCGTGGCCAACAAGCGCGATGCCGTGGATGTGTTTCTGGCCGAGCGCGTGGTTCAGCTCAGGAATCTGGCGGGCACGCATACCTATGCCGAAATGACCGATCAGAAATATCTGGACTCCCTGCTCGACACGCTGCTCGGCACGTCCCGCTCCATCATTGATCTCGGCATCATCGACAGTTCCGGCAAGCAGGTCGCCTATGCCGGCCCCTATGAACTCAAGGGCCTCAACTACAAGGAACAGCCGTGGTTTCATCAGGTGCTGCTCAAGGGGCTGTACATCAGCAACGTGTTCATGGGGTTTCGGCAGTATCCGCATTTCATCATCGCGGTGACGCGACGCGAGGCCGGGCGGACATGGATTCTTCGCGCCACCATTGATTCGCATGTGTTTTCCACGCTGGTCCGCAGTCTGCAACTCGGCGAGGGCGGGGACGCCTATCTGGTGAACCGCGAAATGCAGTTGCAGACACCCTCCCGATTCCGGGGCAATGAATTGACCCGGGTTGATCTTCCCCTGCGTGACGTGGGCGGGGACGTGCGCGTCTTTCGCTGCAATACGCCCGAAGGCGAACGGGTTGCCGGAGCCACGCGGTTGCATCGCACGGATTGGGTGCTTGTGGTCACGGAAGACCCGCGCGAGGAACTGTCGCCGCTCATGCGTTCCCGGTCCATTGCCGGGCTGCTGTTCGGCGCGGGCGTGATCATGATTGCGGTCGGGGCGTTGCTGACCACGAATTCCGTGGTGCGCAAGCTGGTTCAGGCTGACCGGGAAAAGGCGGCCATGGACGCGGGCGTGCTTCAGTCCAGCAAGATGGCGTCTCTGGGCAAGATGGCTGCGGGCGTGGCGCATGAGATCAACAATCCCCTGTCCATCATCCGCGAGAGCGCGGGGTGGATACGCGATCTCATCAATGACGGCGAACTGGACGGATACGAGGCGCTGGACGAGTTGCAGGAGGCCGTGGGCGACATCGAACGCCATGTGGAGCGCGCCCGTCAGGTTACCCACCGCATGCTCGGATTCGCCCGGCGCATGGAGCCGTTGCAGGAAAACGTGGACCTCAACCATCTGGCGCGGGAAACCGCAAAGTTTCTGGACAACGAGGTACTGCACCGCAATATCGACGTGAAATTCGATCTGAACGACCTGCCCGAGATCACCACGGACGTGAATCAGGTGCAGCAGGTGATTCTGAATCTGCTGGAAAACGCCATCGACGCCATTGGGCAGGACGGCGTGATCACGGTTCGGTCCGCGACCGGGGATCAGGAAGTGCGGCTCTCCGTGGAGGATACCGGAACCGGCATTCCCAAGGAGTACCTGCACAAGGTGTTTGATCCGTTCTTCACCACAAAATCCGTGGGTGAAGGCACCGGGCTTGGTCTTTCCATCATCTACAGCACGCTCCGCAAGCTGGGCGGCGACATCACGGTGGAGAGCGAATTTGGCAAGGGAACCGTGTTCACGGTGCATCTGCCTGTTGGCGAGGCCGTGGCAAGGCATGAGGAGAGAGTGATATGATCCGGGTTCTAGCCGTTGACGATGAAAGGGATTTTCTGAAGCTCCTGCAAAAGCGTCTGGCCAAGCGCAATCTGGAGATTGCCGTGGCCCAGTCCGGGCGCGATGCCTTGGAATACATGTCCGCGAATCCCGTGGATGTGGTTGTTCTGGACGTGAAAATGCCGGGCATGAACGGTCTGGACGCGCTCCAGGAAATGAAGAAGCGGCACCCGGACGTGGAAGTCATCATGCTGACGGGCCACGGTTCCGTGAAGTCCGGGCTGGAAGGCATGAGCCGGGGCGCGTACGACTACGTGCTCAAGCCGTTCACCATAGACGACCTGCTGGAACGCATCCGGGCCGCCTTTGAACGGGTGCGGCGCAACCGGAGCGAGGTGTGGGGCGTGAGGCTCAACTCCACCAGAAACATGCTCATCGGGGGCAGCATCCTCCTGCCCCTGAGCTTTGCCGCCGCCGTGCTGATCATGCCCCGGCACCCCGTGCATGCGGCCGTGATCACGGCCGCGGCCGGGGTTGCGGTGTCATGGCTGCTCATGCGCGCCCAGGTTGATCTCGGCAATGCGGCCCGGGAGCGGGCCAGTCTGAACGAACAGCTCATCCGTTTCCAGAAGACCGTGTCCCTCGGCCAGCTTTCTGCGGGCATAGCCCACGAGATCAACAACCCCCTGAACATCATTCTGCAGGAAGTGGAGTATCTGGACGCGTATCTGGATGCCGTGGATCAGGATGAGCTTCGCGACGGCCTCAGACAGGTGCGCAAGCAGGTGGTGCGCTGTTCGGACATCACTCGCAGGCTTCTGGATTTCGCGCGGAGCCGGAAACCCGTGCTGCAGGAGGTCGATCTGAACAAGATGGTTTCGGACATGGTGCACCTCGTGCGGCGCGAGGTGTCGCCGGACGGTGTGGAGATCATCAACATTCTTGGTCGGGACATGCCCCGGCTCACGACCGACCCGCCCCTGCTGCGGCAGGCCCTGCTCAATCTGCTGGACAATGCCGTGCAGGCAGTGAGTCACGGTGGCGTGATTACCGTGGTGACCAGCAAGAGCCGCAACCATGCCTTTGTTCGCATCAAGGATTCCGGGCCGGGCATTTCCCGGGATGACCTGCCCAGAATATTCGATCCGTTTTTCACCACCCGCCCGCCGGGCGAGGGCACGGGACTCGGCCTTTCCATGTGCCGCAGGATACTCGGCCAACTCGGAGGGGACGTGTACGTGGATTCCAAGAACACACAGGGGGCCGTATTTACCGTGCGACTTCCCCTGAAGACCGAAGAGGTGGAACATGCAGCGCTTACCCAGGATTCTCGTGGTTGATGACGAGGCGCGTTTCAGGGAAAATCTGGTGCGCGCCCTGCACATCGAGGGCTTTGAGGCAGAGGGAGCGGAAAACGGGTTTCGCGCTTTGGAAAAGCTGATGCAGGATCCGTTCGACGTGGTTCTGCTGGACATGAAGATGCCCGAGCTTTCCGGCGAAGACACCCTGTTCTGCATCCGCGAGCGCGACCTGGACTGCGCCGTGATCTGCCTCTCCGGTCACGTGTCTCTGGATGACGCCACGGCCATGATCCGTCAGGGGGCTTTCGATTATCTGATCAAGCCCGCATCCCTGGAGGAGATCGTGGAAAAGGTGCGGCTCGCCCACGAGCGGCGGCTGGTGGAAAAGGGGGAAGCCGATGCCTCGGACATCGCCCCCGGCACGATCTGATACGCGGCCTCGGCCGAACGCCTGCCGCCACTGCATTCACTTTCACGCGATCACCAAGGAGTTTCAACGTGGTCAAGACGCTCAAGGAATCCTTCGGGGCCAACTTCCTCGGCAATGCCCCGGGCTGGTACAAAAGGGCCATACTCGCCTTTCTCGTCCTGAATCCCATCCTGCTGCATACCGTAGGGCCGTTCGTCACGGGCTGGGTGCTCATCGCCGAATTCATCTTCACTCTGGCCATGGCCCTCAAGTGCTATCCGCTTCCGGCTGGCGGCCTGCTCGCCATTGAGGCCGTGTTTCTGGGCATGACCACTCCCGCAGGGGTCTACCATGAAGCCCAGCACAACTTCGAGGTCATTCTGCTGCTCATCTTCATGGTGGCCGGCATTCATTTCATGAAGGATTTCCTTCAGTTCACCTTTACCCGCATTCTGGTGAAAGTGCGGTCCAAGATCATGATCTCCCTGCTGTTCAGCTTTGCGGGCGCATTTCTGTCCGCGTTTCTGGACGCGCTTACCGTCACGGCCGTGATCATCGCCGTGGCCTACGGATTCTACAATGTCTATCATCGCTATGCTTCGGGAAAGGCCATGGGAGGAACCCATGACCTGTGCAACGACGAACTGGTCAAGCAGAAGGATCGTGCAGATCTGGTCGAGTTTCGCGGCTTTCTCCGCAACCTCATGATGCACGGTGCAGTGGGTACGGCTCTTGGCGGGGTCTGCACTCTGGTGGGTGAACCGCAGAATCTGCTTATCGCTTCGGAAATGGGCTGGCATTTTGCGGATTTCTTCATTCAGGTTGCCCCCATCTCCATGCCTGTACTCGCGACCGGGCTGCTGACCTGCGTGGTGGTGGAAAAATTCCATCTGTTTTCCTATGGATACCAGATGCCGGGCAACATCCGGTCCCATCTGCTGGAGACCGCAACGGCGATGGAAGCCAAGCGCGGGCCGCAGGGCAGGGCTTCGCTCGTGGTGCAGGGATTGGCCGGTGTCTGGCTGGTCATCGCTCTGGCAATGCATCTGGCCGAGGTCGGGATCATCGGTCTGTCCGTGATCGTGCTGCTCACGGCCCTGACCGGCATCACCGAGGAAGGCCGCATCGGCCATGCGTTCGAAGAGGCGCTGCCGTTCACGGCCCTGCTCGTGGTCTTCTTTTCCATCGTGGCCGTGATTCACGACCAGCATCTGTTTCGTCCGGTCATCAACTACGTGCTCAACCTGACCGGGCAGACCCAGTTGGCGGCCTACTATCTGGCCAATGGCCTGCTTTCCATGATCTCGGACAACGTGTTCGTGGCCACGGTGTACATCTCGGAAACCAAGATGCATTTCGTGAACATGCTGGCTGCTGTTCCGGACATCGGCATGACCGGCCAACAGCTCATGGACAAGCTCACGGACCCGCATCTGAACCGCGCCGACGTGGTGGCAGGAATGCCGCAGGCCGCAGCAACGCAGGCCCTGAGCATCGTCGCCCATCTGGACAAGCTGGCCGTGGCCATCAATACGGGCACCAACATTCCGAGCGTGGCCACGCCGAACGGGCAGGCCGCGTTCCTGTTTCTGCTCACCTCGGCCCTGGCTCCGGTCATCCGGCTTTCCTACGGCCGCATGGTGCTGCAGGCCCTGCCCTATACGATAACCATGTCGCTGGCCGGACTTGTGGCTACATGGTACATGGAAGACATTATCCGATTCTTCGGAGGATAGCGCAACGCATCGCGCCGCGCCGGGGTTCCGGCGCGGCGCAAAGGGAGCTGAGACAATGACGGATTTCGCGTACGATTCCCTGGGCACCTGCTACTGGGACGGCAACGAGACCGGGTTCAACATAGGCATCGTAGGCAATCGGTCCGGATTCGACGCCATTCTCGACGTGATTTTCAACAATGCATTTCACGAGTTTTTTCCGGACATGCGGCTCGTGGCCCTGTCCGAACTGAATTTTCCCCTGCGGCCGCATCAGAATGTGACCGTGCCCGTGTACCGTTCGTGGCAGGCCATGCTGGACAAGCATCACGACATCAATCTGGTTGTGGAACTGACCGGAAGCCAGCGCAAGCTGACCAACATCCGGCGGAACCTGCCGGACGACGTGTCCCTGATGGATCATCGGGAGGTCGTGTTCTTCTGCGGCCTGCATGACATGGCGCTGGTCAAGGGGCATTTCCGGGACGACTCGGAACGGCAGCGCGTCCTGCTCAAGTCCATCATCGATGAAATCCGCGAGGACATTTTCCTGCTGGACAAGTCCGGCAACGTGGTGGACCTGAACCGGCCCGTGTGGCAGCGCGCGGGATTGCGGCGCAAGGATTTGCTCGGGCATCAGTGCTGGGAGGCGGCCCGGCTGCCGGACGGTTCCGCATTCTGCGACTGTCTGGTGCCTTCCTGTCCCTTCTATCGGACCCTTGCAAGCGAAACCAAGGACGAGGCCATGATGACCCGCGTGGATCGCAATGGCCAACTCCGCTACTACCGCATCTATTCCTATCCGCTTTTCGACATTCGGGGGCATATGACCCACGTGATGATCATGCATCGCGACATCACGGACCGCACCTATCGGGAAAAGCATCAGCAGAAGCGTGAACGTCTGGCCGTGGTCGGAGAAATGTCCACGTATCTTGCCCATGAAATTCGCAACCCCTTGTTCGCCATTGGCGGATTCGCCAATTCCCTGTTCAAGTCCAAAACCATATCGGACAAGGACAGGGAAAAGGCGGCGATTCTCGTGGAGGAGACCAAGCGTCTCGATACCATGCTTACCAGCATGCTCAAGTTCGTGCGGCCTACCGCGAGTGCGGATGAAGCCTCGGACCTGTGCGCCGTGCTCAAGGATACCATAGAACTCATGTCCATTGGTTACGCCGGGCAGGGCTATGAGTTCGAAGTCCACTGTTCGCAGGAAATGCCCAAGGTGGCCGGGAGCGCGGAAACCATCAAGCAGTGTCTGGTCAATCTGATCAAGAATGCTCTTGAGGCCATGCCGTCCGGCGGGATTGTCGAAGTGACCGCGGAATTGCGCGGCGATTCCGTTGCTCTGGCTGTTCATGATACCGGAACCGGCATGTCCGAAAAGGAAATGGATCGTGCGTTCAGCCCGTTCTTTTCCACCAAGAACGGAGGTAGCGGACTCGGGCTGGCCATGATCAAGAAGATCGTGGAGGAGCTGGGCGGTTCGGTCCGGCTGGAAAGTCGTCAGGGGCAGGGCACCACCGTGACTCTGCTTTTGCCGCCAGCCATGGCTTCCGTGGTTCGCAACGTGAACTGACGCGTGCGTTCCGGCATGAGAGAAGAGGCCTCCGGCGGCACGAGAAACTTTGATTCGCCCCGTCCAGGGCCTCTCCCTTCGGGCGCTGCGAATGCCGCGTCCAGATCTGCCGTCCTGCGGATTTGTCCTGTCGAGGAATATGCTTCCGGGAAACAGGTTGTAAGGAGCAGAAAGGATTTGTTTTTTGGGCAACCCGTTTCGGGGATCCAAGGGGCCTTGCTCCTTGGCGGGTCTGGGTAGCGCCCAGCCCCCCCGGGAGGGGCTTTTATTTGCTGGTCATGATCCAGACACCGTCCCATTTGTCCTGTGGCGGATTCTTCAGGAAATGTTCGCATCGCTGGACGTAGAGCTGCGACATGCGGTCGTTGGGATTCGCGGCCAGAGCCTTTTGGAAGAGGGGGAGCGCCTTGTTCCAGTCTCCGGCCCGATACAGGGCGAGTCCCCGGGCGAATGCGTCCAGCACTTCATCCATGTTCGAAAAGGTGGCTGGCGTGTGAAAGTCGAGGATTTCGTGAATCGCGACCGGCCGGGTCTTGCCCTTGACGCGGATGAGATCTGCCTCGCGAATGGTGTAGCCGTTGTGCAGTTCGGCAAGGGTGAATTCGCTGATCAGGATGTTGGAGCCATAGACCTTGTTCGCACCTTCAAGGCGGGAGGCGAGATTCACGCCGTCGCCGATCACGGTATAGTCCATGCGCTTTTCCGAGCCGATGTTGCCGACAACCACCTCGGCGGTATTCAGGCCGATGCCGATGTCCAGCGTCTGCTTGCCGATTTCGAGCCGCTGCCGGTTGAAGGCGTGCAGGGCGCGCATCATGCGCACGGCAGCAGTGACCGCGTTGTCCGCATCCCGCTCCGTGGGAAAGGGCGCGCCGAACACGGCCATGATTGCATCGCCGATGTATTTGTCCAGAATGCCATTGTATTCGAATATGATGTCCACCATGTCCGTGAAATAGTCGTTGAGCATGGACACGGTTTCCTGTGCGCCCAGACTTTCGGATATGGTGGTGAAACTGCGGATGTCTGAAAAGAAGATGGTAACCGGCTTCATCTGCCCGCCGAGTTCGCTTTCTCCTGCCTCCATGAGCTGCTCCGCGACTTCCTTGGTCATGTAGCGTGCCAGCGTGCCCTTGAGCCGTTTTTCACCGGTGATGTCGTCAAAGGCGATGAGTGTACCGATGATGGCGTCCTTGTCGTTGATGAGCGGCAGGGCCGTAAGGTTGACGGAAACCGTCCGGTTGTCCGCAGCCGTCAGTTCCGTGTCCATGACGAGTTCGGGTTTGCGCGTGGTTGCGGTGTGACACACGGTTTCCGCGACCCAGGCATTGGAACCGGTGAACGCGGTTTCCGGGGAGTGGCCGAGCAGGGCGTTCGCATCCATGCCCAGAATTTCCACGGCTCTGCGGTTGCATTTTTCCACCTTGCCTTCCTCGTCCAGGGTAATGAGTCCGCTGGACATGGATTCGAGGATGGATTCGTTGTAGTTTTTCATGTTCAGGACGTTTTCGAAGAGCCGGGCGTTCTCGATGGCAATGGCGGCCTGTGCCGAGAATGCCTGAATGCGGCCTTCGTCCTTGGGCGTGAACGGGCCGTCCTTCTTGTTCAGGGACTGGATCACGCCGATGACGTCGCCTTTCTTGTTCAGCACGGGCATGCATAGAATGGTGTCGGTCCGGTAGCCCGTCTTGCGGTCGACCTCGGGGTTGAAGCGCGGGTCCGCATAGGCGTCCGGGATGTTCACGGTCTGTCCGGTGGTGAACACGTGCCCGGCAATGCCGAGATGGTTGGGAAAACGTATCTGCCGGGATTCCACGCCCTGCGCGACCATGGCCCACAGCTCCGAGGTCTTGGGATCGTTCAGGAACAGGGTGGAGCGGTCCGCGCCCAATATGGCGGATGCGGTCTGCATGATCCTGGTGATGAGCGGCTGAAGATGGATTTCCGTGGAAATGGCTCGGGTGACCTCGAACATTTCGCGTTCTTCCTTGCGGGAGCGTTCCACCTCTTCATACAGCTGGGCCTTGATGAGTGCGGCGGATGCCTGTGAGCCCATGGCTTCGAGCATGGACAGGTCGCCCTCCGAGAAATTCCCTTCGAGCTTGTTGAGAATCTGGATGACACCGATGGGCGTGCCGAATTTGTTCTTGATGGGCGCGGTCAGAATGTTCCGTGTCCGGTATCCGGTCTTACGGTCGATGTCCTGATTGAATCGTGGGTCTGCGTAGGCATCCGGTATTATGAGGGATTGATTGTTCGAGAAGACGTTTCCGGCAATGCCTGCCCGATTGGGAAAGCGGATTTCCCTCGTGCCTTCGCCCATGGCCATGCGGGAAAAGAGTTCACTGGTTCCGGTGTCGTTCAGAAAGATGGTGCCCCGATCCGCATGCAGGGCCTCGGTGGTGAGAGATACCAGTCTGGAAAAGAGTACATCCAGAGAAAGCGAGTCGGCAAGTCGATTGGAAACTTCAAGAAGTGCGGTGAATTTTTCGAATGTTTCCGAAATCTTGTCCAGAAACATTTCCCGATCCCGGGAACTCAGGCTATCCAGAACGCGTCGGATGTCGTCCTGTTGCAGGCGATGGTCAAAGACCTGGGAAAGCAGTTCGGGCGCGTAGTCCTGGTATTTTGCCATATTCCTTCATACGCACATGACACAGTCAAGGCAAGGGGGCGGATACATTTGGGAATCATTCCCGTCGTGCTGCGAAGCGCGCCACGGTTCGCAGTACGCTTGCCTTGCTTACCGGCTTGGAAAGATAGGAGGTGCATCCTGCCTGGCGGCATTTGTTCCGGTCTTCGGTGAAGGCGTTTGCCGTGACTGCGATGATCGGGGTGGGAGGCAGAGCATTGGCCTCCTCGTATTCGCGGATCATGCGAGTGGATTCATACCCGTCCATTACCGGCATCTGGATGTCCATGAGCACAAGATCGTAATGTCCGGCAATGAATTTCTCCAAGGCTTCCTGACCGTTCTCCGCGAACTCGATGCCGCAGCCTGCATTTTTCAGGTAGAGTTCGATAAGTGCCTGGTTGCTTTCCGAATCCTCGGCAACGAGCACCAAGGGAGCGCGATGGCTGAGCAGGTCCCGAAGTTCCTCCACGCTTTCCGTGGGCTCCGGAGGAAGTTCCGCCGGCATTTCCACGAGCTCCGGGGTCAGGGAGAAATGGAACCGGGCCCCCTTGCCCGGGGTGCTTTGCAGGAGCAGTTCACCGCCCATGAGGTGGACGAGCTTGCGCGATATGGCGAGCCCCAGTCCGGTTCCGCCATATTCGCGCGTGGTGGAGGAATCCGCCTGGGTGAAGCGTTCGAATATTTCGGTCTGGGCCTCTTCGGGAATGCCGATGCCCGTGTCCGAGACCGAGAAGGTCAGCGCGTTGTCCGGTGCGCCCGGTTCGTGTGTGACGCTCAGGACAACCTCGCCGTCTTCCGTGAATTTGACGCCGTTGTCGATGAGGTTGACCAGAACCTGCCGGATGCGAAACGGGTCGCCAAGGAACCGTTCCGGCAGGTCGGGATCGATTTCAATGCGCAGCCGCAGTCCCTTCTTGTGCACTCTGGCCTCGACAAGGGAGCGGGTGCGTTCGATCAGGGATTTCAGGTCGACGGTCGTGGTCTCCAGTCGTATCTGGCCCGCCTCGATCTTGGACAGGTCGAGGACGTCATTGATGATGCCGAGGAGCATCTCGCCGGAAGACTGAAATATTTCAATGTATTGTCGCTGCTCATTTGTCGGATTTGTTTCCAGCATGAGGTCGGCCATGCCCAGAATGGTGTTCATGGGCGTACGGATTTCATGGCTCATGCCTGCCAGAAAATCGCTTTTTGCCCGGTCCGCCGCTTCTGCGGCATCCTTGGCCCGGGCCAGTTCGGCTTCGGTCCTGATCCGGTCCTGCACCTCCCGGGCCATGTTCTCGTTGGCTCTTTCAAGCTGTTGCGTCCGTTCGGCCAGCGCGGACATGAGCTTGCCCGTATGTTCCACTGCCGCGCGGATTTCATCCATTTCCCGGATGCGCGCTCTGGGCTGGGTCAGCGGGGAACCGTTTTCCATGCTGCGCAGGCCATGGACATAGGAAACAATGGGCTTCACGAGGTTTCGGCTGGTGAAATACACGAGCACGAGAAGGATGAGCAGGAAAAAGCCGAAACCGGCAAGCGTGGTATATTGGACTCTGGCCGCGTTGGCCGAGATCATGGTGAAGCTGTCGCTGGCCGTGACCGCCGCATTGATCGAGAGATTGTCGGCGAGCTGTTCCAGATTCCGATTCACGCGTTTCCAGAGCGAGCGGCATTTGTCCTCATCCGCAAGGACCTGGGTACGCAGGGCGAGATAGGTCTTGGCCTTGGCCAGCAGGGCGTCCTGAGGTCCGGAGAGTTGGCCGAGCTGCGGAATGAACTGAAGCAGCAGCTTCTTCTGCTGCTTCAGTTCCTGCATGGTGTTGGCCTTGTCCGTCCTGTAGAGCAGATTGACCAGCGTGATGCTGTCGGGCAGGGATTCGAGAATTCGGCTGTCCGCTCCGCCGGGCAGGAACGTGCGGATTATTTCGTCCGCCTTGGCTTGCGCGTCATCCTGTGCAAGCCGGAATTTGTAGATGGAATCAATGTCCGAATATGCCTCCAGCACAGTACTGTTGACCCGGGCGTCCTTTTCGAACACCGAGTCCTGGGACAGGATGCGGGCGGCCAGCTTGAATTGTCGTCTGACCTGCCGGGAGCGGGATTGGTATACGGTTTCCGCGAACCGGCCCAGACGTTCCAGATTCACGGCGGTCCGCTGGCGGCTGATGACCTCGGGCAGCACGGCGTCCCGCGTGTTCGTGGCCAGATTCGTGATGTCGGACAGGGATTGGAATACCACCAGACCGAAGGCAAGCAGCGTGACCAGAACGATGACGGAGTAGGCTGCCACGGTCGGAACAAGGCCGGGGCGCGAGGTCGTCGAGAATATCTTGCTGTCAGGACTCAATGCAGGCTCCGTGCGTCGGGTCAGTAGATGCTGAACGGAAAATACTTGCGATTGATCTGATCATAGGTGCCGTTCAGGCGTATTTCCCGGAGCGCCGAGTTCAGGCGTTGGCGCAGGGAATCATTCCCCTTGCAAACGGCTATCTTGGCCTTGCTGGAGGGGTCGTCGACAGGCAGGGCCGTGCCGGCGAAGTCGAAACGTTTGCCGTCCGGGGACTGGAGAAAACTGAATATTACCAGACTGTCCGTGAGCACGGCGTCCACTTTCTGTCGTACAAGCATGTCCAGTGCCATATCCAGAGTGTCCGTGAGCATGACTTGAGACAGTCTGCTGAAATGGTGTTCAAGATATTCGGCCTGCACCGTGCCGGATTGTGCGGCAAGCTTTTTCCCGGCAAGTCCTTCGGGAGTCTGGGTGAAGGGAATCCCCTGCCGGGCCACGAACATGGAACGCGAGCGGTAGTAGTCGTCCGTGAAATCGGCCACGCGTTCCCGCTCCGGCGTGCTGGCCATGCTTGCCACGATCATGTCGTAACGCCCCTGCGCCAGTCCCGGAAGCAGGTCGTCCCAGTCGGCCGCGAGAATCCGGCAGTCAACGTCCATGGCCTGACACAGGGCGCGGGCTATGTCCACGTCGAATCCGGCCGGATGTCCCTGTTCATCCAGATAGTTGAAGGGCGGATAGGCTCCTTCTGTCACCACCTTGAGCATTCCCTCGGCTCGGGCCGTGGGGATGCTGCCGAGAGACAGAAACAGGAGCACCGCCAGTGCACGGACAAAAGACATGGATTTTCTCCTGTCGTGAAAGTGTATTGGAACCATTCTACACCATAGATGAAACATTTCAAGGCGAGTAATGCCATGATAAAGCGCGGCCTTGCTTGCTTTTGGCCTCATGCGTGGTAAAAAGGCAGAATGAAGGGACTGTCAAAATCGATCGGCCCGGCCTTGTTCGCTGCGGGCTTGTCTCCGTTGCTTGCGGGAGATGTCGCGCTTGCGTCTGCGGAACCGGTTGCCTTGCCTTCGGCCTCGTATCTGTGGCTTTGGGGCATGGTCGGTTTCGGCGTCATCTGTCTTCTGGGCGTGATTGGGACGCTGCATCGCATACGACGCATCGGAACCTCCTTCCGGGATCGGAACCTGCTGCTCCAGATGCTTATCGACAGCATTTCCAGTCCCATATTCTACAAGTCGCGGGAAGGAGTGTACCTTGGCGGCAACGAGGCCTTCTACCGCATGCTTGGCAGGACAGCCGAGGAAGTCGTGGGCAGGACCGTGTTCGAGGTGGCCCCCCCGGAGTTGGCGGAGATATATTACAAGGCCGATCAGGAATTGTACGAGAGCGGCGGGACCCAACGGTATGAAACCAGGGTCCGCTTTGCGGATAATGAAGTGCGCGACGTGTTGTTCACCAAGTCCCTGTTTCATGACGGCGCGGGAAAGGTGGCGGGATTGATCGGCGTCATGGTGGACATCTCGCGGCGCAAGAAGGCGGAGCTGGACTTGCAGCAGGCTTACGGCCTGCTGGAGGCGCGTGTGGAAGAACGGACCCGCGAGCTGGCTCGGGCCGAGAGCGAGGCGAGGCAGCAGCGGGATTACCTGCATCTGATCATCGAATCTTTGGGTCACGGCCTGCTCGTCATCAATGCTCGGGACTACCGCATCCTGCTCGCCAACTCTTCGGCGCGCAAATACGGCGATCCTCTGGGAAAGCGGTGTCACGAGGTGGCGCACGGCAGCTCGGTGCCGTGCGCGACGGAGGGGCACACCTGCCCGCTGGATGAAGTGGTTCGGACCGGAAAGCCGGTGGTCGTGGAACACATCCATGAATTGCCTGTTTCCGGGACGCAGTATGTGGAGGTACACGCGCATCCTGTCTTCGACGACAACGGTGAAGTGAGCGCCATCATTGAAAACTGTCTGGACATCACCGAGCGCAAGCAGGCCGAGATGGCCATGGTCGAGGCCCGGGACATGGCTGAACGGACCAGCTCGCTCATGTCCGAGTTCCTGACGACCGTGTCGCATGAACTGCGAACCCCGCTGACCTCGGTTCAGGGATTCGCCAAGCTCATCGCCAGAAATTTCGATACGCACTTCATGCCCCTGTGCGTCGGGGAGGCGGAATTGACCCGGCGGGCGCTGCGCATTCGGGAGAACCTGAACATCATCCTTTCCGAGGGAGACAGGCTCATTCATCTGGTCAACGAAAATCTCGATCTTTCCAGGTTGGAATCGGGCCGGGCCATCTGGAGCATGGAAAAGAGTCGACCAGCCGAGATGGCGGAACGCGCTGTCATGTCCATGCGCGTGCTGCTGGATGATTCCGGGCTTGAGTTTTCCGTGGAAGCGGCTTCGGACCTGCCGGACATCGAGTGCGATCCGGACCGGATTCATCAGGTGCTGGTGAATCTGCTTTCCAATGCCGTGAAGTTCACGCCTCGTGGCAGTGTGCGCATCGAGGTCGCTGCGGTGGAAGAGGGGGTTCGGTTCAGTGTTCGCGATACCGGGCCGGGCATTCCGGAAGCCGAGTACGAAAACGTGTTCAGCAAATTCGGCCAGCTTGGAAACAAGTTGACGGAAAAGCCGCAGGGGACCGGGCTGGGGTTGCCCATCTGCCGGGAGATCGTGCGCCGTCACGGCGGATTCATCTGGGTGGAAAGCGAAGTGGGCAAGGGAAGCGAGTTCGTCTTTGTCCTGCCGCTGGTCCCGCCGGAAAGGCTTCAGGAGCAGGACTGAGCTGCGGACAGTCCGTGGCGAACGGCCCGGGCAAGCTGCTGTTCGTGCGCTCTGGCATGCAGCACCGCCAGGCGCAAGGCCTGTTCCATGGTGAGCTGGCCCGCAACGGGATGATGAAAGTTCGGGTAACGCAATTCCGCGTTCGTTGCCTGCTGGGCATATTGTCGAAGCCATGCGAGATTTTCTCCCCACATGGAGGCGAGTGCCCCGAGTGGCAATGCGCCGGAGGGCATCATGTCCGGCGATGCCAGCGGGACCGGGATGCGCCAGCGCAGGGCAAGCCCGACTCCCGAGCATTTCAGGGAGGCGAGCAGGGAAGCTCCGCTGGGGAGCGTCTCGGAAAAATCGTTGAAAGGCTCGCGGAGCACGGATTGTTCCGCCAGAATCAGGTGTTCGATTACCATGAGCGGCGACCAGTGTCCTGCGTTGCAATGGTTCAGCACGCGCAGGGGGAGGCCCTCTACCGAGGAGAGCAGGTCCTTGCGCATTTCATCGAGGTTTTCGGCCTGCGCCTCGACATTGATTCGGGCATCACTGCGTTGCATTTGTTCGGTCTATCCTTTTCGTTTCCTCGGGAAAAGCCGGATAACGGAAGAAAAGGCCCGGCCCGCAAGTGCGGACCGGGCCTTTGAATGCATTGTCGCGGCACGCTACCGTTCGGTATCGTGCTTGTCCAGATACAGGAAACGCTTGATCTTCTGCGTCGGTGTCTTTTCAAAGGGTTCGGCCTGTTCCATGATGCGCTGCACCCGGGCAAAGGAGGAAACCTTCTTGTTCACGCGCTTGCGGATGTCCTCAAGCATGGATTGCACCTTTTCGCGCACCTTGGATTCGATCATCTTGCCTACGCCGAAGGCCTCGTCCAGAGCATCGTAATTGAGATGGACGCGGGCGAAGAGCTGGTTCTCCCGGCTGAAGACCAGTGATTCCAGCACATAGTCGCAGGCATTGATCACGGACTCCACTTCTTCGGGGTAGATGTTTTCCCCGCTGGGGCCGATGATCACGTTCTTGATGCGTCCGCGGATGAAACAGTATCCGTCCTGATCGAAATAGCCGAGGTCGCCGGTCTTGAGCCAGCCGTCCTCGGTGAAGGTGTCCTCGGTATCCTTGGGCGCCTTGTAGTAGCCCTGCATGATGTTCGGACCCTTGGCCAGAATTTCGCCTTCCCCGGTCTTGGGGTCCGGATTCTCCAGCATGAGCTGTACGCCCGGAACCGGGGGGCCGCAGGAACGGAGCTTCTGCCGTCCCGGGCCGATGCCCGCCAGCATGGGCGCGGCTTCGGTCATGCCGTACCCGATGGCGTAGGGCATTCCGGCCTCGGCCAGGAATTCCTCCACTTCCGGGGACAGGGCCGCGCCACCTATGCACATGCACCGGAGTTCGCCGCCAAAGGCATCGAGCAGTTTCCTGCCTGCCACCTGAAACAGTTTTTTCCGGGCCGCTCCCAGACGCATGATGCTGCCGACCAGTCCCTTGCCCGAAAGCTTCGGTCTGATGCGGTTGCGATAGATTTTTTCAATGATGAGCGGAACGATGAGCAGGAACGTCGGCTTGATTTCGGCCATGGCCGGAAGCAGGGTGCGGGGGCTCGGCGGCTTCTGGAGATAGTAGACCGCCACGCCGCAGAGTACGGGCAGGACCAGCCCCAGAGTGCATTCGTAGGTATGCGCCATGGGCAGAACCGACAGCATGCGGTCATCGTCCCGGATGTCCACCATGGATTGGCCTGCAAGGGCGTTGGAAACGATGTTCCGGTGGGTCAGGATGACGCCCTTGGAATGGCCCGTGGTGCCCGAGGTATAGAGAATGGCGGCCACGTCGTCCGGGCTGATTTCGAATGGTTTGCCTCTGTCCATGAGCTTGCGCGCGGCTTCGCCCCATTTGTTCATCTGCTCGCGGGCCGCGGCCACTGCCTCGCCAAAGGTGGTTTCCGGCTCTTCGCTGCCCGGAATGGAAAAGTCGTCGAGCACGAACAGGGTTTCCAGATCCGGCAGGTTGCCCTCCTCCACCTTGTGGAGAAAGCGTCTGGATGCAAACGCGGCCTTGGCCTCGGAGTGGCGAATGATGTGGTGTACCGCAGTCTCGTGGAATTCCTGAAGAATGGGAACAATGATCGCGCCCATGGTGGTGACTGCGAAATAGGCCGCGCCCCAGTTGGGCATGTTTTCGCCGATGATGGCCACCTTGTCGCCCGGGCGGATGCCCTGATTGCGCAACAGGGTTTGCACTCCGGCGACGCGCTCCGCAAATTCGGAGAACGTAAGGGACTGACCGCCCACAAAGGAAAAGGCGGGACGGTCCCGGAACCGCTCGGCAGCGGCTTCCAACACTTCTTTCAGTGTCTGGATATCTGTTGAATTCACTAGAAAACTCCCGGGTTCTATTGCACGGGCCAGCCCGAATCGGAATTCGTGGGTCGTCCGCGCCCGGAAGGCATACCATTTCAGCGGACGGGGTCAAGCATGAGTATGCGCCATCGGATACTTCAGCTTGATTCGCAAAAGGGAATCAGACCTGCTTTCGCGGGCGGATTTCGGCCAGAATCGCGGCCAGATCGGAAAATTCCACGGGTTTCGCCAGATAATCGTCCATGCCCGCAGCCAGAAATTTTTCCCTGTCTCCCTTCATGGCGTGGGCCGTGAGCGCAACTATGGGCACATCGGCAAGGGCGGCGAATTCCGGATCGCTTCGTAGTATTCCGGTGACCTCAAGCCCATCCATGCCCGGCATCTGGATGTCCATGAGCACCACATCCACCTGATTCTTTCGAAGTTTGTCCAGCACGGTCGGCCCGTTTTCCGCGCAGATTACCGAGTGCCCCATCTTTTCAAGTTGGCGGGTCACGGAAATGCGGTTGACGCGTTCGTCCTCGGCCAGCAGAACGGTCATGGCCGCTGCGGGATCGCGTCCGGGCGTGGTGGTGATTTTCGCGGGGGCGAGTTTGCCGTCTCCCGGAGACACCAGCATGAAGACGTGGATGCTGGTGCCCTGTCCCGGTTCGCTGTCCACGTGGATGTGTCCGCCCATGAGGCTGACGAGCCGGTGAACGATGCCAAGCCCCAGCCCCGTGCCGCCGTATCGTCTGGCATGGGATCCGTCCGCCTGGGAAAAGGCCGTGAACACCTGTTGAATCTTGTCCGGGGGAATGCCGATTCCCGTGTCCGTGATCGTGAGGTGCAGAGCCTGCTTTCCGTCAGGTGCCGGAAGCGTGAAGGCCCTGACCGAGACCTCGCCCTTGTTCGTGAATTTGATGGCATTGCCCAGCAGGTTGAACAGAACCTGTCTGATGCGCGCTTCGTCTCCGATCAGGACTTCGGGCATGTCCTTGTCCAGGGAGATGTCAAGGCGGAGGTCCTTTTCCCGTGCCGCCACGGTAAAGGTGTCCATGACCTCGCGAATGGTCGAGCCGATGTTGAAGGGTTCGTTTTCAAACAGGAGCATGCCGGCTTCCATCTTGGAGAAGTCGAGCACGTCGTTGATGACCCGCAGCAGGTTTCTTCCGGAATTCAGGGCGGTTTCCACGTATTCCGCCTGTTCCTCGTCAAGCTCGGAGCCGCGTACGAGTTGCAGCATGCCGAATATGCCGTTCAGGGGCGTGCGTATTTCGTGGCTCATGTTGGCCAGAAATTCGCTCTTGGAGCGGTTGGCGTGTTCCGCGCTGTCTCTGGCCTTGACGATCTGTTCCTTGGCCATGCGGCGTTCCTCTTCCACGCGCATGGCCCCGACAATGATGCCGAACAGTCGCAGGTTGCTGTTGTTCGGTTTGAAATCGCGACGGAACAGGGTGGCGAGAACCGCGACCGGACGATCCTCGATCATGACGGCCTGTCCTGCATAGGCCCGTAGCCCGAAGGCGTTGACGTCGGGGTCGGTCGAGGCGAAGCGGGAGTCCTGCAGATTGTGCAGGACAATGGTCTTCTGTCCCCGGGAGGAAAACAGGGATTCGGAGATGTGTCCCTTTTCCAGAGGAGCCCATTCCCGTTTCAGGTCCGGGGCCCATGTATTGGTCCAGCAGTACGGTGGCGCATCCGGCCTGTTGTAGAACGCCGCGTCCGCCTGAAGTATTTTCCCGGCCAGATCGGTCAGGCGTTCCAGATTCTCCTCCGGGTCCGGGCCGAATCCCAGCATGCACTCGTTGATCATGGTCAGGCCCTGCTCGGTCATCTTGCGCTCGTTGATGTCGTACATGACACCGGTCATGCGCAGGGGGCGCCCATCCGGGCTACGGCTGGAGATGCGTCCCTGTCCCACAAACCACCGCCAGCCGCCGGATCGGACCTTGAGCCGGAATTCGGCGCGGTATTCCGGGGCCTTGCCAGCCACATGATTCCAGATGGCTGCCTGAGCCGCCTCGCGGTCGTCCGGGTGCAGCCTGCGCTCCCAGATGTCGAACCGTTCGCGCAGTTCGTCGAATTCGTATTCCAGCATTTCGGCCCATCGTTCGTTGAAAACGAGTTCGTCGGACTCGATATCCCAGTCCCAGAATCCGAGGTCTCCGCCCTTCACGGCCAGTGACAGGCGTTCTTCGCTTTCGGCAAGGGCTTTTTCCGTGCGTTTCTGGCCTGATATGTCCATGCCGTAGACATTCACGTATCCGGCTTCGCGAATCGGGGCAAAGGTCAGGGCATAGGTTCGTCCATTGGGGAAAACTTCGGTTCCTTGATTCTTCCCGGAAGAGAAAACCTGCCGTACGATTTCCAGATATTGGTCCGGCAGAGAGCATTGCTCGATTTCCTTGGAAAGCGAGCAGCCCCAGCAGCGGTTCGCACGCCTTGTTCGCATAGAGCAGCCTTCCTTCAGAGGATATTCGCAGAACCGGATTCGGATTTTCCTCGGGAAATCGGGCCAGATTCGCGACTTCCAGCTCCACCCTCATGCGTTCGGTGATGTCGATCACCGTGACCAGATGGTGTTCCCGTCCCTCCACGAACAGGGGGCTGAGATGGACCTCCACGTTGCGCAGCTCCCCGGAGGCAAGGCGGTGCACCGTGTCCACCGACGTCCTTTCTCCGCTTTGCAGACTGCTGACAAGACCTTGGAACCGTTCCGGGACTTCCGCATTGATGTCCCATGCCTTCATTGTCTGTAGTTGTTCCGAAGGGTAGCCGTAGAAGTTTTCGGCAGATGGATTGACCTCCAGTATGCTCTTGGAGGCGGGATCGATCACCAACTGGGGAAGCCGATTGTCCGTGAACATGGCCCGGTGGCGCTCGACGCTTTCCCACAACGCCTTTTGCGCCAGCTTGCGGACCTGCGTTTCCTTGTGCAGTTCCCTGTTGGCAAGGGTGACTTCATGGGATTTCCGGTAGAGCATTCGGCCGAACCAGATGCAGAGGACGGCAAGGGTGGCGAGCAGGGTGGCCAATCCCCATGCTGAAGGCGAATCAAGCCGCCAGAAGGCGTTTTTTCGTTGGTTGAGCCATGTGGTGTCGGTCGAATGGAATGCGGGATCCTGCTCCGCCTTGAGAGTGCGGATCGTGTTGTTCAGCTCGGCAAGGACCGATGGAGGGGTGGATCGGGATGCGGCAAAGCGCATGGATACCGGATTGAACAGGATGCTGGTGGCGCGCAGCCCCAGTTTCCGGGCATGGCGCACACCGTAGAGGCGGCTGACCACCCCCGTGAAGACCTCGCCCTTGACCAGCGCCTTGAACACCTGAGCGTAGTTCGGATACTCGATGAGGTCGGGCTCGACTTCCAGACGGGCCATGAGATCGCGGAATTTTTCGTTGTGCATGCCGCCGCGCACAAGGGCCACCCGTCTGCGGTTCAGTCTGGTAGGGTCCGTGATGGTGTCATCCTGACGGGTGTAAAGGACTGCCCAGTCCACAGAGACGGATTCCCCGGTGAAGTCGAGCGCCTCGTCTGTTTCCCGGGAAAAGTCGACCGCCGGAAGCAGGTCGATTTCTCCTTGCGACAGGCGGTCCATGTTCTGTTCGAAAGTTCCGGAAACATAGGTGATGCGCCAGTCATTGCGGGAAGCGGTTTTTGACAGAATGTCCACGAAGATGCCCGAGGGCGGGGAATCGGCAAGCAGCGGGGCGTTGTCATGGATGCCGACGCGCAGGTCGAGCCCGGCTCCGAAGACAGCCGGTGACAGGCCGAAAAGCAGAACGGCCACAATCGGAAAGACAACACGTTTCAACGGGCAAGCCCCTTGTCAGGACGGGTTCAGCAAGCAGTCCCGGTACGTTATGCTCTCCTCGGCGGCAACTCCATGATAATCTGAACAAAAAGCAGAGAGCGGCATCCTCCCGGTTCGGAGGATGCCGCTCTGGTCGGATGCGGGGCATGATCAGCCGAAAAAGTGTCTGGCTCCGGCGACCAGTGCCATGCCCAGAGCAACCGTGCCGAAAAAGCTGCGTGTCTTCCAGGCGACAAGAAAGGCCGGAATCGCGGCCCACAGGTAGTAGTTGTCCGTATTCAGGGCAATGGCGCCATCGTGGACCAGCAGGGCCGGGGCGAGCATGGCCGACAGCACTGCCGCGGGCACGAAGGAGAGCCAGCGCACCACCGGAGCCGGAAGAGGCCGGGAGGTCAATGCCAGCACAGGAAGGATTCTCGGTCCGCAGGTGACCAGTGTCATGCCCGTGATGGTCAGGAAGAGTGTCGTTTCATCCATGTTTCCGCTCCCGCGCCAAAGGTTGCTCCAAGTATGGTGGCCAGAATCACGCTCCAGTTGTCCGCTCCGCTCAGGGTCATGAGAACGGCTGCCGCTCCGGATAGCACGGCCACGGCCACGTGCAGTCGCGTGGCGGTCTGGGCCACGAGCAGGCCGATGAACATGGCGGGCAGGGCGTAGTCCAGTCCGAGCGGTTCCACCGCCGGAATCGCGGTCCCGGCCGCGTAGCCGAGCCATGAGGCCAGCACCCATGTGCCGTGACAGATCGCGTTGATCAGAAACGTGGTTCGCGTATCGTGGTCGCCCCGGGAAAATCGGGTGGTGTGCAGGGCGAATGTCTCGTCCGTGACCTCATAGCCGAACGCGGCGAGCTGCCATGCTTTCCAGCCCCGCAGATTCGGGGCAAGGGAGGCGGACATGAGCATGTGTCGCAGGTTGACCACGAAGGTGGTGGCGATGATCGTGGCTGGAGCCAGTCCGGCTGCCAGCATGGCCACGGCCACGAGCTGGGATGATCCGGCATAGACCATGACGGACATGAGTACCGTGTTCAGCATGGACATGCCGGTTTTCTGCGCCAGCACGCCAAAGGCCGCGCCTACGGGCAGAAATCCCATGATCACGGGCGAGCAGTGCTGGAGCGCGGACAGGAGCGCCTGATTGGTTGTTTGCGTTTTCACCGCGGTGTGCGCGGACATGGCTTCTCTCTTTCTCTCGGGTGTTTTGCAGGGAACCTCAGCCTGTGATTGCAGAAGACCAGAAAAACTGTCATGAGTACAGATACAGTTTTTTGAAAAAAAGAGCACAACAGATCAGCGAGACAATATGCAATCCCATGGAAAGGAACAGGGCGAGTATCTGTACCAGGCCGTTGAACGGCATGTTCTGGACATGATCGAATCCGGGAGTCTGGGGCTTGGGGATCGGCTGCCCTCCCTGCGCATTCTGAGCTCCAAGACCGGATTGAGCCTGTCCACGGTGAATCAGGCGTATCTGGAACTGGAGCGCAAGGGGGTTATCGAGTCCCGTCCGAGATCCGGGTTTTTCGTGAGTCGGAAATCCCGTCGTCTGCCGCGCACCGAAGGACCGCCGCCCGGCAATCAGGGCGGACCTCGGCCAGTGACGCGCTCCGGGCTGATTCGCACAGTTCTGGAATGTCTGGGCAGGCCGGACGCCGTGCCGCTGGGCGTGATAGCCCCGGATGCCGATCTGCTGCCGCTCAGGGACGTGACGAAAATCACCACGGCGATCTTGCGCGACCACACCCGGGAGGCATTGGACTATGCGCCCGTGTCCGGTGTGCCTGCACTGCGCACGCAGGTGGCGCTTCGGTGCATGGAGCATTCCATGAGCGTGATCCCGGAGGATACCCTGATCACGGCGGGGTGTCTGGAGGCCCTGTACATTTCGCTCAGATCGGTCTGCCGCACCGGGGACACCGTGCTCATTCAGTCCCCCACCTACTACTGCTTTCTCCAGTTGCTGGAAAATCTCGGGCTCAGGGCGGTCGAGGTCCCGTCCCATCCCGACCGGGGCGTGTCTCCGGCGGACATTGCCCGGGCCCTCAAGACCTTTGATATCGCCGCGTGTGTTCTTGCGCCCAACTACAACAACCCCGATGCCAGCCTGACCCCGGACAGTGCCAAGCGGGAGATCGTGGGCCTGCTGGCCCGGCGGGACATTCCCCTCATCGAGGACGATGTGGTCACGGACCTGCATTTCGGTTCACGGCGGCCCGGCACCTACAAGCAGTTCGACAGGGACGGGCGCGTGCTGCTCTGTTCCTCGTTTTCCAAGACCATTTCCGGCGGGTTTCGCGTGGGCTGGCTTCTGCCCGGACGGTATCGGGAAAAGGCGTGGGAAATAAAGGCCACCACCAACGTGCATTCTTCGGTTCTTCCGCAGATGGCCGTGGCCGAATACCTGCGTCAGGGGCGCATGGAGCGGCATCTGCGCAAGCTGCGGGCCACGGTGGAGCAGCAGATGGACACCATGCATCTGCATCTGACCCGCTATTTCCCCAGGGGAACACGTGTCACGCACCCGGAGGGCGGACTGGTGCTCTGGTTGGAACTGCCGGAAAAGGTCAATGCCGTGGACCTCTTCTTCGAGGCCCGGGATGCTTCCATAGGCATAGCACCGGGCGCGATCTTTTCCACGCAGGACAAGTTCAGCAACTACATCCGGCTGAGTTGCGGCACGATCTGGAGCGAGCAGATACGACAGGGACTGGAAACCCTCGGCAACATGGCCCGACGCATGGCCGATTGATCCGGCCTGGTCCTGCTTGCCTCCCGTTGCCTGATTGGCCGGCTGCCGCCGGAATTTCGCTTTACCTCGGCATGGGCTCCGCGTACTCTCCCCGGCCATGCAGAAAGAATCCCTGTCTTCGGAAAGTCCTGTTGCCGGAGTGATGGCGGGACTGGGCGCTTTTGCGGCCTGGGGCCTGCTGCCTGTCTACTGGAAGGCCCTTCAGGGCGTTTTTCCTGTGGAAATCCTGTGTCATCGCATTGTCTGGTCTCTGGTCTTCGTGGCGGGCATCCTCACGTTTCAGGGGCGGTGGCGCGAGGCTCTGGCCCCGTTTCGTTCCGGGCGCGACGTGTTTCTGCTTCTGTGCAGCAGTCTGCTCATCGGCGGCAACTGGCTGCTCTACATCTGGGCCGTGACCGCGAACCGGGTGGTGGAGACCAGTCTGGGCTATTACATCAACCCGCTGGTTTCCGTGCTGCTGGGGTTCGTGTTTCTGCGCGAGCGGATGCGGCCGCTGCAATACGTGGCCATTGCTCTGGCCACTGCCGGAGTGGCGAATTCCATGCTCGGCTACGGCCAACTGCCGTGGGTCGCCCTGTCTCTGGCCGTGTCCTTCGGCCTGTACGGGCTGATCCGCAAGATCGCAGCCGTGGCATCCATGCCCGGCCTGTTTCTGGAAACCCTGCTGCTGAGTCCGTTGGCCGCGGCATATCTCGTCTATGTGTACTGGAGCGGGGACATGGCATTTCTGCACGTTTCCCGCACAACGGACGCCCTGCTCATCGGAGCCGGGGCTGTCACGTCCCTGCCTCTGCTCGGATTCGCGTTTTCCGCGCGGTGCATCAGGCTGTCCACGCTGGGCATTCTGCAATATCTCGGCCCGAGTCTTGCCTTCATCCTCGGCGTTTTCGTATACAAGGAACCGTTCACGTCCGGCCATCTCGTGACATTCGTCTGCATCTGGGCCGGACTGGCCGTGTTCTCCGGGGAAACCCTCTGGAACTACAGACAGCCCCGACTGCCGGGTGCAAGGAAGTCGTGATCGCATGGAACCGAAGCTCATCGTGCATGGTGGAGCCTGGGATATTCCCGACGAGTTCGTCGAGGATCACCTGCGGGGCGTCGAGCATGCCGTGGCCGAGACCTTTCCCCTGCTGCAACAGGGATGCAGTGCTCTGGACGCCGTGGAAAAGGCGGTCAACCTGCTTGAGGAAGACCCCACGT
Organism: Pseudodesulfovibrio tunisiensis; assembly: GCF_022809775.1. Lineage (NCBI taxonomy): Bacteria > Pseudomonadati > Thermodesulfobacteriota > Desulfovibrionia > Desulfovibrionales > Desulfovibrionaceae > Pseudodesulfovibrio > Pseudodesulfovibrio tunisiensis. The sequence goes on from NZ_CP094380.1 coordinate 3,581,613, forward strand.
TCGATGCCGGGCGCGGATCGTTTCTCAATGCCGAGGGCGACATCGAACTGGATGCCTTGATCATGGACGGCGCGACACTCGATTTCGGGGCGGTGTGCGCGGTGCGCAACCTGCTGCATCCGGTTTCCCTGGCGCGTCGGGCCATGCACGGCGACGGGTTCCGTTTTCTGGCCGGACAGGGAGCCATGCAGTTTGCCCGGGAATGCGGATTTCAGGAACTCGACCCTTGCGAGCTGCTTACGGAACGGGAACTGGCGCTGTATCGACGCCTCAGGGATGACAGGGACTTTCAGCCCATCAAGGCGTTCAGCGGGCCGTCTGATACCGTGGGGGCCGTGGCTCTGGATCATGACGGCAATCTGGCCTGTGCCACGTCCACGGGTGGTACTCCGCGCAAGCACCCGGGCCGGGTGGGCGATTCCCCGATCGTGGGAGCCGGAGGCTATGCGGACAACGAGTTCGGCGCGGCCTCGGCCACCGGGTACGGCGAATCCATTCTTCGTGTACTGCTCTGCCGGACCGCATGCGACAACCTGAACGGTGCCTCGGCCATGGATGCGGCTGGGCTGGCCGTGAACAGGCTTCTGGATCGTGGAAAGGGGTATGGCGGCGTGATCGTGATTTCGCGGGACGGCGAATACGGATACGCTCACAACACTCCGCGCATGGCGTTCTGCCATGCCGACGAAAACGGCGTTCCCCGGCCGTTCATCCGTATCAACTGATTCTCGAACAATCCGTTGCTGCCGTCATCCGGAGGGAATGATTCCGGATCGTGGCCGAAATTTCGGCATGCACGGAAGGCTCGGGTGGCAAGCCGGGCGAATTGATCGGCATTGTGTTTATCATGTGAATCCCTTTTGGGAACTGACATGAAAAGGTATGGCACGATTCAAATTTCGCTACCAATACCCCGCGCTCAAGACTGCGTGCATCTACGCTGCTTTCGGCGGTGCATGGATTCTGCTGTCCGATCACGTTCTCGGTTTGCTGGTCAGAAACATCGACCTCTATGCACGGATTCAGACCTGGAAGGGGTGGCTGTACATCCTGATAACCGCGGGGCTGATTTTTCATCTGACCGCCAGATATCTCAAGCGTGTGGAAAAGGTTGCCCGGGAGCTGGACATCAGCCGGGAGCGTCTGACCATGACCCTGACCGGAGCCGGAGTCGGCACCTGGGATTGGAACGTGGTTTCGGGCGAGGTGGATTTCAGCGACGATCTCGTGACCATGATCGGGTACATGCCGGATCGGTTCCCGCCGTTTTTCGAGAGTTGGGAGGCCCTGCTTCATCCGGATGACAAGGCTCGGGTGCTCAAGCTGCTTCAGGAGCATCTGGATGGGCATTCCGAAAGCTACGAATGCGAGTACAGGCTGCTCAACGCGGATGGCGGATGGACATGGGTTCTGGCCAAGGGGCGGGTCTGCATGCGGGATGATCTGGGCAGACCGCTTCGCGTGGTGGGCATTCACATCGACCAGTCCGAGCGGAAAAAGGCCGAGGAGGAATTGATCATTGCCCGGGAGGCTGCCTTGGCTGCCAATAGGGCCAAGAGTCTGTTTCTTGCCAACATGAGTCATGAAATCCGAACACCGCTCAATGCCGTGCTGGGCATGCTGCAATTGCTCGAATATTCCGGTCTGGAGGAGGAACAGAGCGAATATGCGGCCAGCGCCGTGGCTTCGGGCCGGGCCTTGCTTGCCGCGCTGGAAAACGTGCTCAACCTGACTCATGCCGACCCTCGACGCGATCAAACGTGTCACGAACATTTTGTCCCGGCGGAACTGGCTGAATGGGCCATGCGGATTTTTCGGCCCACGCTGAAGCAGTGCGGTGCCGAGCTGCACGTTTCCATTGCCCGGGGAACTCCTTCGCTGCTGTGTGGCGATGCCGACAAGCTGCGGCAGATTCTGTTCAACCTGCTTTCCAATGCCTTGAAGTTTTCCCGTCAGGACGTCGATCTGGAAATGCTGGCCGTGACCGACTCCCGGGTGGAGCGCGGTGCAGTCTTTGTCCTTCGCATCGCGGACAGGGGAAAGGGCATGAATGTGGAACAGCTTGCCGATCTCTTCCGGTTCGAGACGACGAACGGACTCCCGTACTCGGGCGATTATCTGCACAAGGGACTTGGCCTGCGTGTGGTCCGTGATCTGGTGTTTTTGCTGGGCGGCGAACTGTGCCTGAGCAGCGAACCGGACAAGGGAACCGAAGCGCTTCTGTCCATTCCTGTGTCGCTTCCCCTGCCGGAACAGGTGAGTTCGGGAACGCAGACGGGGGCACAGGTTTGCCATCGGGTTCTGCTGGTCGAGGACGAGGCCGTGAACCGGCTTGCCGCACGCCGGTTTCTGGAAATCCTCGGGCACAAGGTCGCGACAGCCTCGACAGGTCCTCAGGCATTGAAAATGGCCTCGGAGCAGGCGTTCGACTGCATTTTCATGGATATCCGCATTCCGCAGATGGATGGACTGGAAGCGGTTCGGGCAATACGGGATTTGCCCGGGCAGCGGGGCAGGGTGCCCATCATTGCCCTGACGGCCCACAGCATGCCCAACGACAGGGAGCGTTTTCTGTCTCACGGCATGGACGGCTATGTGGCCAAGCCCATGACCATGGAGGACCTCCGTCGGGAGTTGGAGCATGTGCTGGGCCCTGCTGCCGAGGATGCCGGCGAGAATGTCGAATGATCCATAAATCATGTATTGGCGACCGGTGAACTCTCTTTTTGGTGGATCGGGCGGTTTGACTCCTTTTGCCTTCCTGTTTTCTGTTCTTCATAACCATCTTGAAATAATACATGTTTTTGGACCTGGTGTCGGTGCCCGGATTTGGCATGTGCCTTGCTTTGGTTCGGGTGGGGCCGTGTGCCCGAAACCGGACGAGGCAAAGCATGAGAAACGACAGACGGAATACGCGAAGCAGAAGTGGACAGGCCGTGGTGGAAACCGCGCTGATCCTGCCGCTGTTTGTGGTGGTTCTGTTGGGGATCATGGATTTCGCCCGGCTGTACTGGACGCAGAGCGTGGTACGCGGCGCAGCCAACGAGGGCGCGCGCATGGCCATTCTGGTCGAGGCCGAGGAAAACGACATACTGGACCGGGTGATCGGGGAGATCGCTTCGGGCGGTCTGGATCAGACTCCGAACGTGAGCGTGGGTGAGCGAAATTCCGGCCAGCCCGTGTCGGTTTCCGTTTCCGTCCCCTTTGAATTCGTGGTGGTCGGTTCCATCGTGCCCGGCCTTGAAAGCGTGAATCAGGTCGCGGCGACCGCGGTCATGACCCGGGAGCGGTGAGCATGAAGCGCACGCAGGAAGGCAGACAAGGCGCGGCCGCCGTGGAATTCGCCCTGGCACTGGCCTTGGTCCTGATTCCGATCATGGCCGGGGTCTGGGACATTTCCAAGTTCATCGACATCAACCATGTCCTTGCCCGTGCCGCGCGGGAAGGCGTGATCATGGCTTCCAGAGGCCATGACCCCACCGAGGCGGTGCGGGAATGCGTCTCCCGTGCCGGACTCATGGATCAGAATCTGGATGTGGCCGTGACCACGGCCTCGAATCCCGGTCTGGGGCAGGAAGTGCAGGTCGAGCTGGCCTATGATTTTTCCGGATATACGATCTTTCCGTGGGAGGAGTTCATGCCGCAGGGAGTGACAACCGCAGCCGTGGCCAAAATGGAGTGAGGGCGTCGTGATGCGTTTTCATCATGTATTCAGGGATGAGCATGGGCTTGCCAGCGTGGTTGTGGCCCTGTCCATGACCGTGATCATGGGCATGGTGGCTCTGGCCGTGGATCTGGGACACATTCATCTCAAGCGGGCCCGGTTGCAGACCGCTGCTGATACCGCCGCGCTTGCCGGGGCCAATTCCCTGCTTGCCTATGGTCGGGATTTCACGGGACTGCGGGCCGTGATCAGGGCATATGCCGCCAGAAACATGGATGAGGCGGATCAGGTTGCGGTCGCGATACAGGATGCGGACATCGTGTTTCTCGGAAACGGAGCGCCCGATCCTGATGATCCCGATCAGGTGGAAGTGACCATTACGCTCAGCCGGGAACGGGAAAATCCCCTGGCATTGCATTTCGGCGGAGTCATTGGCGTGCCCGTGGTGGACCTTTCGGTCACGGCCCGGGCCGGGCTGGTTCCGGTGTGCGGCTCCAAGTGCGTCAAGCCGTTCGTGGTACCCACCAAGTTCGAGTGGGACGACTATGCGGACCCGGGCACCAAGGGCTACGGGAACGGGGAACTGGACGTGGAAAGTCCGGGCGAGCTCGCTTCGGTGAACGTGCTTGGCTACGATCAGGGCGACGTGGGCACGCAGATCATCATCAAGCCCGGTGATCCGCAGCTCGCCATTGCTCCGGGGCAGTACAACCTCGTGGACCTGCCGCCCGTGAACAAGGGCGATCCCGTGACCGGGGCGGATGCGGTGCGCGAGAACATCGCGGGGTGCACCGGGTCCAACGACACCTTGGTGGAACCGGGCGACGAACTGCTGCTGGAGCCGGGCAACAGCGCCGGGCCGGTCAAGCAGGGAGTGAACGATCTTCTGGGCGAGGACCCCTATGCGTATTGGGATTCGTCCAGGAATGCGGTCGAGGGCAGCGTGTACGATGATCCCATGGACAGCCCCCGGGTCGCGCTCATGGCGTTCTACGACCCTCGGCAGCCGCCGATTTCCGGCAGAAATTCGATTTATGTCTATGAGCTGGGTGCGTTCTTCATCGAGGGAGTGGACGGGCAGGGCAATGTCTCGGCCCGATTCATCAATGCCGTGGCCGTGGACCCGGACCCCTCGGGAAACGATGACTGCATTCTGCGCATGAGCCGTCTGCTCATGGATTCCAGCCGCAGTTGATTCCGCGGATGCCTGCATGCATGATGAAAAAACGCCGCGTCCCGAATGGGGGCGCGGCGTTTCGATTGGTTCGACTTGTCTGGCTATTGGGCCTTCTGCACGTCGGCAGCGACCTTCATGGAGACGATCCTGTCCGGATTCTTGACCATGCCGTTGGCCCATTTGTCGCCCTTGGTGATCATGTCCACGTATTCCATGCCCTTGGTCACCTTGCCCCAGACCGTATAGTTGCGATCCAGGCTCGGCACGGTTTCGAAACAGATGAAGAACTGGCTGTCCGCGCTGTTCGGGCTTGAGGCGCGGGCCATGCTCACGGTGCCGCGCACATGAGGCTCGCTGTTGAATTCCGCGGGAATGTTCTGGCCGGAACCGCCTCTGCCCGTGCCCGTGGGGTCGCCGGTCTGGGCCATGAAGCCGTCGATCACGCGGTGGAATACCACGCCGTCGTAAAATCCCGTGCGGACCAGTTCCTTGATCCGTTTGCAGTGGGCCGGGGCCAGGTCGGGCCGCATTTCGATTTCCACCCTGCCGAATTCCAGATCCATGTACAGGGTGTTTTCCGGGGCCGAGGCCAGACAGGGCGTTGTCAGGGCGAGCAGGGTCGCGAAAGCGGTGAGCAGAAGGGTGATTCTTTTCATTGAGCTGTCCGTGTTGCGGTTGTCGCGGGTTCCGGCGTCGGAAGCTGGATATTGTTCCGAACGACCCGGTCCAGCAGGTTCAGGTGGATCGGCAGGCATTTGGTCAGACAGAATCTGTTCAGCACCGTACGCCGGGCGTTTTCGCGCAGGGGGCCCGTGTCCGGGCCGCGTTCCAGCGCATCCACCACCGAGGCCGCGATCTTTTCCGAATCCCGGAAATCCGTCAACAGTCCGTTTCGCTCATGGGCAATGACTTCGCGTACGGGTGAAGTGTCCGAGGCCACGCACAGGCAGCCGCAGCTCATGGCTTCAAGCAGCGACCAGGACAGCACGAACGGCCATGTCAGGTAGACATGGGCATTGGAGGCCCGGAGTACCTGCCGGTATTTTCCGTAGGGCAGGGGGCCGGTGAAATGCACCCGGGATTCGTCAAGCTCGACCTCGCTGGTCAGGGCCTCCCGGTAGGTTCGGCCGTCCTTGCGCGGCTGGCTGTAGCAGATGCGGTCCTCGCCCACGATGAGCACGTGGCAGCCGGGCCGGGCTTCCAGTATGGCGGGCAGGGCCCTGTAGAACTGGGGAAATCCGCGGTACGGTTCCATGCCCCGGGAGCAGTAGGTGACCAGCTCGGTGGCTTTGGTCAGGTCCACGCCGTCCAGAGTCAGTGCCGAAGGTGGAAGCGGACTGTGATCGGCGGGCGAGAAATAGCGCGTGTTGATGCCGTCGTGCACCCGAACGATCTTGTCCCGGAATTCCCGGGGGAACCGGGAGCGCTGCCATTGGGTGGGGGATATGCCGACGTCGCAGGCCACGAGGTCGTGCAGGATGGCGCTGTTGCGCATGCGCAACAGCGCCTTTTCCGTGACGGAACGTTCCCGTCCGTCAAAGGTGATTTCCTCGCTTCGTGCATCATAATACCATTCGAAATAGCCCACGAACGGCGTGTCCGGAAACACGTCCTTCACGAACAGGGTCTGGCCCCAGCCCGAGTGTCCGAGCACGACGTCGGGCACGAACCCCTGTTTCCTGAGCTCGTGACAGAGCCGGGCAAGGGAGGCACCGTGCCGAACCGCAGTGTCCAGAGACGTGGCAAACGGGTGGGTTTCTCTGGTGGTTTCCCCGACCTCGGAGAAAATGGCCTTGCGCACGCCGGGAATCTCCCATTCGGGACGGGGATTCTTGGTGGCGAAGACCACCTGGTTGCCCGGGGAACGGCCGAGATATTCCGCGACATGACGAAATTGTGCCGGGAAATTGTTGTGCGTGATCAGGATTCGCATGGATGCCTGCCTGGTTGTGCTGGTGAACGAATCAGGGCGTGCCGAGGCCTGAATGTCTCGGCACGGAAAACGACGGGAGGAGCCGGGGTGGGGAGTCGGAACATTGTTGCGTCAGTTGTTCGCGCCGTCCTTGAGACATCGGCGAATGTATTCCTGAAGCTCTTCTCTTTCCAGAGGTTTTGCCAGAAACAGAGTCGCTCCGAGGCGGAGCAGGTTGGATATTTCACTGAGACCGACCACTGCGGACATGATGATGATCGGAAAGTTCATGAAGCGCTGGTCGCCGCGCAGGGTCTGGATGAGCTGCCTGCCGTCCATTTCGGGCATCATGATGTCCGTGATGAGCAGGTCGAATTCATTGCTTGCGTTCAGGGTTTCGTAAGCGTGTTTGCCATGCGGACTGACAAAGGCGGTATGGCCCATTTCCTCGACGATTTTGGCCGCGAGTTTCTGGGAGATGCGGTCGTCTTCGGCTATGAGAATCTTGGCCATGATGGATGTCTCCCGACGCAGGACATTGACGTTTTGCCGTCGGGAACGTCCGGACGGCTTTCGGGTGGATACTGTCCCGAATGTAGCATGATGCGGGCAAAAGTAAAGTCCCTGGGCGTCGGGAGGCGTGGAAAAGGCCGGGGCTGGCCGGGATGGGAATGCAGCCGGAATCGGCCGGCCCGGGCTGTCCCGGGCCGGGGGCCGCATTTGGGCGGATTACTTCTTTTCGATTTTCATGGAGTCTTCAAAGGAACAGGTCATGCAAAAGGAATTGCCGCCCGCCTGAACAGTGAATTCATTGCCCGGAAACAGAGTCGCAGCCGGGGCGAAGTCATCATTGATCATGACGTTCTTGGCTTCGCCGTTGGATTCGAATCGAATGGTCGTGCCATCGTTTAGGGTGACCATTTCCCCATGGTGCACGTCGACGGGAAGGTCGGCTTCGTTGTAGTTTGGCATACCTCTTCTCCTTGACTGATATAGGGTTTGCGTAAGCAATAGCACACGATTTGGCGTTTGTCCGCTTTTTGTCGTATTCCTACCCGATAAGTGGGATGATGCATTGCTCTGTGGGCAAAGCACTCGTAATGATGTAGTCTCGAAAAAACAGGATTCTCCATGCGGGAGTGGACGTGAGCACCATTTTCATTGCCGAAAGCGACATCGACATACTGCGGCTTGTGCGCGATCTGCTGGAGCGTTCGGGACATGCGGTCGTGGAAGCGGCGGACCTTGAGCAGGCCGTGGCGGTTCTGGAACGCGTGGACCCGGATCTGGTCTTCTGCGCCGTCGATCTCATGGGAGGAGAACGGCGCGGACTCATGGAGGAGATGTCGCGTTTCGGTCGCGAGGCCCCTGTCATTCTTGTTTCCGACCGTCTGGAACCCGATCCGCCCGCGCTGACCATGTCTCTCGGAGCCTTTGCCTACATTGGCAAGCCCGTGGGACGTTCCCGGCTGGAATATCTGACCCGGCACGGCCTTGCCGAACGGAAGCGCAGGCAGCGGGAAAAACGCCTTGCCGGCAACATGACCCGGATGCACAGCCTTCTGGAGGCGCTGGTGGAGGGCGGGAACGAAGCCGTTTTCGTGCTGGGCCCTGCCGGACGCATCACCCATGTGGGCGGCACCGGAGCCGCCTATCTTGGCCGGACCGTCGAGGAACTGCTGGGAAACGATTTTCTGAGTGTTCTTCCCAAGGCCTCGGTGCATCTGTACCAGAGGCTGCTGGACCGGGCTCGTCGCCGGGGCACGCCCGGACATGTGGAGGAGTACCGGGGCAATGCGGTCTACGATGCCATGCTGCGTCCCGTGGCCGACAAGGGGGAGCTTCTCGGATTCGTGGTGGTGGCGCGGGACGTGACCGCGCGATATCAGTCCGAGCAGGGACTTGCGGAAAGCGAAAAGCGCTACCGGAGCGTGTACGAGGCCGCACGTGACGCCATCATCATGATCGACAAGCAGACTGGAGCCATTCTCGATTTCAACACGGCTGCCAAGCACATGTATGGATACGAGGCCGAGGAACTGGCCCGGCTCGAGTACATGGACCTCTCTGCCGATCCGGAACGATCCATGGGCCTGATCCGTTCCGGGCTGGAACGCCTGCCTCTGCGGCATCACCGCAAAAAGGACGGCACGGTCTTTCCGGTGGAGATCACCACCAGTCATTTCGTGCATCAGGACCGGGAAGTCTGCACGGTCTACATTCAGGACATCTCGCATCGAAAGATCGCGGAAGAGGCGTTGCGCGAGGGCGCACGGCTTTACCGCGCCGTGGTCGAGGACCAGACCGAGCTCATCACCCGGTTTCAGCCGGATGGAGTGCTCACGTTCGTGAATCCGGCCTGTGCGCGATTTCTGAACAGGGATGAGGATGATCTCGTGGGCCAGAACTTTCTTCCCTGGGTACCGGAAAAGGAACGGGCCGTCCTGCTGGACTGGATGCACAACGTGTCTCCCGAAAACGACGTGTGCGAGCTGGAGCAGCCTCTGCAGCATTGGGACGGCGAATGGCGCTGGTTCAACTGGACCAATCGCGCCATTTACGACCATCGGGGCAACCTGACCGAGATTCAGGCCGTGGGCCGGGACATTACGGACCGGAGAAAGGCGGAGCACGCTCTGGAACGGGCCAATCTGGAAAAGGAACGGTACCGTCTGAATCTGGAAGCCACGTTTCGAAGCATTCCGGACGCCATCATTGCGGTGGACAGTCGGATGCGGGTCATTGCCACGAACAGTGCGGCCGCCGTTCTGTGCGCGGCCCGGGCCGAGGAGGCACAGGGCAAGCCTCTGCGCGACCTTGTGCCGCCCACAGCCGGGGAATGGCTCGGGGTGCTCGATCAGGTCGTGCGGACCGGCAAGGCCGTGCGCGGCTACGAAACACAGGTGGACCTGCCGAATCTGGGCGAGCGCATGGTGGAAATCCATTGTTCTCCACTCATTGACGAGGAGACGCACCATGTCGGCGCCGTGCTCGTGGTACGCGACGTGTCCCGCATTGCCGATCTGGAGAAACGGCTTCAGGAGCGGCTGGGATTCCGGGGCATAGTGGGGCGCAGTTCCCGGATGCAGGAAATCTATCGTCTGCTGGAGCAGCTTTCCCAGCTCGACTCCACGGTTCTGATTCTTGGTGAATCCGGTACGGGCAAGGAACTTGTGGCCGAGGCCCTGCATTATGGCGGTGCGCGCGCCGGAGGACCACTTGTCAAGGTCAACTGTTCGGCGCTGACCGAAAGCCTGCTGGAGAGCGAGTTGTTCGGACACGTGCGCGGCGCGTTCACTGGCGCGGTCAAGGACAAGGTGGGCCGCATTCAGGCCGCGCAGGGCGGCACCCTGTTTCTGGACGAGATCGGCGACATTGCACCGCTCATCCAGCTCAAGCTGCTTCGATTTCTGGAACAGAAGGAATACGAACGCGTCGGGGAGTCCGCGACACGCTCCGCGGACGTGCGCATTCTGGCCGCCACCAATGCGGACCTGATGGAAAAGGTCCGGCAGGGCATATTCCGCGAGGACCTGTTCTATCGTCTCAACGTCATGCCGATCAATTTGCCGCCGCTCAGGGAGCGGCAGGCCGACATCCCCCTGCTGGTCGAACACTTTCTCGAAGTGTTCGGGGACCAGTTCAACAAGACCTTCACCGGGCTGTCGCCGGAGGTACTGGACCTGATCATGAAGTACGACTGGCCCGGCAACATCCGCGAGTTGAAGCATCTGCTGGAACATGCGTGCATTCTGTCCCCCAGCGGGAAAATCGGGCTTTCCGCCATCCGCGGGGACCTCGTGGACCATATGCGACGTCTTGCCGGGCAGTCTCATGCCAGCGATGTGCACGAAGCGCCCCTGTCATCCTTCAGGCGCGACACCGGACCGGAAGCCGTGGCCGAGGCCATGCTCAAGGCAGGAGGCAACAAGGTCAGAGCCGCTCGCATTCTGGGGGTTCATCGTGCTACCTTGTACCGGAAATTGCGCGCCTACGGTCTGGATTACTGACCGAATTCTGCCTGCCCTTTCGATTTATAATCGTTCTAATGGCTTGTGATAATGCAACTTTGCCGTGGAGTTGTTATCTATTCCCTATGAGATCACAGGGAATGGAGCCGTGGCGGCATTTTTTGCGGAGGAAGCTGCCGCGGGGGAGGGGCGGTATGGTGAAAAACATTGATCCCGGCATGTTCGATCTTGAGTTGCGGACTCAGGATCGTCCCATGCTTGTCGCCTTTCTCAAGCGCAACGACAGGTATCGCATGCAGGAGCAGGCGCTTGACGATGTGGCCCGTCGGTATTCCGGCAGGGTCCGCTGCTTCCTGTTCGATGCGGATTTTCTGGAAGCGGCCATGAAGCGGTTCATGGTTCGCGGAACTCCCACGTTTCTGCTGTTCGAGCAGGGCAGGGAGACCGGAAGAATCATCGGTGAGACCGACAGCGATGGTCTGGATGAACTGCTCCATTCCGTCTTGCGGAGCGAACCGCCAGCCGCCTGAATTCCACGGGAACATGGTTCTGCCCACATGAAAAACCGGCATTTTGCCATGGCTGATTTCCCACCTGACCGGTCTTGAAAAATCCCTGCTTGGCCCGAAGATCGTTTTTGTTGTACCATTGTCCTGAAATCATGCGGAAACTCTCCAGCGGGAGCTGTGACCATGTGGGCAAGGATACAGGAAATGGCCATTCGGGGGGCTGCCCCGGAACCTTTGGAGCCGGGGAGCGAGATCAACGGCGCGCGTGTGCGTCGTCGCATTCCTTCCATCATGGGCTTTCGCCGCTATGAGGCGGTACGGGATTATGAACCGCTTGAAATTCGGCAGTTTCTGGACGTGGATACCACGGCGTTTCTCTCCTGGCAGAACGCGGCCCGGTTTGCCGGTCTGCCGCATGACTGCCGTTTTCTCTGGCCTGTGGAGGAATGGGAGCAGGGACTGATATTGCCGGCACCCAAACGTCCTGTTCTGGCTGATCTTCTGGATGATTCCGAATTTGGCATCGAGCAGGGGCTTTCCCTGTGCGCACGGCTCGTTGCTTCGCTGGCCGATCTGCACGAAGCGGGTATCGCGCATCTGGCTCTGCATCCCGGGAATCTGCTCGTGGCACCGGCAAACGGACCTTTGTGGATACGGGAGTTCGGCCTTGCCCACAGGCGGGGGTGGAATGATTTCTGGGGCGGAAGCGCTCCGTCTCCGGCCGATGTGCGGTATGCGGCCCCGGAACAGTTGCGCGGCAGGCATGGAGCGCGGGTTTCGGACATCTTTTCCCTTGGCGTGCTGGCGTTTCGCATTCTTGCCAATCGGCTGCCCTTTGCCTTTCATCACCGTCTGTTCGACGGCTGGCCCATGTTTCTGTTCAAGCCCTCCCTGCTGCGGGACGATGTTCCCCGGGACGTGGTTGAAGTGGTACGAGCCTGTCTGGAGTTCGATCCTCGCGGGCGTCCCCGCATGGTGGATATCGTGGCTGCCTTTGCACCGTATCTGCCCGGAGAAGCGGGCCCGGACGCCTGTTCCGTTGATCTGCCGCCCCCTGCGTCGTCCGCTTCCCGGAGCAGGGTCATGGCCTTTGTACAGCCGGACGAGCGTGCCCCTCTGATTTTCGAAACGGCCCTGAATCTTGCTGCGCAGGAAGAGGTCGCCGTGCTGTTCGTGAGTCTGGTTCCGGTGCAGTTGCCGACCGGGGAGCTGGAGCGGTTCAAGGCTGCGCTTTTTGCCACGCTTGCGCCCGGGTTGCAGCTGTGCCGGGAGCAGGAACTGCTTTGGGGGTTGCGCGTGCTGGAAAACGTGGACCCCGGGCGGGCGGCTCCGGCATTGATCTGTCAGTACGGCCCGGACATTGTGCTGGCCGGGAGGTCGGAACGCTCCGGCATCAAGTCCAGACTCGCGCCCGGCGTGGTGCGGTGTCTGGAGAAGTGTGGCGCGAACCTCAGGCTCGTGGCCTGATCAGGCGTTGCCACACACCGCGCGGGCGTGGAATCGGCACGTCCGGTCCTGCCACCACACGAATCCCAGTTCCGCATCCGCGTACCATGCTGCGGTGAACGCCTTGGTATCGCAACTCCAGAGTCGGGCCTTGGCCGGATCGAACACGGATTCCATGCAGAATTCCCCGGGTTCGGTGCGACCCGTAAAGAGCGTGGCGAGTTCGTCCACGGTGGGCAGCCGCCAATCCGAACGATTGGCGTATTTCTGCCGGTTCAGCCTTTCACAGTGCGCTTCGGCCCGTTCCCAGCTCAGGGGATGGCGCGATCCGTGCTTTTCCCAGATCAGGCCGGAAATCGCATCGGTCACGGTACCGTCTCCATTGTCGGTGAACGCGTGGCGCGGATACTGTTTCGGCCGCCACAATGCATCCAGCCCGAAAGTCTGGCGTGCCGATCCAAGCGGAGCCTTGATCGGCGTGCTGCGGGGCGCTGTTGCGGGCCGTGCGGCAGGTTCGTCAAGCTGGTCCAGCCCGGAACAGGTCGCGTCCCGGTGCTTGGCCCAGAGCGAGGCCATCCTGTCCAGTTCCCGGATCATGGTCATGGCGTCGGGAAAACGGCGTTCCGGCTCCGGGGCCAGAGCCGAGGTGAAAAAGTCATCCCACTCGCAGCCGAGGTCGGGATGCCGTGTGCAGATGGACGGACGATCCGCTTCCCGGGGTTCCGGCAGCCGTCCCGTGAGCATGCGGTACAGGGCAACGCCCACGGAGTAGAGGTCGGAGCGTGCATCCGCAGCCTCGGGATCGGTTTCCTGTTCCGGGGCCGTGTAGTAGGGCGATCCCACCACCATGCCCTTGTGGCGCGTCATGCGTTCGCCCCGGAGCTTGGACAGCCCGAAGTCGATGAGCTTGACCTGCCCCATGCCGGATTCGTCGCCGGCAAGCATGACGTTGAAGGGCTTCACGTCCCGGTGCACGATGTCTTCATAATGCAGTCTGTCCAGCCCCGCGAGCATCTGACGGGCCGCATGCACCGAAAACTCCACGCCCAATCTGCGGGATTCCTGTTCCACTTCGTAGGTCTCGCCCATGAGCACGCCGAGGTTGCCGCAGAAGTATTCCATGGTGAAATGCGGTTCGATGTCATCGCTTCCGTCGTGAACGTCCAGAATGCCCGCCACGTTGGGGTGTTCGATGCGCGACATGGTCACGGCCTCGCGCAGGAACAGGTCGCGTATTGCGTCCATGCCCATGATGTCGGCCATGATTTCCGCGGGGCGGCATACCTTGAGCGCCACCATGCGTCCTGTCACGGGCATGGCCGCCTTGTACACGACCCCCATGCCGCCCCTGCCGAGCAGTCCCTTGATGGCATATCGTCCGATTTTCATGCTCCGAATCTAGCCCGGCGGCACGAGTCGCGTCCACTCCGAAACGCCGGAAACCGGTCTTTTTCCCCTTCACTTTGAAAAAACGACAACGGGAGAACGATATTCGCACGTTTTTTCGCCCAACATGCAGGTTTTCCGTGATCAATTCGGCTTCTTCGGATTTTTTGATTGACTTGTTCGGAATTTTCTATCATCACGATGGGCGCTGATGCTGGCGGGGTCTATGGGGGACCTTCCGCAATTATCTGTATTTTCTGGGTGAATGTCGTTTTCGACCGAAAGGGGTTTCGGTCGGGATTGATGTCACAAATTCATTTTGGAGAGGTTGTTCATGAGAAAGCTGTTCACGCTGCTGTTGACCTGCGCCGCCGTGGGCCTGTTTCTGGCCGCCCCCGCCTTGGCTGCGGATTCTTCCAAGGGGGCGGCAAACGCCGAACTGTTCGGAGTTCTGACCCTGATTCCGCCTGTTCTGGCCATCGTTCTCGCCTTCATTACCAAAAACGTGGTGCTGTCCCTGTTTCTTGGCGTGTTTTCCGGCTGCTTCATGCTGGACCTCAAGGGCTGGGATATCTATTCCGCAGTAATCGACGGGTTTCTGCGTCTTTCCGGCGAGGTGCTGGCTTCTCTGGCCGATAGCTGGAACGCAGGCATCGTGCTTCAGTGCCTGGCCATTGGTGGCCTGATCGCGCTGGTTTCCAAGATGGGCGGTGCCAGAGCCATTGCCGACGCATTGGCCAAGCACGCCAAGACCCCGCGCAGTTCCCAGTTCGTGACCTGGGTCATGGGGCTGTTCATCTTTTTCGATGACTACGCCAACTCCCTGACCGTGGGCCCGATCATGCGTCCGGTTACCGACCGCATGAAGATTTCCCGCGAAAAGCTGGCCTTCATCATCGACGCCACAGCCGCTCCCATTGCAGGCATTGCCCTGATTTCCACCTGGGTTGCTTACGAGGTCGGTCTGATCCGCGACGGCTACCAGATGATCGGGATCAAGGCCAACGCCTATGGCATATTCGTGGAAACCATTCCGTTCCGCTTCTACAACATTTTCATTCTGGCCTTTGTTGTGTTCACCATCCTGTTTCTGCGCGAGTTCGGCCCCATGCGGCAGGCCGAGGTCCGCGCACGCACCGAGGGCAAGCTCGTGGCTGACGGCTCCACGCCCATGGCCTCGGAGGAGGCTTCCGGCCTCGAGCCCGAATCCCATGTGGTGCCCAGCATCTGGAGCGCCATCATTCCCATCGGCACCTTGATCGTGACGGCCTTTCTCGGCTTCTACTTCAATGGCTACCATGCGATTGAAGATCAGGCCCTGCTGGACCTGATCCACTCCTCGCCCATGAGCTTCACGGCCATGCGCGAATGCTTCGGCGCGTCCGACGCTTCCGTGGTTCTGTTCCAGGCCGCTCTGGTGGCCAGCCTCGTGGCGATCTTCATGGCCATCTTCAAGAAGGTCATGCCCATCAAGGACGCCATCGAAACCTGGGTCACGGGCGTGAAGTCCATGAACATCACCGCCGTCATTCTGCTGCTGGCCTGGTCCCTGTCCGGCATCATCAAGGAGCTGGGCACTGCGGCCTATCTGGTCAACGTGCTGTCCGACGCGCTGCCGCCGTTCCTGCTGCCCACCATCATCTTCATTCTGGGCTCCATCATCTCGTTTGCGACCGGCACGTCCTACGGCACCATGGGCATTCTCATGCCTCTGGCCATTCCCCTGTCCTTTGCTCTGCAGGCCGATCCGAACTACGTCCTGCTGAACGTGGGCGCGGTGCTCACCGGTGCCATCTTCGGCGACCACTGCTCTCCGATTTCGGATACCACCATCCTGTCTTCGATGGGGTCGGCATGCGATCACATCGACCACGTCAGGACGCAGCTCTTCTACGCCATCGGCGTGGCGGGCGTGGCCATCATCTTCGGTTACATTCCGGCAGGATTGGGAATGCCTGCCTACGTCACCCTGCCTGTGGGCCTCGTTGCCACCGCGGCTCTGGTCCGGTTCGTGGGCAAGCCGCTTCCCAAGGCTTCCTAGCCTGAACCTCTTTGCCAATAGCAAAGGCCGGGACTCCACGGAGTCCCGGCCTTTTTGTCTTTGCCTCCGGCGGCACGAGAAACTTTTGAAAAAGTTTCTCGTGACTCTTCAAAACTTTCTGGTTCTACGCCGCCTGTGAGGATGCGGGAACCAGTTTTCCCCGTTTGGCGGCGTAGTTGGTTGCGGGACAGCCGGACTTGCCCTGTCGAGGGACAGGATTCAGGGGAAATCGGTCAATGGAAAAAGAGGAAGTGTATCCTTGGGACCACCCGTTTTCGGGAAATCGAGCAGCCTGAGGAATGTCCCGGCAGGGCATTCATCAGGCTGCTCGATTTCCCGAAAACAGAATGGGGTCAAGGGGATGTCCGTCCCCTTGCAGGTCTGGGCAGCGCCCAGCCCCCCGGGAGGGTCGCCGAAGGCCTTAAAACTCCGAATTCATGGCGCGCAGCATTCGTGCGAGCTCGTCGCGTTCCGAATCCGAGAGCTTGGAGGTGATGTCCCGAGTGAGTTGCAAATGGAGTTCGTCATGCTCCCGGAACAGGTCTCGGCCGGTGTCGGTGAGTTCCACCATGATGGATCGCCGGTCGGATTCGTGCGGGCGGCGGCGAACGAGTCCGGCCTTTTCCAGCCGGTCCACCATGACCGTGAGCGAGCCCGTGGTCACGCCCATGCGCTCGGCCAGTTCCTTCATGCGCAACTGTTCGTGCGTGCCAAGGATTTCCAGCGTGTGAATCTGGGGCAGCGTGAAGCCCTGATCGCGGACCACGCAGTGTTCCCATGATGACAGCTTTTCATAGAATTCGACGATGAGTTGTGTGAGTTCGGCATTTCTTGTCATGAGGTACTCCTGCTATCAGGCAACGAAATCCGTGTACAGGGAATAGGTGCCGAACAGGATGGTCATGACGCCCACGGTGCGCATGATGGCCGGTTCGATCCACGGATGCTGCATCTTTCGCAGCAGCCCTGTTACCTTGTAGATGGCGAAGATGACGCCGCCGAGCGCCACGGCCGTGCCTGCGGCATAGATGGCAAAGACCGACATCGCCTTGGTCGCGCTGCCCGATTCGAGGGCATAGGAATACATGATGGCCACGGTGGGGCAGGGCACGATCATGTTCACGAACCCAAGTGTGCCGAGCCCCCACATGGTGGACCGTTTGGCTGTCGGACCGTGTACATGGCAGTCGCAACCATGCTCGCGATGATGGTGTTCGTGATCGTGATCCGTATGGTCATGCTCGTGGTCGTGACTGTGCAGGAGGTGCGGGCGGAAGATCAGTATGGCACCCAGCACGATGATGATGGCTGCGGTGAGCGTGTCCGTGATGTATCGGGCCTGCGGAGGCAGGGTGGCGGAGAGTGACCCCAGTGCAAAGCCGATGGCGAGGCAGCCCAGCGAGGTGCCGAGTATGAATGCGGAGGTCAGGCCGAACACGCGACGGCCGCTTTTGTCTCCGGCCACGAACGGAGCCAGAACCAGCCAGGAGTGCCCGCAGGGGTTCACGCCATGCACCAGCCCGAGTGTGAGCGATGATTGCAGGGCCACGAGGAACAGGGTGTCGGAAAACATTTGATCTCCTTATTGTTTGAAGATCAAAAAGAATTAGAATTGTGTATTTTGAATGTCAAGCTAAAATGCGGGCGCAACCGTTCGGTCACGGCTGGTCCCGGGTGCAGATGCGCAAGAGTTTGTCATACTTGCACCCGGTATGGATGGCCCATTTCAGACCGAACGGGGCCATGATGGTTGTGACAAAGGCCATGAGCACGAGGGCGGTGAACTGGACGATCATGGCGGGCAATTCGAACCGTTTGAGCCGTTCCGCCAGACACCAGCTTGTCGTCAGGATGAGAATCGCGTCGAAGATCAGTTTCTGGGTGATCATGACCGTTTTTTCCGTTACGGATTTTCCGATTTGTGCCACCCTGGGCCAAGCCGTGGAAGTGGGCAAGGGGTTTTCAATCCCGAAAGGGATATCCCGAATCACGTTTGACTAATCGTGGATATGTGTTCCAATGGAAGCAGGCCTGTAAAAGGCAAGGAGCTGAATATGGAACAGGAATCACGCATTTTCCTGACCCCGTCGGAAGCCGTTGAAGCCGTGTGCATCGATTTTTCCCAGTATGGGCCGCAGCCCGAACAGTTCGAGGAATTGTGCGCTGTTCTGGGTGTTTCCGTGCCTGAAGCTCCGTACGACAGCAGTACCGTGCGCAAGCTGTTGAAAGAAGCTGATCCCGATCCGGAAGCCTTGGCGCGGATATGTTCCGTGGTGTTTTGGTGCAAGGCGCATACGGGCACCGGGCCGGAAGGGCGGCTCGGCATATGGGTTCCCACGGGCATGCGGGACTTTGTCTGCATCCAGTGCGGCAGATGTTGTTCCGTGCTGGATTATCATCGGGATTGTACTGAAGAGGATGTGGCGCTGTGGCGCGAGCGCGGGCGTACCGACATTCTGGAATGGGTGGGGCGGAAGCCCGACGGTTCCTACCGCATCTGGGTCCGTCCGGGCACGGACCTGCTTGCCGAGACCTGCCCCTGGCTCACCACGCTCGAGGACGGTCGTCGCGTCTGTTCCATCCACGACTGCAAGCCGGAAATCTGTCGCCAGTATCCCGGCTCCCGCAAACACGCTGCCATGACCGGCTGCCCCACGGCCCTGCGCCTGAGGGAGGGAGAGGTATGCAACGTCGAGGCCTGATATCCGGCTGCGTTGCCTCTCCGGCACGGATGCCTATCTTCGGAATCGATTTCGCAGGGCAAAGGCAAACAGGGCGGCCTGAATGGTTATGAGGAGTTGCCACCCGGCCATTTCGAAAGATTTCAAGACAGAGGATGCGTTCGCAATATTCCGTTGCATCAAGGGAATGTATTCCCGCATGTCCCCCGGGAAGAAGTAAGGCAGTACCAAAAGCAGCAAAAGCCAGCACAATCCACGAACAGGCTTTTCCCCGAACCCGCTGGACACCTTGTACAGCCAAAGAACAAAACAGGTCAGGAACTCTGAAGCCTTGCCGCCAAGCCATCGCGATCCACTTCGTACGTCTTCCCACTGAAAATATTCCTGATCTTCGCCTTGCTCCTGCGTCCAAGGACAAAGCGACCAGTCCTTTGCTTCTCGCCACAGCAGTTTGAGCTGAGCCTCCTTCTCGGCAATATGCCACTTGGAAGCCTCATATTCATTGTTCTCCGCCTTGTACTTGGCCTTCATGCGCTGATAGAAATCGCGCGTAGGCTGAAGCAAATCTTTCTTACCTTCTGTACAAGCCTCGATGCAGCCATTTTTTTCCCATGGAGAGTTTATGAAATGAATGTTTGTAATATCATATTGATTTATAAAATCAATTGTTTTTGGATTACATCCAATAACATCAATACCACTATTTGAAATTATACAATTAAAAAAATGAAATTTACATTTACCATCATCTATTGATTCAAAATTAGACTTTCCCCCGAATACACAGTCTGTGAAATCAATACCGTATACAGCTTCAACACGGCTAAAAACAGAACGGTTATTAAACTTTATTGAATTAAAATATACATAATCTCTGAATTCTGTTTTCCCAAAATATGCTACACCATTGAATTTAGCCTCAGAGAGGCTAGCTCCTTGTGAAAAAATGGTTTCTTTAAACAACGCAAACCCACCAAAATCGACTTCGGAAAAATCAGCAAATCCTTCAAAACACGCAGAATTAAACCGAACCTTTGGAAACTGCCCGACCTGTTGAAATTTAATCTCTTGCGGAAAAACAACCCCGCTCAAATCACAAAAACGTCCAGATCCTTCAAAAAGCTTCGACTCTCGCAACCTCTCAAACACTCTCTTATTGAAATCGTCATTCGATATCCTTTTTTCATAGAGCGGTGCATGAAACACACAATACCCCTTGCCTTCCGGATCGGTGTAGACAACTTCCTGCGGGTCGGCCCATTCATATTCCGCGCATTTGCAACACGTCATTGAGAACTCCTGAGGATTTGTATCGACGGAGTGTATAACCTGTCGTCAATAGTCTCAAGAAATTGCAGATGGAAACACATTTTTCGTGGGCATCCCGCAGAGCAAAAAGGGCATACTGCGAGGAATGAAAAAACGAGGAAGGGCGAAGCAAAGCGGAAGGCAATCCTTCCAGCGTATTACCACTTTGTATTACCAAAAGAAAAACGGCTTGCAGTATATTACTGCAAGCCGTTCATTTTGTCTGAGGCAGGGTGGCGGAGAGTGACCCCAGTGCAAAGCCGATGGCGAACAGCCCAGTGCCGGTATGAATGCGGAGGTCAGGCCAGACACGCGACGACCCGCTTTGTCTCTCGACACGAACGGAGCCAGAACCAGCCAGGAGTGCCCGCGGGGTTCACGCCATGCACCAGCCAGTGTGAGCGATGATTGCAGGGCCACGAGGAACGAAGTGTCGGAAAACATTTTGATCTCCTTATTGTTTGAAGATCAAAAAGAATTAGAATTTGTGTATTTCGAATGGTGGAAGCTAAAATGCGGGCGCAACCGTTCGGTCGCGGCTGGTCCCGGGTGCAGATGCGCAAGAGTTTGTCATACTTGCACCCGGTATGGATAACCCATTTCCGACCGAGCGGGGCCATGATGGTTGTGACAAAGGCCATGAGCACGAGGGCGGTGAACTGGACGATCACGGCGGGCAATTCGAACCGTTAGACCGTTCCGCCAGACCCAGCTTGTCGTCAAGGATGAGAATCGCGTCGAAGATCGGTTTCTGGGTGATCATGACCGTTTTTTCCATTACAGTTTTTCCGATTGTGCCCACCTGGGCCAAGACCGTGGTGGGCAAAGAGTTTTCAATCCCGAAAGGGATATCCCGAATCACGTTTGACTAATCGTGGATATGTGTTCCAATGGAAGCAGGCCTGTAAAAGGCAAGGGCTGAATATGGAACAGGAATCACGCATTTTCCTGACCCCGTCGGAAGCCGTTAAAACCGTGTGCATCGATTTACCCCAGTATGGCCCCAGCCCGAACAGTTCGAGGAATTGTGCGCTGTTCTGGGTGTTTCCGTGCCTGAAGCTCCGTACGACAGCAGTACCTGCGCAAGCTTTAAGAAGCTGATCCCGATCCGGAAAACCTTGGCGCGGATATGTTCCGTGGTGTTTTGGTGCAAGGCGCATACGGCACCGGGCCGGAAGGGCGGCTCGGCATATGGGTTCCCACGGCATGCAGGACTTCTGTCTGCCCCCAGTGCGGCAGATGTTGTTCCGTGCTGGATTATCCTCGGGATTGTACTGAAGAGGATGTGGCGCAGCTGGCGCGAAGCGCTGCCGTACCGACCTTCCGGAGTGGGTGGGGCGGAAGCCCGACGGTTCCTACCCGCATCTGGGTCCGTCCGGGCACGGACCCTGCTTGCCGAGACACTGCCCCTGGCTACACCACGCTCGAAGGACGGTCGTCGCGTCTGTTCCATCCACGACTACAAGCCGGAAATCTGTCGCCAGTATCCCGGCTCCCGCAAACACGCTGCCATGACCGGCTGCCCCACGGCCCTGCGCCTGAGGGAGGGAGAGGTATGCAACGTCGAGGCCTGATATCCGGCTGCGTTGCCTCTCCGGCACGGATGCCTATCTTGGAATCGATTTCGCAGGGCAAAAGGCAAACAGGGCGGCCTGAATGGTTATGAGGAGTTGCCACCCCGCCATTTCAGATTCCAAGACAGAGGATGCGTTCGCAATATTCCGTTCCTCAAGGGAATGTATTCCCGCATATCCCCCGAGAAGAAATGGGGCAGTCCAAAAGCAGCCAAAAATGCCACACACAATCCACAAACAATTTTCCCCGACCCGCTGGACGCCTTGTACAGCCAATAACCAAAATCGTGGTCCAGAACTCTGAAGCCTTGCCGCCAAGCCATCGCGATCCACTTCTACGTCTCCTCCCGAAAATATTCCTGATCTTCCACTTGCTCCTGCGTCAGGACAAAGCGACCTCCTTTGCTTCTCGCCACAGCAGTTTGAGCTGAGCCTCCTTCTCGGCAATATACCTTGGAAACCTCATATTCATTGTTCTCCCGCCATGGTCTGGCCTTCGTACGCTGATAGAAATCGCGCGTAGGCTGAAGCAAATCTTTCTTACCTTCTGTATAAGCCTCGATGTATTTTTTATGGAAGTTTATGAAATGAATGTTTGTAATATCATATTGATTTATAAAATCAATTGTTTTGGATTACATCCAATAACATCAATACCACTATTTGAAATTATACAATAAAGAATGAAATTTACATTTTTACCATCATCTATTGATTCAAAATTAGACTTTCCCAGAATACACAGTCTCTGTGAAATCAATGCAAATAATACAGCTTCAACACGGCTAAAAACAGAACGGTTGTCGACTTTGTTAAGTTAAAATATACATAATCTCTAGTTCTGTTTTCCCAAAATATGCTACACCATTGAATTTAGCCTCAGAGAGGCTAGCTCCTTGTGAAAAAATGGTTTCTTTAAACAACGCAAACCCACCAAAATCGACTTCGGAAAAATCAGCAAATCCTTCAAAACACGCAGAATTAAACCGAACCTTTGGAAACTGCCCGACCTGTTGAAATTTAATCTCTTGCGGAAAAACAACCCCGCTCAAATCACAAAAACGTCCAGATCCTTCAAAAAGCTTCGACTCTCGCAACCTCTCAAACACTCTCTTATTGAAATCGTCATTCGATATCCTTTTTTCATAGAGCGGTGCATGAAACACACAATACCCCTTGCCTTCCGGATCGGTGTAGACAACTTCCTGCGGGTCGGCCCATTCATATTCCGCGCATTTGCAACACGTCATTGAGAACTCCTGAGGATTTGTATCGACGGAGTGTATAACCTGTCGTCAATAGTCTCAAGAAATTGCAGATGGAAACACATTTTTCGTGGGCATCCCGCAGAGCAAAAAGGGCATACTGCGAGGAATGAAAAAACGAGGAAGGGCGAAGCAAAGCGGAAGGCAATCCTTCCAGCGTATTACCACTTTGTATTACCAAAAGAAAAACGGCTTGCAGTATATTACTGCAAGCCGTTCATTTTGTCACCGTGTACATGGCAGTCGCAACCATGCTCGCGATGATGGTGTTCGTGATCGTGATCCGTATGGTCATGCTCGTGGTCGTGACTGTGCAGGAGGTGCGGGCGGAAGATCAGTATGGCACCCAGCACGATGATGATGGCTGCGGTGAGCGTGTCCGTGATGTATCGGGCCTGCGGAGGCAGGGTGGCGGAGAGTGACCCCAGTGCAAAGCCGATGGCGAAACGGCCAGCGAGGTGCCGAGTATGAATGCGGAGGTCAGGCCGAACACGCGACGGCACGCTTTTGTCCCCGGCCACGAACGGAGCCAGAACCAGCCGGAACACCCGCAGGAGAGTTCACCTATGCACCAGCCCGAGTGTGAGCGATGATTGCAGGGCCACTGAGGAACAGGGTGTCGGAAAACATTTGATCTCCTTATTGTTTGAAGATCAAAAATTAGATTGTGTATTTTTTGAATGTCAAGCTAAAAGCGGGCGCAACCGTTCGGTCACGGCTGGTCCCAGGTGCGATGCGCAAGAGTTTATTATACACACCCGGTATGGATGGCCCATTTCAGACCGAACGGGGCCATGATGGTTGTGACAAGGCCATGAGCACGAGGGCGGTGAACTGGACGATCATGGCGGGCAATTCGAACCGTTTGAGCCGTTCCGCCAGCCACCAACTTGTCGTCGGGATGAAAATCGCGTCGAAGATCCAGTTTCTGGGTGATCATGACCGTTTTTCCGTTACAGATTTTCATTTGTGCCACCCTGGGCCAAGCCGTGGAAGTGGGCAAGGGAATTTCAATCCCGAAAGGGATATCCCGAATCACGTTTGACTAATCGTGGATAGTGTTCCAATGGAAGCAGGCCTATAAAGGCAGAGGAGCTGAATATGGAACAGGAATACCCCCAATTTTCCTGACCCCGTCGGAAGCCGTTGAAGCCGTGTGCATCGATTTTTCCCAGTATGGGCCGCAGCCCGAACAGTTCGAGGTTGTGCGCTGTTCTGGGTGTTTCCGTGCCTGAAGCTCCATAAACAGCAGTACCGTGCGCAAGCTGTTGAAGAAGCTGATCCCGATCCGGAAGCCTTGGCGCGGATATGTTCCGTGGTGTTTTGGTGCAGACGCATACGGGCACCGGGCCGGAAGGGCGGCTCGGCATATGGGTTCCCACGGGCATGCGGGACTTTGTCTGCATCCAGTGCGGCAGATGTTGTTCCGTGCTGGATTATCATCGGGATTGTACTGAAGAGGATGTAGCGCTGTAGCGCGAACGCAGGCGTACCGACATTCTGGAATGGGTGGGGCGGAAGCCCGACGGTTCCTACCGCATCTGGGTCCGTCCGGGCACGGACCAGCGCCGAGACCTGCCCCTGGCTCACCACGCTCGAGGACGATCGTCGCGTCTTCCATCCACGACTGCAAGCCGGAAATCTGTCGCCAGTATCCCGGCTCCCGCAAACACACTGCCATGACCGGCTGCCCCACGGCCCTGCGCCTAGGGGGGAGAGGTATGCAACGTCGAGGCCTGATATCCGGCTGCGTTGCCTCTCCGGCACGGATGCCTATCTTCGGAATCGATTTCGCAGGGCAAAGGCAAACAGGGCGGCCTGAATGGTTATGAGGAGTTGCCACCCGGCCATTTCGAAAGATTTCAAGACAGAGGATGCGTTCGCAATATTCCGTTGCATCAAGGGAATGTATTCCCGCATGTCCCCCGGGAAGAAGTAGGCAGTACCAAAAGCAGCAAAAGCCAGCACAATCCACGAACGGGCTTTTCCCCGAACCCGCTGGACACCTTGTACAGCCAAAGAACAAAACAGGTCAGGAACTCTGAAGCCTTGCCGCCAAGCCATCGCGATCCACTTCGTACGTCTTCCCACTGAAAATATTCCTGATCTTCGCCTTGCTCCTGCGTCCAAGGACAAAGCGACCAGTCCTTTGCTTCTCGCCACAGCAGTACGAGCTGAGCCTCCTTCTCGGCAATATGCCACTTGGAAGCCTCCTTATTCATTGTCCTCCGCCTTGTACTTGGCCTTCATGCGCTGATAGAAATCGCGCGTAGGCTGAAGCAAATCTTTCTTACCTTCTGTACAAGCCTCGATGCAGCCATTTTTTTCCCATGGAAGTTTATGAAATGAATGTTTGTAATATCATATTGATTTATAAAATCAATTGTTTTTAGATTACATCCAATAACATCAATACCACTATTTGAAATTATACAATTAAAAAAAATAAATTTACATTTACAAAATCATCTATTGATTCAAAATTAGACTTTCCCCCGAATACACAGTCTGTAGAGCAATACCATATAAAGCTTCAACACAGCTAAAAACAGAACGGTTATTAAACTTTATTGAATTAAAATATACATAATCTCTGAATTCTGTTTTCCCAAAATATACTACACCATTGAATTTAGCCTCGAGAGGCTAGCTCCTTGTGAAAAAATGGTTTCTTTAAACAACGCAAACCCACCAAAATCGACTTCGGAAAAATCAGCAAATCCTTCCAAAACACGCAGAATTAAACCGAACCTTTGGAAACTGCCCGACCTGTTGAAATTTAATCTCTTGCGGAAAAACAACCCCGCTCAAATCACAAAAACGTCCAGATCCTTCAAAAAGCTTCGACTCTCGCAACCTCTCAAACACTCTCTTAGTGAAATCGTCATTCGATATCCTTTTTTTCATAGAGCGGTGCATGAAACACACAATACCCCTTGCCTTCCGGATCGGTGTAGACAACTTCCTGCGGGTCGGCCAAATTCATATTCCACGCATTTACGCACCACGTCATTGAGAACTCCTGAGGATTTGTATCGACGAATTGTATAACCTGTCGTCAATAATCTCGAAATTGCAGATGGAAACACACATTTTCGTGGGCATCCCGCAGAGCAAAAAGGGCATACTGCGAGGAATGAAAAAACGAGGAAAGGGCGAAGCAAAGCGGAAAGCAATCCTTCCAGCGTATTACCACTTTGTATTGCCAAAAGAAAAACGGCTTGCAGTATATTACTGCAAGCCGTTCATTTTGTACATCGATTTTACCAGTATCGGCCAGCCCGAACAGTCTGAGAAACGCGCTGATCTGGGTGTTTCCAAGCCTGAAGTCTGCACGACAGCAGTACCGCAGCGCGCAAGCTGTTGAATTGAAGCTGATCCCGATCCGGAAGCCTTTGGCGCGGATAGGTTCCGCGGTGTTTTGGTGCAAGGCGCATACGGGCACCGGGCCGGAAGCGGGCGGCTCGGCATAAGGGTTCCCACGGGCACGCAGACTTTGTCTGCATCCAGTGCGGCAGATGTTGTTCCGTGCTGGATTATCATCGGGATTATACTGAAGAGGATGGCGCTGTGGCGTGAGCGTGGGCGTACCGACATTCTGGAATGGGTGGGGCGGAAGCCCGACGGTTCCTACCGCATCTGGGTCCGTCCAGGCACGGACCTCTAGCACGAAGACCTCCCCTGCCTCACCACGCTCGAGGACGGTCGTCGCGTCTGTTCCATCCACGACTGCAAGCCGGGAAATCTGTCGCCAGTATCCCGGCTCCCGCAAAGGACGCTGCCATGACCGGCTGCCCCACGGCCCTGCGCCTGAGGGAGGGAGAGGTATGCAACGTCGAAGGCCTGATATCCGGCTGCGTTGCCTCCTCCGGCACGGATGCCTAACTTCGGAATCGATTTCGCTGGGCAAAGGCAAACAGGGCGGCCTGAATGGTTATGAATAGTTGCCACCCGGCCATTTCGAAAGATTTTCAAGACAGAGGATGCGTTCGCAATATTCGCTTGCATCAAGGGAATGTATTCCCGCATGTCCCCGGGAAGAAGTAAGGCAGCACCAAAAAGCAGCAAAAGCCAGCAAATCCACGAACAGTAGTTTTTCCCCGAACCCGCTGGACACCTTGTACAGCCAAAGAACAAAACAGGTCAGGAACTCTGAAGCCCTTGCCGCCAAGCCTTCACGATCCACTGTACGTCTTCCCCACTGAAAATATTCCTGATCTTCGCCGCTTGCTCCTGCGTCCAAGGACAAAGCGACCAGTCCTTTGCTTCTCGCCCAGCAGTTTGAGCTGAGCCTCCTTCTCGGCAATATGCCACTTGGAAGCCTCATATTCATTGTTCTCCGCCCTTGTACTTAGCCTTCATGCGCTGATAGAAATCGCGCGTAGGCTGAAGCAAATTTTCCTACCTTCTGTACAAGCCTCGATGCAGCCATTTTTTTCCACAAAGAGAGTTTATGAAATAATTGTTGGTAATATCATATTGATTTATAAGAATCAATTTTTTTGGATTACATCCAATAACATCAATACCACTATTTGAAATTATACAATTAAAAAAATGAAATTTACATTTACCATCATCTATTGATTCAAAATTAGACTTTCCCCCGAATACACAGTCTGTGAAATCAATACCGTATACAGCCTCAAACGGCTAAAAACAGAACGGTTATTAAACTTTATTGAATTAAAATATACATAATCTCTGAACCCTGTTTTCAAAATAACTACACCATTGAATTTAGCCTCGCAGAGGCTAACTCCTTATGAAAAAATGGTTTTAAACAACGTCAAACCCACCAAAATTCGACTTCGGAAAAATCAGCAAATCCTTCAAAACATGTGGCAGAATCGGGAACAGCACCTTAAAAACTGCCCGACCCTGTTTGAAATTTAATCTTTTGGAAAAACAACCCGCTCAAATCACAAAAACGTCCAGATCCTTCAAAAAAAGCTTCGACTCTCGTAACCTCTCCAAAACACTCTCTTATTGGAAATCGTCATTCGATATCCTTTTTCATAGAAAGCAAAAGCATGATACAATACCCCTTGCCTTCCGGATCTATGTAGGACAACTTCCTGCGGGTCGGCCCATTCATATTCCGCTGCATTTGCAACGTCATTGAGAACTCCTGGTTGTAACGACGGGAGTGTATAACCTGTCGTCAATAGTCCCAAGAAATTGCCGGAAACAATTTGCATGGGCATCCCGAGAGAAAAAGGAGCATACTGCGAGGAATGAAAAAAAGAAGGGAAGGGCGAAGCAAAGCAGAAGGCAATCCTTCCAGTATTACCACTATATATTACCAAAAGAAAAACAGCTTGCAGTATATTACTGCAAGCCGTTCATTTTGTC